>SYGM01000087.1 GCA_005799545.1 Planctomycetia bacterium | reverse complement strand
GACCAGACACAGGATCGGGCTCTTGCCATCGGGCTTGAGCTTGCGCACGGCGAGAAACTCGAGGATGCGCGTCTTGACCTTGTCGAGTCCGTGGTGATCGGCCTCCAGCACGGCCCGCGCGCGCGCCAGATCGATCGACTCCTCGCTGCTCTTCGACCAGGGCAGATCGACCACCATGTCGATCCAGGTGCGCAACATGGCGTACTCCGCCGAGGAAGGCGGCATGCGCTCGAGGCGCTTGAGTTCCTTCTGCGCCTCTTCGAGCACATCCGGGGCCAGCCCCAGACCGCCGAGCTTCTCCGAGAGCCGCGCCAGCTCCGCCTCGTGCGCACCCTCTTCGCCCAGCTCCTTCTGGATCGTCTTGAGCTCCTCGCGCAGGTAGTACTCGCGCTGCGCCTTGTCGAGCACGCCCTTGGTGCGCGTGCGGATGTCGCGCGAGAGCTTGAGCACCTCGATCATGTGCGCGAGCCGCTGCTGCACGCGCTCCATGCGCGCACGCACATCGGCCATCTCGAGCAGCTGCTGCTTCTCCGGCGGCGTGATCTCGAGGAAGGTCGCCACCATGTCGGTCAGCAGCGCCGGCGTGCCGACATTCTGGATCACATGGCTCAGCTCCTCCGGCGCGCCGGGCATCAGCTCCAGCGCTTCGCGCGCCTGCTCCTTGAGCGCCACGAAGGGCGCCTCCAGCGAGCGATCCTCGGCGTGCAGCTCGGGAATCCACTCGATGCGCCCCACCAGATAGGGCTCGGTCTGCAGCACTTCGAGCACGCGGAAGCGCGCGCGGCCCTGGCAGACTGCGTGGTGGCCGCCGTCCTCGGTGTGGATGTAGCGCAGCACCTCGGCCAACGTGCCGACGGGGTAGAGATCCTCGGGAGCGGGATCGTCCTTGGTGGCATCGCGCTGCATCAGCACGCCGATCGGTTGCTGGATGCGCACAGCCTCCTGGATCGCGCGCAGCGAGCGCTCGCGGCCGATGCCGAAGGGCAGCACGACTCCCGGGAAGATCACGGCATTGCGCACCGGCAGCAGGATCACCTTGTCGAGACGGCGCGCGCGCGATCCGGCCTTGGCTTTGACCTTCGGTTTGGGCGCGGCCTTCTGCTTCGGCGCGGCCTTCTGCTTCGGCGCGGCCTTCTGCTTCGGCGCTGCCTTCTGCTTCGGCGCTGCCTTCTGCTTCGGCGCTGCCTTCTGCTTCGGCGCTGCCTTCTGCTTCGGCGCGGCCTTCTGCTTCGGCGCGGCCTTCTGCTTCGGCGCGGCCTTGGGATGAGCCTTCTTGGATGGTGTGCGAGGAGTGGATCGCGATGATTTGCGGCGCGGAGGCATGGCGTGGGGACAGTCTAGGACAAAGGCTCGTCGAACTCTCCCAGCTCTTCGTGCCGCGAAGCGGGCCGCGAGCCGGCGGCTCGCAATCCCAGCGCCCGCTGGACTCGCTGGGCAAACAACTCGGTCGACTCGCCGGGCTGCGGGCGCACTCCCACCAGAAGTCCGATCTCCTTGGCGAGCTCCGACTGGCTCACCAGATCCACCGGGCGGGTATCCAGCACCTCGACCAGTGCCTGCCGAAAGGCGTGCGTCGAGTACCACCAACCCAGACCCAGCAAAACCAGCGTGCTGACCAGCATCGCTCCCGCCCACACGGCGGGAAACTCGCGCGGGCCAGACTCGCTCATGCTCTGGCGTCCGTAGAGCTGCAGGGCGAAACCGCCCAGGATGTACAGAAAGCCGACCGCCATCTGCACGCGGTGGAAAATCTGCTCACGCAGCGCGGCGAGCCGCGGCCGCGCCAGCCCCAGAGCCTGCTCCACCCACTCTCGGGGCGGGCGCAGCACGAGCGCACTCGCCAGCAGAAAGCCGCCGACGATCACGAGGAACAGTCCCAGACTGGTCCAATCGGGCAGGGCGGAGGCGGTGGGCACTGCGGAGCAAGCTAGGTTGCGGCAGGGGCCGCTCGCAAGTCTCTGTCCTGCCCCCCTACAATTCGGCGCCCTGCATGAGCGCCCAGCCCGCCATCGATCTCGTCCGTCTGGCCGAACTCGCCCGCCTGTCCCTCTCCGCCGAGGAGCAGGCTGCGCTCTTGCCGCAGCTAGCGCGCATTCTCGCGCAGCTCGCCGAGCTCGAGGCCGTACCGCTCGACGACACGCCAGCGATGGTGCGCGCCGGAGCCTCCAGCGGCATCGCACGCGCCGACGAGCCGCAGCCGAGCCTGCCGCGCGAGGCACTGCTCGCGCGTGCGCCGAAGCCCGAGGATGACTTCTACAGCGTGCCCAAGACCGTCGGAGGCGAGGGTTGAGCGTGACACTGCCGGGCGTCGAAGCCACGCGCGCGAGGATCGTCGCGGGCACCACCAGCGCGGAAGCAAACCTGCGCGAGTGCCTCGAGCGCATCGCGGCGCTCAATCCCAAGCTGCAGGCCTTTCACACCGTCGCCGCACAGTCGAGTCTGGCGCGCGCAACCGAGCTCGATGCATTGCTGAAGAGCGGAGCGCAGCCGGGTGCCTTGCACGGCGTGCCCGTGGCGCTGAAATCGAACCTGTGCGCGAGCGGACACGAGACCAACTGCGGCTCGCGGCTGCTCGCGGGCTGGCAGGCGCCCTACACCGCGCGCGCGGTCGAGCGCCTGCTCGATGCGGGCGCGATTCTCGTCGGCATGACGCACATGGACGAGTTCGGGTTCGGCTCCTCGGGCGAGAACTCCGCCTATGCCACGGCGCGCAATCCGCACGATCCCGAGCGCACGGCGGGCGGCTCCTCGAGCGGTTCTGCGGTCGCGGTGGCGAGCGGCATGGTGCCGCTGGCACTGGGCTCGGACACCGGCGGTTCGGTGCGGCAGCCCGCCGCGCTGTGCGGCATCGCGGGCTTCAAGCCCAGCTACGGACGCATCCCCCGCCACGGTCTGGTGGCCTTCGGATCGTCGCTGGACTGCATCAGCCCCTTTGCGCGCTCGGTCACGGATCTGGAATGCGCCATGGAGGTCCTGAGCGGCCACGACGCGCTGGACGCCACATCGATCGAAGAGCCGCCGCTGCTGCGCATCGCGAGCGAAGGCGCTCTCGATGGCTGGCGCATCGGCGTGCCGCGCGAGTGCTTCGATGCCGGTGCCGGCTCGGGCCTTGACGAGGGCGTGCGCACGGCGCTGGAGGCGGCGCTGCGGCGCTTTGAGCAGCTGGGCGCGCAGTGCGTCGAGGTCTCGCTGCCGCATCTGCGCCACGCCATCGCGACCTATTACATCATCGCCTGCGCCGAGGCTTCCTCGAACCTCGCGCGCTTCGACGGCGTGCGCTACGGCGTGCGGCACACGGCCGGCAGCAGCCTCGCCGCGATGATGTCGGCGACGCGCGAGCGCGGCTTCGGGGCCGAGGTCAAGCGCCGCGTGCTGCTCGGCACATTTGTGCTCTCGGCCGGCTACCACGAGGCCTGGTACCAGCGCGCCCAGCGCGTGCGTGCGCGCATTGCACAGGACTTCGAGCAAGCCTTCGAGCAGTGTGAGGTGCTGGTGACGCCCACCACTCCCTCGACGGCCTTCCGCCTCGGGGAGAAGAGCTCCGACCCGCTGGCGATGTACCTCTCGGACGTGCTGACCGTGCCCGCCAGCCTGGCCGGCATTCCGGCGCTGAGCATCGACTGCGGACGCACGCAGGGCCTGCCTGTCGGCATGCAGATTCTGGGACCGGCGCGCGCCGACACGCGCGTGCTGCGCGCAGGCCGCGCCTTCGAGAGGAAGAACGCATGAGCGCCGCACACGATCCGGCCCTCGTTTCGCCGCGCACGGGACGCCGCTGGCTGGCGGTGATCGGTCTCGAGACGCATGTCCAGCTCAAGACGCGCACCAAGCTGTTCTGCGGCTGCGAATACCGCTTCGGCGCCGAACCGAACACGCTCACCTGCGCATTGTGCACCGCGCAGCCCGGCGCCCTGCCGGTGCTCAACTGCGAAGCGTTGGCGCTGGCCGTGCGCGCCGGACTCGCGCTTGGCGCCGACATCGCGCCGCTCTCGAAGTTCGACCGCAAGCACTACTTCTACTGCGATCTGCCCAAGGGCTACCAGATCAGCCAGTACGACCAGCCCTACTGCAAGGGCGGCGGCATCGCGCTGGCGAGCGGCCGCTTCATCCGGCTGGAGCGCATCCACATGGAAGAGGATGCGGGCAAGGCGATCCACGACCGCGGTGCGAGCACGCTGGTCGATCTCAACCGCGCGGGCGTGCCGCTGATCGAGATGGTGACACAGGCCGACATCCAGACGGCGGCGGAGGCCTTTGAATATCTGACGCTGCTGAAAGAGCGTCTGCAGTACGCGGGGGTGAGCGACTGCGACATGGAGAAGGGCTCGCTGCGCTGCGACGTCAACATCTCCGTGCGACCGGCGGGCGAGGGCTGGCGCACCAAGGTCGAGATCAAGAACCTCAACTCCTTCCGCTTCATCGCCGCCGCGATCGAGCACGAGGCCTGGCGCCAGATCGAGGCCTACGAGAGCGAGGATCCCGCACAGTACCCCGTGCAGGAAACGCGCCTTTACGATCCCGAGCGCAACCAGACGCGCACCATGCGCGGCAAGGAGAGCGCGCGCGACTACCGCTACTGCCCCGATCCCGACCTGCCGCCGGTCGTGCTCGATGCGAGCTTTCTCGAGCGCGAGCGCTCCAACCTGAGCGAGCCCGCCGACAGCCGCCGCGCGCGCTACCGTGAGCAGTTGGGACTCTCACCCGCCGATGCGGCGGCGCTGACCTCCGAGCGCGCCGCGAGCGACTACTTCGAGGCCTGTCTGCGCTCCGGGATCGACGCGCGCGATGCCTCCAGCTGGATCCGGAACGAGCTTTTGGGCTGGGTGGGCGAGCCTGAGCTGGGCTTGCGCGATTTCGCACAGCTCCCGATCAGTCCGCGCGAGCTCTCCGAAGTGCTCGAACTGATCCGCTCGGGCAGGATCGCCAGCAATGCCGGCCGCAAGCTGCTCCGTGCGCGCGCACTGGCAGGTCCCGACGGCCCGGGCATCGCGGCACTGGTGGCACAGCTGGGGCTCGAGCAGGTGCAGGACGATGCGCAGCTGGAGGAATGGTGCCGCGCGGCGCTCATCGGCAAGGAGAAGATCATCGCCGATTACAGGAGCGGCAAGGAAGCGGCCCTCAACGCGCTGCTCGGCCCCGTGATGAAGCAGAGCGGCGGGAGGGCCGCGCCGGAGAAGGTGCGTGAGATCCTGAAGCGCCTGCTGTCGGGCTAGGCGCGCGGCAGGCCCCTCACTTCACCGTCGAGAGATCCCAGTTGGCCTTGCCGGCCAGCTTGATCGTGGCAGAGGCGCTGTGCGATTCGCCCTGCACGTCGACATCCAGATCGCCGTTGATCGTGAAATCCATGGTGGCGTCCAGCTTGTAGCTGTGCAGGTGACCGCTCTTGTTGTTCCACAGCAGCGAGCCCTCGCCCTTCATGCCCATCTGCACGCTCAGCTTGATGTCGGCGCCGGCCATTTCCTCGCCGCCGCCCTGGCTCTCGGCGATCTTCTTGATCAGCTCGCCCATGTCCATGCCCATCGTGCCGTCGATGTTGATGGCGATCTCGGCCAGCTCCGCGCCTTCGACTTCGCGCGTGCCCACGTACTTGAGGCCGATCTTCATGCCCTTGAGCGCTTCTTCGAAGCGCGGGCCCAGATCGTCCATCACCATCTGCGCGATCTCCGCCTGCTCGGCATCGAGATCGGCGGCGCTGAGATCGAAGTCATCCGCGCTGGTGACGCCGGGCCACATCAGGGCACCCATGTCCTTGCCTTCGAGCTTCCACTCCTGATCGGGCTTGACCGACCCGGAGGGCAGCAGGAGACGCATGTCCATGTCTTCGGAGAGGCCCTTCAGCATCTCCTCCTCGCCCTCGCACTCGAACCACTCCTTGTCGTACGCACCGGTCTTTTCGTTGCGCGCGAAGCGGACCTGCTTGCCGACGAGTCCTTCACCGCCGCTCTCTTCGTTGACTTCCTCGCCCATTTCGACCGTGACGTCGAGCGAGTCGTAGCTGCGCACCAGCTCAACCAGCTGATCGTCCTTGACCTCGATGTACTTGTCGGTGACGGTCTGCACGACCTCCATCACGAAGGCCTGATCGAGTGCCTCACCCAGCGCCTCCGGGGGCATCTCCTCGCCGTCGACGACGATGCTGAACTCCTCGATGTTGAGCTCGAGGCCGATGGTCATCGACTTCTTGACTTCGGAACCGCTCTTGGGACCGAAGCGGACGGCGTCCAGCGGGGGCAGGAAGGCGAGCGTGAGGGGCAGGACGCAGAGCGTGAGGAACTTTTTCATGGGCTGCAGGGAGGTGGAGGGGAGGGACCGAATGGGGAGGATAGCGGCTCTACGGAATTCGTGCCGAATTATTCCCACTCGATGGTCGCCGGGGGCTTGGAGGAGATGTCGAGGACCACGCGGTTGTGCCAGTGCTGATTGCGGCGCAAACCGCCCAGACCAGCATTCTACGGCTGCTCTTGGGCTGGGTTGGCCCACGCCTTGGGCTACCCCTGAGTCTTGATTC
>SYGM01000008.1 GCA_005799545.1 Planctomycetia bacterium | reverse complement strand
GGTAGTAGTCGTAGGAGCTCACGCAGTACTCGACGGCGTTGGAGGGAAAGAGCTCCTGGAACTCCGAGTACAGTTGCGCGGCGAGCGTCTTGTTGGGCGAGAGCACCAGCGTGGGACGCCGACAGGCCTCGATCACAGCCGCCATGGTGAATGTCTTGCCCGAACCAGTGATGCCCAGCAGGCATTGGTGCGGGGCACCGGCGCGGATGCCGGCCGCAAGCTTCTCGATCGCCCGCGGCTGGTCTCCTGCGGGCTGGAAGGCGCTGTGGAGTCGGAACATGGCGGCGTTCAGGGTGGGGTGGTCTCGCGGACGATGGCGGTCTCCGGGCGAGCCGGGACGCTCAGTTCCTCCCCCTCCAGGCCGGCGGCACCCCCGCGGCGCGGGTCGCTCACCGCAACAGGACGGGCCGTCCCGGGCAGAAACTGAATGGCCTGCACAGAAGCCATATAGCCCCCGATGCGGGTTAGCGGATGCGCCCGCAGCTCCAGATCCTGCACCAACGCCGGGTCCCAGCCTGGCTCGAGCATGGTAGCGGCGGGACTCCACTGCTGATGGAAGCGCGGCGCGCGCGCGGCTTCCTCGATCGTCTGATCCAGCAGCAGGGTGCGCAGCAACACCTGAAACACGGCGCTGATGATGCGTGGGCCGCCCGGCGAGCCGAGCACCAGCACCGTCTCGCCATCGCCCTGGCGCACCACAGTGGGCGTCATCGAGGACAGAGGCCGCTTGCCGGGCTGGATCGCGTTGGCGGCACCTCCGATCAGGCCGTAGGTATTGGGACTGCCGGTGCTGATCGCGAAATCATCGAGCTCGTTGTTGAGCAGGAAACCAGCCTCGCGCACGAGGATTCCTGAACCGAAGCGGGTGTTGAGCGTCGTAGTGAGCGCAACCGCATTGCCAGCGCGGTCGAGCACCGACAGGTGCGTGGTCTCACCGCCTTCGCGTGGTACGGCCAGCGGCTCGAGCCCGACCTGTGCCTGCTCGCGAATCGCCATGCGGCGGCTGCTGATCCAGCCCGGCGCCAGCAGCGCATCGAGCGGGACGGCATGGAAGGCAGGATCGCCCAGATGCGCGGCACGATCCGCGAAGGCGCCGCGCAGTGCCTCGATCCACCAGTGCAGCATGCGACCCGAGAGCGCGGGGTGATCGCTGGGCTGCAGGCCCTGCTGTTCGTGTCGCGCGACAGCCTGAGCCTGGGCCGTGCGCATCTCGTGATCGAGCGGCAGCCCCTCAAGCACGGCGAGCGCCTGCAGCAGCGCCACGCCGCCGCTTGAGGGCGGCGGCATGCTCAGCACCTCGTAGCCGCGAAACCAGCCGCGCAGCGGTGCCTGCGCGCGCACGGCATAGCCGGCGAGGTCCTCAGAGCGTATCCAGCCGGCTCCACTGTTGCCGAAAGGCTCCTGCGGCACTGCCGTGCGCTCGAGTTCCTGCACCAGTGCCCGCGCCACACGGCCCTCGTAGAACGCACGGGGCCCCAAGGTGGCGTAGAGATTGAGCGTCTCGGCCAGCACCGGCTGACGCAGCAGCGCGCCCTCGGCCAGCGGCACGCCGCCGGGCAGGAACAGCTCGCGCGCGGGCGCGTTGAATTTCTGCTGATTGCGCGGATCTGAGAGTTCCTGCGCGAGCCAGGCATCGATCGCGAAACCATCGCGCGCGAGCCGCAACGCAGGCTCCACCAGCGCATCGAAGCGCAGCCGCCCGCCTCCGCGCCGGTGCAGTTCCCACAGGCCCGCCGGTGTGCCCGGCACGCCGACCGCCAGCGGGCCTTCCAGGCTGCGTGCCTCGACGCGTACACCCTGCT
The DNA here is from genome assembly GCA_005799545.1 of Planctomycetia bacterium. GTDB lineage: Bacteria > Planctomycetota > UBA1135 > UBA1135 > SYGM01. The sequence goes on along the minus strand of SYGM01000008.1, from coordinate 5,816 downwards.
CGTCGAGGTACAGCGAGGCACGCGCCGCCGCCGGCGCACTCTCGCGGAAATCCAGTGCCAGCGGCTCGCCGGAATGCGGCACGACCAGCGCAAAGCCGCCGCCACCGAGATTGCCAGCCTGCGGATAGACCACTGCCAGCACCAGCGCCATGGCGACGGCCGCGTCGGTCGCGTTGCCGCCCTGCGCGAGCACCTGCAACCCGGCACGCGTGGCGAGCGGATGCTCGGCAACGCAGGCGCCGACTTCGGGCTTGGCCCAGGCCCGCGGATCCACGTCCTCGACCAGCGTCGTGTTGCACGCGCTCGGCCAGACGAGCAACAGCGCGAGAAGTCCGCGCATCGAGTCCCTCCTAACGCTGTCCGGCGCCGCCGAGTTCTTCGACCCGCACCCCGCGCTCGCGCAGATAGCCCACCGAGGACTGGATCGCGGCTTCGCCCCCCTCAATCTCCACCACCACCACTGCGGCCGTGTCGGTGATGCTGGCCTCGCGAATGTTGGGGATGACGCCGAAACGCGCACCGAGCGTGTGCGTCACGATCGGTTCACTGATCAACTCCTGCGGAAAGGTGCAGCGGTACTTGTGCAGCGCCATTGTGTCTCTAGCGTACCAAAGCGCTCCCCCGCCTCCGCAGCAGAACTTCCGCGGCGGCCGCGGACAGCAGCGCGATGAGCGCCATCGTCAGAGCCGTGGGCAGCGGCGGAAAGGCCTGACGCAGACCTGGATCAATGTCCAGTGCTCCGGCAGGCTCGTAGATCGCCGCGTGCCGCAGCCAGTCGAATCCGGCCGCCTCCATGACCCAGGTCCAAGGCGACAGATCGAGGATCAGCGCAGAGTATCGCGCCGGCAGCGGTTCGCCGATCCAGCCGGGGAGCGAGGGCAGCAGGCACAGCCCCGTCGAGAGCACCAGCAGCGTTGGCGCGCGGATGCCGAAGGCACGCGCGAGCGCATGGCCGCACAGACCCAGAGCCGCGATCACCGCGCAGGCGCAGGCCGGTTCGGGCACCATCCGCTCCGAGAACGCCAGCACGAGCGCACATTGCGCCCAGGCCCAGCCCAGCACCGCCAATGCGAAGACACCGCGCGTGTACTGCGCCGCGAGCGCTCCCAGCGCAGGCGCCACCAACGCAGCCCAGCCCAGCATCAGGCAGGCATCGAGTCCGCGCCGGCCGGGCATCCAGCCCGGCGCGAGGCAGGCTGCGATCCAGAGGCTCGCGAGCAGCGCCCGGGTCGAATTCACGGACAGAAGGCGATGCGTCGGCCGTTGCTGGTGTTGGTGTTGGAGCCACCGGCGAAAGGATCGCGGTGCCACAGCTGGAAGTGCCAGACCTGTCCAGCCTGGATGCTCATGCCGGTCGGCAGCGAGTTGAAGTTGACGACGCGCGAGAGCGCGCCGAAGGAATCCACCTGCTGGGCTCCCAGCCGATAGATGCCGCTGCTGCCCACGCAGAGGATGCCGTTGCCGAAAGGAACCTGCGTGGCGTTGCGGCTGGCGAGGAACATCGCGCTGACACCGGCCGGCGCGGAGCTGCCGACCAGCGTGAGGCTGTTGGCTCCCACGGAGGTCGAGCCGGAGCTCGTGATCTGCGCCGCGGCACCGGTCGAATTGGGATTCGCCGTGCAGTAGCTCATCACGAAGCACTCGCAGTCATCCGGCTGCCCGTTGGCGTTGTAGTCCGTCGAGGTGCCCGTGCTGATGTCCGTGCTGTCCGAGACGCCGTTGCCGTTGCAATCCGGGCCGCCGAGCGCGAAGTCGGCGAACACCGGACGGTGATCGGAAGCCGTGGCGCTCGCGCCCGAAGGGTTGGGATAGCCGGACAATTCCGGAGGTTGGGCCGCTGCCGGGTTGGAGCCGCTGAGGAACAGGCTCGAGAGGCGCAGGTTCGCGATCGAGTCCTGCCACATCAGGTAATCGAGCTTGGAGCCGGAAGTCTGGGTCGCATCGCTCCCGCTGAAGAACTGCAGCGAATGCTCGAACGTGGAGTCCGAACCATCGCGATCCGTGCCGTCGGTCGTGCCCCCCTGGGTCTGCGCATAGGCCAGCCACTCGGCAGGACCCTTCTGGCCGTTGGTGAACTCATCCTCGTTCCAGTCGCCGCCCAGAATCACCGGGGTGTTGGCAGGCAGCACGTTGGTTGCCGCGGGAGAATCCGCGATGCGGCCCAGCGGGTCGGGCGTCGAGCCGCCGTTGCCGTTGTACCAGTAGCGCACCACGTAGGAGACATTCTTCGCCGCGGTGACGCGCTGATCGGAATCGCTGCTTGTGCCGCCGGCCTTGAGGTGCGCGCCGCCGACCACGAGGTTGCCCTGATACAGCGCGTTGGGCAGGTCGATCTCGACCAGCTGGAAACCGCGGATGCCGCCATCGCCGCCCGGTGCCCACTGGCTCGCCGTCACGGTCGGAATGTCGGCGTAGGTCGACTTGCCGTCGCCATTCAGATCCGCGAACGGATAGCGCGAGAGGATCACGTTGCGGTTGAAGCCATCGGAATCGGTCGAGACGTACACATAGGGCAGGTCGTAGCCCGCGGCGTACTTCTGCACGTAGGCCGTCACGGGCGTGTTGCCATTGAAGCTGTCCGTGCCGCCGTGCAGGAAGTCGTCAACCACCGCGGTCAGTTCCGCCACGGTGTCGACGCCTGAGCCGGTGCCGTTGCCGCTGTTGTCTCCGCACTCCTGCAGCAGCAGCACATCGGGCTTGAGCGCCGCGAGGATGCGAGCTTGAGCGCACCAGTTGTTGGCGCCTTCGACCTTGGCGTTGGTGCTGCACAGCGAGTCCTGCACATTCCAGGTCATCACACGCACATCCGTGGCGACCTGCTTGCCCCACTGGCCCGTCGGAGGGTTCCACTGGGCGGAGACGATGGGGCTGAGGCCGGCCAATGCCAGCACGCAAAGGGGGGTGGAATGGCGCATCAAAGGTCCTTGCCTCGCACGGTAAAGCTTACCTGTCCGGGCCTAGGATGGGCCGAAAGCTGCGGAAGTTCCGGGGAAGTCACCCGCAAAAGGATGGAGGCGGCACCCGGGATCGAACCGGGGAATAACGGATTTGCAATCCGTCGCCTTACCGCTTGGCTATGCCGCCTCGCAATGCGCTCAGAGTCTAACGACCCCTCAGCTTCGGTCAAGGGAACGCTTGGACTTGAGGTTCCTTGCCCGGAATGGGCTACACTCCGCCAACCCTCAAGCACCGCTTGTCTGCACGGGGAAGTGGCGAAATCGGCAGACGCATCGGACTTAAAATCCGAAGGCCCCTCAGAAGGCCGTGCGGGTTCGAGACCCGCCTTCCCCACCAGACCTCAGGCCTTTTTTTCGCTCGTCTTCTCGAGGACCGCCCCGAAGAATCCGTCGGTGCCGTGCTGGTGCGGGTACATGCGCAGGTAGCGGCCATCGGCGCCTGTGCACTTGTCCCCCGCCACCCCGCCGAGCACCTCACGCGCGTTCAACAGCCGCCAGCCGCCTTCGGCCAGCAGCGCTTCGACCACGCCCTCGTTTTCCGCCGCCAGCAGCGTGCACGTCGTGTACACGAGGCGACCGCCGGGCGCCACATAGGGCGCGGCCGCGCGCAGGATCTCCAGTTGCTCGCGCGGCAGGCGAGCAAGCGTCGCGGCGTCGAGCTTGCGCAGGATCTCCGGCTTGCGGCGCAGGCTGCCCAGACCGCTGCACGGTGCATCGACGAGCACGCGCGCTGCCTTGCCCAGCGCACGCTGCAGCTCCGGATGCAGTGGCGCATCCGCGCGCGGTGTCACAAAACTCGAGAAATTCTGCACGCCTGCCCGCGCGCAGCGCCGCTTGAGCTCCGCCAGCCGCCGCTGATTGCGATCGAGCGCCAGCAACCGCCCGCGATTGCCCATCGCAGCACCGAGCGCAAGCGTCTTACCTCCCGCACCCGCGCACCAGTCGATGACGAGCGCGCGCGCCGGCACGGCAACCAGCTCGGCCACAAGCTGACTGGCTTCGTCCTGCAGCTCGAATCCGCCGCGTTCGGCCTCCGGCCAGCGATGGAATTCGTATTCCGCATTCAGCACGATCGAGGCCTTGGCGAATGCGCCGCGCACGGCGCGCACGCCACGCCCGTGCAGGGCCGTAAGCAGCGTATCGCGATCCTGAACCAGCGTGTTGGCGCGCAGCGCGCGCGCAGGCCGCTGCTGCCAGCCACGCACCAGCGTGGCGGCTTCGTCGCCGTACTGCGCGAGCAGACGCTCGGCGAGGACGGGTGCAATGCCGACACTTTGCGCCAGAGCCCGCGCCGGATCCGGATCGGCGCGGCGCGCGGCATCGCGCGCCCAGACTTCATCCCAGGGCACGGCCGGACAGAACTGCGCGGCGCGCGCCGGATCGAGCGCGCCGGCAAATACCAGGCTGCCGATATGCAGCGCGCGCGGCCAGTGCGCGGGCAAGAGCCGCGGAATCGAAGCACGCACGCGGCCTTCGTGGTGCAGCGCCAGACGCAGGCTCTCGCGCACGAGAGCGCGCTGCGGCGGCGGAACATCGGCCTGCTGCAGCGCCTCGTGCAGACTGGTGTGGGCAGCGGGATCGGCATCGAGCGCGCGCAATGCGCGCGCGAAGGCGCGCTCAGCGTCGCCTTCGCAGACCTCGACGCGCGCAAACAGACTGCGCAGCGAAACGCGCTGCAGATTGCCCGCGTGAGCCTGCTGCAGGGCGCGCAGCTCGCCTTCATGCGATCCGATCCGCCAGCAGTCCTCAGGTGCCAGCTCTTCCAGCGGCGTACCTGCCTCGTTGAGATGGCAGATGTCGCGCAGCTCGACGAACTCGGATTCGCCGTCGGAAAGCTCGCGCTCCTCCACCCACGCCAGCGGCAGGCCGTGCGTGCGGCAGACATAGGGCCGTTCGGCGTAGATGCGGCAGGCCCCTGACTCATCCAGGAAGGCGCAGGCGCCGCGCGGATGCGGAGCACCCTTGGCGAGCAGCTCGGGGTGCCGCGCACGGATGTGCTCGGCTTCCAGGGTGAACACCGTGATGTCGTCAAGACAGCAGGCGCTGCAGCCTTTCCTGCACTGCAGGCGCTCGGCATGCCGCGCGGAGAGCGCCTTTGCGCGCGCTTCCACGCGCGCATAGAACGCCTCGAGCTGCGAATGGGGATCGGCTTGACTCAACGGGTTTCCAGCCAGCGCAATAGCATGCGCGTGCCCACGCCCGATCCCAGCGGACCGCCGGTCCAGTCGCGGTTGGAACCGCCCCAGGCCGTGCCGGCGATGTCGAGGTGCGCCCACTCGGTCTGGCCCACGAAGGAAGCCAGGAATGCAGCGCCCGCACTCGCACCGGCACCCATGTCGCCGCCGGAGATGTTGCGCAGGTCGGCGAAGACGCCCTTCATGCCTTCCTTGTGCACATCGATCAGCGGCAGGTGCCACAGGCGCTCGCCGGTCTCCTCGCCCGCGGCGATGAGTTCCTCGCGCAGCTTGTCGCTGGCGGCGAAAAGACCCGAGAGCTCATGGCCCAGCGCGATCGTGACCGCGCCGGTGAGCGTCGCCAGATCCACGATCGTGTCGGCCTTGATCTTGGAGACGCAGTAGCACAGCGCGTCGGCCAGCACGAGGAGGCCTTCGGCATCGGTGTTGAGCACCTCCACAGTCGTGCCGTTCATCGCGGTGTGGATGTCGCCGGGCTTGGTGGCCTGGCCGCCGGGCATGTTCTCGGAGCAGGGCGCGACACCGTGCACCTCCCAGGGGACATCGAGCTTGCGCAGCGCATGAAACACGCCGAGCACCGCGGCGGCACCCGACATGTCGTAGCGCATGTCATCCATCTTGAGCGCGGGCTTGATGCTGAGGCCGCCGGAGTCGAAGGTCAGGC
>SYGM01000007.1 GCA_005799545.1 Planctomycetia bacterium | reverse complement strand
GGTTCATCTGCCGCGCGCGGCGAGCAGCTCGTCGGCCCGCGCCTGTGCGGCCTGTGCGCGCGCCTCGTCGCCCGCATCGCGCGCCACCTTCGCGAGCTTGGACCAGACCTCGGGGTAGTCGGGCACCAGCGTCACGGCGCGCTCCAGCGCGGCGCGCGCATCGGAAGGCTTGCCTTCGCGCACGCACAGATCCGCCATGCGAGCGAGATACCGGCCCAGATCGTTGGCGGCATCCGCGCGCTGGGAATCGACCTTGAAACGCAGCTCGGTGAGCTCGATGGCGCGGCTGAGGTGCTGGCGCGCGAGCAGCAGCTCATCGTTCTCCAGCGCGACCAGTGCGCGGCCGAACAGCGCCGAAGGATGATCCGGCTTGGCCGCGAGGTAGCGATCGAAGGCGCCGGCGGCGAGGCCGGTATCGCCCGCATCGAGCGCGCACATGCCTTGGTAGTAGTAGCTCGGCAGGAAGTTCGGCGCGAGCTCGATGGCGCGCGCGAAGTGCCGGAGCGCTTCCTGGGGCAGCTTCTCCTCGTAGAAGGAAAGCCCGATCAGGAAGCTGCGCTCGCCCTCCTTGTTCCAGGGCAGAGGGAGCTTGCCCAATGCCTCGCGAGTGGGCCCCAGCTGTCCGCTCTGAATGGCGGCGTAGAAGGGCTTCAGTTCCGCGGCGATGGCCTCGCGCGGCTGAGCATTGGACTGTGCCGCCGTCGGCGGAAGCTGTGCTGGAGACGGTGCAGGACCGCCCTGCTCGGAAGAGCAGGCGCTGACAAACAGGAACAGAGGCAGGCAGGCACGCACGAGGCGCCCATCCTAGCCTTTTCGATCGCCGCGTTCACCCGCTCAGTAGAGCTTGGGTGCGCCGTTGATGATCGTCAGGGCTTCTTCGCAGTTGAACCCGACGAGCTGCGAGTACTCGCGGATCGAGGGGAAGCGCGGCGGCGCCAGCTCGGCGGCCCGTGCCAGCGCCTGCTCGCGCGTCAGGTGCTGCTCGCGGATCATGTTCGAGAGCATGACCTCGTCTTCCGTCCAGCCCGCGATGGTCTGGTAGATGTAGTTGTAGAAGGGCGCCGTGCCGTCGCCGATGCGCCAAGTCGTCTTGGTGTCTGTGGCGACCTCCCAGTCGTACTCGCGGCGGATCGTGCCGACGATCTCATCCTCGTGCCAGGGCAGGTAGTGGAAGAGGTAGAGGAAGTCGTCCTTCTCGACGAAGGTGGCGTAGTAGGCCCACAGCGTGTCCCAGATGGACTCGTTGAAGTACGACGGGTTCTTGACGTAGTTCTTGAAGTAGTACCACAGGAGCGCCATCTCGTTGCGGAACGAGAGGCCGGTCAGCGTCATGCCGTGGTCGTCTTCCATGATCCCGCACAGGCCCGTCTTGTAGGGCGTGTCCTCGATCATGTTGCCCGTGCAGAAGATCACCAGCTTGATGCCGGTCTCTTTGCGCAGCTGGCGCGCGTAGTGATAGAACTGCTTGTCGCCTGCGGTGAACAGCGTCACCATGCCGAGCTCGGGCTTCTTGAGCCAGGCTTCGACGTTCTTGCGAACGAAGCGGCGCTTCTGCTGGATGTCGGCCGAGCGCACGATGTGTTCGACGCCCAGCTTGCCGCACAGGCGCGCCTGATTGCGCCGCGCAAGGTCGGTGACCATGCCCCAGTCGTAGGTGAACGCGACCGGGTTCATCTTCAGCACGCGCTTCACGTAGTGCAGTCCGTAGGCCGAGTCGCGTCCGCCGGAGAAGGCCACGATCACATCCGGGCTGCCGTCCTTGGAGCGGTAGGGTTCGACCAGCGCGCGCAGCGCGTCCTCGCCCTTGACGCTGATCTTCTTCCAGCGACGGCAGTAGGTGCACACGCCGTTGGCGTCAAAGCGCATGAACGGGTAGCTCTCCGGCAGGATGCACTTGGTGCAGCGCTTGAGGTTGGCGGCCGTCTTGGTGTGGTCGATGATCGGCAGATCGCGGGTGCTCTTGTGCGCCTCGACGCGCGGGTTGGGCGCATTGTCGCGGTTGACGCAGGCGAATTCCTGGATCGAGAGATCGCGCAGCGAGACCAGCATGGCGCGCCCGGCGCCCACGGGGCGGATCTCCACGCGGCCCAGCGTGCCCGCCAGTCCGGCTTCTTCGACGAGCGACTGCAGGATGAAGCGCTCGGACGCGAAGGCGAGGAAGGTGCGGCGCTCGTTCGTGACGATGAACAGCGAACCCGTGTTGGTCGCGAGCAGCAGATCGTCGAGCTCGTCGAACAGCATGCCCGTCGAGACCGAACCGTAGATCTCCGAGAAGGTCTGCTGGACGGCCTTGACCATGTCGCCGGTGCTGTCCCAGTGGTGGCGCACCAGATTGACGAGGATCTCGGTGTCGACCTCGGAGCGGCGCAGCCAGTCCTTGTGCTGTGCCCACAGCTGGGCGTCGTTGACGATGATGCCGTTGTGGACGGCGACGGTGCCGCGCGCGACGACCGGCTGGTTGTTGTCGGCGTTGGACTGGAAGCCGTTGGTCACCAGACGCGTGTGCCCCGTCCAGGCGAGGCCGGTGGGCGCGTTGCTCTCGCGGTTCCTGTGGTACAGCTCCAACGCGCGCGTGCGCAGCTCGGCGTACTTGGGACTCGCGAGGAAGGCGTCCACAGAGCCTGCCTGCTTGAGCACATCGATGGTCTCGCCGTTGCGGCTCGTGAGACCGGCAGCCTCACTGCCGCGGGTCAGCGAGAAGCGATACAGCTTGTCGATCACGCTGCCTGCGAAGGCGGGGCTGATCGAGGGATCCTTGCCGAAGACGACGCCGAAGATTCCACACATGGTCAGGGGCTATTGTAGGTGCGTGCGGGGCGGGATTCTCGTCTGCTCCGTTTCCCGCCTGCGCAGCGGGGGAGCAATCGGCCGGGAGGGCGCGGTCTGGATGTCGAGGGCGGCAGCCTGCAGCAGCAACTGCACACCGAGGATGATCGGCATGGCGGACATCATGACATCGCCGGCCGGAGCCACGGTGGCATCGCCGGCATGGGAGCCGACCCACCACAGGGCGTAGCCCACTCCGAACAGCACGAGCGGCAGGCCCAGCAGCAGGTACAGCGACACCGCCGAGAAGTCGTGCACGAAATAGCGCCAGAAGATCCGGCGCAGGAATCCGTACACGAGCTTGGGCGGGAACTCGAACAGCGTCTTGGTCACCGAGAGCGAGGACTTCTCGTCGCCGTAGCGCGCCGGCGCTGCGATGTCCTGCACCACGGCGCGTTGAATGCCCAGCTCGATCAGGAAGCCGCTCTCGAAGAAGTAGCGTCTGGGCAGCGCGTCGAGATCCACGCGCTCCAGCACCGGTGTGCGCAGTGCGATGTAGCCGTTGGCGGGATCGAAGGTGTTCCAGTAGCCGCTGGCGAGCTTCACGAGGAAGGTCAGGCCCGTGTTGCCGATCACGCGGATGATCGGCATCTGCTTGAGCGAGCCCAGTGAGCTGTAGCGGTTGCACTTGGTCATGTCGCACTCGCCGGAAAGCAGGGGAGCCAGCAGGCGCGGCAGGTGCACGGGATCCATCTGGTCGTCGCCGTCCATCTTGACGACGATGTCGAGCTCCTGGCGCAGCGCTTCCTTGAAGCCGGTCACCATCGCGCCGCCCACGCCCTGATTGCGCTCGTGCACGATCAGGGTGACGCGCGGATCGGCGAGCTCTTCGACCACGCTCCGCGTGCGATCCGGACTGGCATCGACGACCACGATGATCGTGCGGATCTGCTGGGGGATGCCCCGGATCACCTGGGCAATGTGCTTCTCGACCCGGTATGCCGGGATCACAACCCCGATCTTGAGGCCATGGAGGTCGAGGGACTGCATGGGGACGTAGTGTCCCTATCGGATGCCCTCGCGCCAAGGTGGAGCCGCCTCGAGGCGCAGAGATCCGAAAACGGGAAAAAGCTTCAGGAGGCGCGCAGGAAGGCGATCTGGGCCGCGGGATCCATCCAGGCCTGAGGCTGGATCCCGTACAGGCTCAGGATCGTGGGTGCGATGTCGGTCACGGAAATGACATCGCGCTCGCCCGTGATGCGCCCGCCCTTGCTGTAGGCGAGCAGCCAGCCCGAGTCCTTGTGATGGGAGGTCGACTGGTCGTTGGTGCAGTGCTCGTGGATGTGCAGGCCGAGCGGGATCGCCAACTCCGGCCGCGGCGTGAAGCGGATGAACAGTTCCTCTTCCTTGTGTGCGCGCAGCGGCATGTTGAGTTCGAGGAACAGCTGAGGCCCCTTGCGCTGCACGGTGAACAGCGGCTCGTGCGCGTGGACATGCAGCTGGTCGAGCAGCGCATGGGCCTGCGCGGCGGCAGCCTCGTCGGCGAAGTTGACCGTGACATCCGGGTTCATCTGGTGCAGCACCGTGTAGCCCGTGAGTCCGATCGCGTCGAAGAGCTCGCGCTCCTTCACCAGACGCACCACCGGGTTGTAGATCTCGCCCTTGGACGGGTCGAAGGGCCGCACGCCCAGCGCCGTGCCCACCAGCACCACCGTGTCGTCGTCGACGATGTTCAGGATCTCGCCGAGGCGCTCGTCGGTGTAGCGGAAGGCGCTCTCGATCCAGTGCGCGAACTTCTGCTCGTAGCGCATCCGCTCGGAGGAGGAATAGAAGAAGCGCTGGTCGGTGGGGGAAAGCTCGGGCGAGAAGCGCTCCGGCTCGCTGGCGCGCCAGTAGCGGTGCTGCATGTACGCCACATGGTTCATGTGCAGCGAGGCGTAGCGCGGCTTGCTGGTGGGATACAGCTTCAGGAACGCGTCCCAGGTCAGGTAGGAGTGCAGCATGGCCCGCTCCGGATAGAACGAGGGCCCCTTGACCTGCTCCATCGGCATCTGCGAGAGCGTGCGCCAGATGTTGCGCGTCGTGACACCGCTCTTCTTGGTCCTCAGCAGCAGCTTGACGGCGGTGGCGGCGCTGGAACCGAAGCTCTCCGAGTAGTTGCGGGCGCTGAACACGCAGAACTCCTGCAGCGGGCGCGCTTCCTCGGGGAAGCAGGAGGGATCGTCCGCGAGTGATTCGGGCACGTAGTAGGCGGCATGACCTTCGCTGCGCGGCGGGTAGCTCATCAGCGAGCCGAGCACGCCGACCGAAATGCCGTTGCTGTCGAGCACATCCCACACGCAGCGTCCGCGGATGCGGCCGGTGTCCTGACCGAAGCCGACGATGCCGTGCTGCTCCGGAGTCATGCCGGTGTAGACCGAGGGCCAGATGATCCACGGGCTGATGTGACGCCAGGCCTTCTCCGCGCCCGCATCCCAGGTCGGAATGCGCGTGCGCATCAGCTTGCCGCCCTCGATGCAGCGCGCGAAGTTCGGCAGCTTGCCTTGGGCGACGAACTTCTCGAGGAAGTACTTCTCGGCTTCGTTGACCTCGAAGAACAGCACCGAGAGGGGCTTTTGGGCGGCGTTCATGGGCAGGTGTCCAAGAATAGCCGATTTCGGCAGCAAGGGGCTCTGCACTGGAGCGCAGGGGCCTCGTACCCTACCTTGGCGCAACCTCATGGGCTCCACCGCCATCACTCGCCGTGCCTGGTTGCTGCTGGCGGGCTTGCTGCTGCTGCTGGCGATCCCGCGGCTGTGGGGCAATGCGGGAGGCCTGCCCGGACAGACCGAGCCCGACGGCCTCGTGATCGCCACGCAGGCACAGCTCCTGCGCACGGGCGCCGATCCGGGAGCAGAACCGCTGCTGTGGGGCTTTTATCCGCACCTCACGGCTCGACTGTCGGCGCTGCGCGCCGGCCCGCGTCCCGTGGAGGGGCTCGAAGCCCAGCGCAGCGAAGCCGGTCGGGAGTACGCCTCCGTGCGCGAGACGAGCGCGTGGCTTTCGCTGCTGATCGTGCCATTGAGCTTCCTTCTCGCGCGACGCTGGCTGGAAGAGCGGCTGGCGCTGTTGGTTGCGGGCCTCAGCGGGGCTTCCCTGCTGCACCTGTGGTTCGCGGTGCAGGCACGACCGCATGCGCTGCTGGCGGTGCTGGCGCTGGCGAGCGTGCTGGCGGCTCTCTCCTATGCGGCGAAACCTGGCTGGGCACGCCTCGGGCTGCTCGCCGTGCTCTGCGGGCTCGCGCTGGGCACGCTCGCCAACGGCGTCTTCACGCTGTTGCCGGCGGTGCTGGCGCTGTGCTGCGCACACGGCATGAAGAGCTGGTGGCGCGTGCTGCTGCTGACGGGCATCGCGGGTGCGCTGGCGTTGCTGTTCCATCCCTTCGCGTTCACTTCGGGCGCAGGCGCTTCCGGGGCAGCGACAGGACCGGCGCTGGGCTTTGAGAACGGCCAGTTCCTGCTGTTCGGTCACCGCATCGATCTCGCGCTGTTCCGCGGCGCGGGATTCCTTGAGCTGGCGGGCAGCCTGTGGCGCTACGACCTGTGGCTGGCCTTGCTGGCGCTGGTGGCTGTCGCTCTCAGTCCGTGGGGGCGGCGCGTGCGAATCGAGCGGCGTGAGCTGGTGATCGTGTTGGCCTTTGTGATTCCCTACCTGCTGGTGTTCGGGCTCTACGGACGCACTTACCAGCGCTTCCTGCTGCCGCTGCTGCCCTTCCTCGCGCTCTTCATCGGCTGGAGCCTGTCGGCCTTCACGCGCGCGCGCTGGATCGTATGGGTGGCGCTGCTGCCGCAGTTGCTGCTGTCACTGCAGTTCGCGCGCGTGCACGCTGCACCCACGACGATCGATGCCGCCGCGGATTGGATCGCACGCGAGCTCGATCCCGCGCAGGCGCGGATTGCGTTCCTGCCGAGCTTCGAGCTGCCGCTGCCGTACACGGCGCAGGCTCTGGAGCGCAATGCCCTGATGCTCGACAACCGCCAGCGGCCGTGGTTCCGCTACCAACGGGGGCTGACGCCGGAGCTGCGCGTGCAGCCGAGCTACGACATGACGGCCTTTGCGCTCGCCGGCGCCGAGAACTTCCGCCGCGCGCAGTCGGACACACAAGCCTGGCTCGCGGAGCTCTCCGCCGACTACTTCGTGGTCGAGGTCTACAGCGACGGCCGCAAGCCGCTGGTGCTCGCGAACATCCATCCGACATTGCCCGCGCTGGCAACGCGCGTGGCGCGCTTTGCTCCGGGCGGCGCCGCGCAGACGGACAATTGGCCGCTGACCTACTCGGATGACGAGTACCCGCACCGCAAGGTCTGGGCGCTGGAGCTCCTGCGCGCCGAGCGCATGGGGCCGGTGATCGAGATCTGGAAGCGCGGCGGCTAGCTCTGCAGCTAGAGCCGCACGCCGAGCTGCTGCCGCGTGATCAGACGCAGCACGAAGATCGAGAGCAGCATCGAGGCCGAGGTGGCGAGTGCCGCGCCGACGATGCCCAGCACCGGGATCAGCAGCGCGTTGCCGAGGATGTTGAAGGCCACTGCGCTCGCCATGTAGAGCGTGTGCCAGCCGGGTCGGCCGGCCATCAGCAGGATCTGCGCAAACGGAATCAGCCCGGCGCAGAGCACGATGCCGAGCACCAGCGCCTGGAAGGCGCGCGTGCTCTCGCCGATGGCCGGGTTGCCCGCCAGCCAGTCGAAGGGCCAGGGGTAGATGAACGCCGCCGCCACGCCCACCACAAAGACGCCGGCCCAGGTGTTGCGCCGGCCGCGCCGGATGAGCGCTTCGAGCTCGCCCGTGCTACGTAGGGCCAGATGCCGCGCGAGCACGGGGTTGTACATGTTCTGCAGCACGACCAGCAGCTGGTACATGCCCTCGGCGACCATGGCAGCGAAGGTGTACACGCCGACCATGCGGTCCTCGAGGTAGTAGCCGATCATCAGCACATCCACGCGCGCGTTGAGCTCCAGCAGCACGCCGCTGCCGGCGCTCTTGATGCCGAACACGAGGTGCTTGCCGATCCAATCGCCCGCATGCGAAGGGCCGAAGCCGCGCATCTGCAGTCCCACCTCGACCGCCAGGACGAGGAACAGCACGGCCTCGGCGAACGTGAAGACGAAGGCGAGCTCATTGCCGCGCACGCGTTCGGTGTCCAGCAGCGCAAAGCCCGCCAGACAGGCCAGGATCCCGATGTAGCGCAGCGATTGGTAGATCGCGAAGGCGCGCATGCGGTTGAGCCCGTTGACGACGCCTAGCAACACCTTGTTGAGCGCAAAGAAGAACAGGCCCGGCGTCGCGGCCGCGATGCCCGTGGCCGTGCCCGGCGAATCGAGGAAGGCCGCGATCGGGGTGCGCGCCAGCCAGAAAGCCAGCGTCACCAGCGCCGCGAGCAGCAGCGTCGGCGTGAGCGCGCCCCAGATGATGCCGCGCAGCCGCGACGGATCATGCGCGTGCGCAGCGACTTCCTTGAGTGCGGAGCGGTCGATGCCGCCCACGGCGGCCTGCGAGAAGAAGATGTAGGCCGCGAGCGCCTGATTGAAGACGCCCAGAGTCGCGGCGTCATACAGCCGACCGATCAGCAGGTTGAGTGCGATCCCGGAGACGCCCAGCACGGCGAGGCTGGCGAAGTTCCAGACCATCGCCGATTCGAAGCGGCGTTTTTCCGATTCCGCGTTCATCCGGCGTGGAACATGCACCCTGCAAGGATCCGGCCCGCAGGCTCGAAGCGCGGGTTCGCGCCGCCGTGCAGCGCGGCGAGCCTGGCGTTCCGTTCGCGCGGACCGAGCTCATCCGCCCAGGCCAGCAGGCCCCCGCGGAAGGGCGGGAAGCCCATGCCGAAGATCGTCGCCAGATCCAGCTCGCGCGCGCTCTCGACGACACGCTCCTCGAGCGCGCGCGCCGCTTCGCAGAGCATCGCCAGCAGGGCGCGCTCGGCGATGGCCGCTTCGGAGAGCCGGGCGAGCGCGGGGTCGACCTGCGTCACGAAACGCGCGAGATCCTTGGCCAGCCGGCGGCGCGGACCGTGCTTGTAGAAGCCCAGTCCGCTCTTCTTGCCGAGGCGCTTGGCTGCCAGCATGCGCTCAAGCGTCCCGCAGGGCTGCATGCGCGCACCGTAGGCGCTGTGCAAGGACTGCGCGGCATGAGCGGCGATGTCCAGTCCCACCTCATCGAGCAACTCTAGCGGTCCCATCGGCATGCCGAAGCGCTTGAGCGCGCGCTCCAGGCGCGCCGGATCGACGCCCGCCTCCAGCATCCGCACGCACTCGTCGAGATAGGGGCCGAGCAGGCGGTTGACGAGGAAGCCCGCACAGTCCGCCGTGATGATCGGCGTCTTGCCCAGCGAGAGCGCAAAGGCGGCCGTGCGGCGCAGCGTCGCTTCGCTGGTGGCGCGTCCGCGCACGATCTCCACCAGCGGCATCTTCGCCACCGGATTGAAGAAGTGCAGGCCCACGACGCGCTCGGGGTTGGGCAGACCCTCGGCGATCGCGCTGACCGACAGGGATGAGGTGTTCGTGGCGAGGATCGCATCCGCCGGCAGGCGCGCGGCGAGCTCGCGGAAGACCTTGCGCTTGACATCGAGTTTCTCCGCCACCGCCTCGATCACGAGTTCCTGGCGGGTGAGCGTGGCGAGTTCCGCCGTCGTGTCGAGCGCATCAAGCTGCGCCAGCGCCTCGTGGCGCTGCACGCGGCGTTTCTTCAGCTTGGATTCGACGGCGGCGCGATGCTCGAACAGCGCCGTGTCGAGCGCCGCGGGCGCGATGTCGAAAAGACGCGTTGCGAGACCGCGCTCGGCGCAGATGTTCGCGATGCCGCGTCCCATCACGCCGGCACCCAGCACCCCGATCACGCGCGGAGACTGTGCACGCGTGCCGTCGGCGAACTTCGCGAGGCCCTTGGCCTCCTCGGAAAGCCGGAAGATGCGGATCAGGTGCTTGGTGACGGGCGAAACCACCAGGCGCGCCGCCAGCTCGGCTTCAAGGTGCAGACTGCTCGTGCGCGAGGACAGCACGGCCTGCGGCACCACGCGCGCGATCTCCAGCGGTGCCGGATAGTGCCCGCCGGTGCGGGCGCGCACCTGCCGCCTTGCGAGCCACGCCAGTGCGCCGATCGCGGCCGGGTTGCGATCAACCAAGAGCCCCGCCAGCCCGCGCGTGCGCCGTGCGAGCGGCAGCGTGCCGCGCGCCAGCTCGCCCGCGATGCGCCACAGGTCTTCCTTGGCGCAGAGCCGGTCGACGAGGCCCTTTCTGTGCGCTTCGCGCGCGCCCATCAGACGCCCTTGCAGGATCACCTCGAGCGCCGCCGGCACGCCGATGCGGCGCGGCAGGCGCGTCGAGCCGCCCCAGGCCGGCAGAATGCCCAGCATCACCTCCGGCAAGCCGATCTTCGTGCGCGGATCCTCGACGGCAAGGATCGTGCCCAGCGCCAGCGAGAGCTCGAAGGCTCCGCCCGCGCACGCACCGCCGATCGCCGCGACCATGCGCCCGCGCATGCGGCCGCGCAGATCCTCGATGCGGTCGTAGAGCCGCTGTCCGCGCTCGATCAGCGCGCGCGCTTCAAGCTCGTCGGTGAGCCCCGCGATCGCGTCGATGTCAGCTCCGGCGGCGAAGACCAGCTCCTCGCGGCCGCGCACGACCAGGCCCTGCCAGTCACTGCGGCGTTCCAGCTCGGTGACGGCCGTCTCGAGATCGGCGATCAGCGCCAGGTCGAGCACCGGCAGGCTGCGCTGCGGGGCGACCAGCGTGATCCAGGCGAGGCCGTCGACGATTTCCAGCGTGGCGTGCGTGCCGATCATGATTCGCAGCGCTCCAGAATGAAGGCTCCGCCCTGACCGCCGCCGATGCACAGGCTGGCAAGCCCATAGCGTGCGCCGCGCTCGTGCAGTTCGTGCGCCAGCGTCAGCAGCAGACGCGAACCCGTGGCCCCGACCGGGTGTACCAGGGCGTTCGCGCCGCCGTTGACATTGACGCGCGCAGGATCGAGCTCCGGCAGCAGGCGCAGGCAGGCCAGCACCTGCGCGGCGAAGGCCTCGTTGATCTCGACGACATCCATGTCCTTCCAGGAGAGGTCTGCGCGGCGCAGCGCCTCTCGGCTGGCGTACACCGGGCCCAGGCCCATGCGCGCCGGATCGCAGCCGGTCCAGGCGTGCGCCACGATGCGCGCCAGCGGCTTGAGGCCGAGGCTTTGCGCCTTGGCGCGCGTGCTCACCAGCAGCGCACAGGCTCCGTCCGTGATGCCGCAGGAGTTGCCGACCGTGACGCGGCCGTCGGGCTTCTCGAAGTAGGGCTTGAGCTTGGCGAGCGCATTCAGGCTCTGGTCCGCACGGATCGCATCGTCCTCGGCCAGCGCCTGCGCACCGGGCTGCGTACCGGGCTGCGTACCGGGCTGCGTACCGGGCTGCGGACCGGGCTGCGGACCGGGTCGTGCACCCTGCGGCAGCACCGGCACAAGCTCGCGCGCGAAGCGACCGCTCATGCGGGCGGTGAGCGCACGCCGGTGGCTTTCGAGCGCGTACTGATCGGCGGCCTCGCGCGTGATGCCCTGTTCGCGCGCCAGGATCTCGGCCGTGCGGCCCATGATCAGGCCGCTGACCGGGTCAGTGAGCCCTTCCAGCAGCGCAATGCGCGGCGCGAGCATCGCCGGACGGAAGCGCGCGATGCTCCTGAGCTTCGCCATTGGCGTGCGTGCGCGCGAAAGCGAGTCGAAGAAGCCCGTCAGCGCGTCGTTCATCACCAGCGGATAGCGGCTCATCACCTCGACGCCCAGGCAGAGGAAGGCCTCGCCTTCGCCCGCCCGCAGCGCGGAGATCGCGCAGGAAACCGACTCCATGCCGCTGGCGCAGTTGCGCGCGACGGTGCGCGCGGGCATGGCCTGCGGCAATCCGGCGCGCAGGGCGATCACGCGCGCCACATTGGCCTGATCATGCGGCGGTCCGACGCAGCCTGCGATCAGCTCCGCGATCCCGCCGCCGTCCTGCCCGCGGATGCCTGTGCGCGCCAGCAGCTCGCGCGTCACCAGCGCACCGAGGTGACCCGCATCCTCGCGTGCGAAGGCACCGCCGGCGCGCGCCCAGGGGGTGCGGACACCGGCTGCCAGAACCAGATCTTGGGATTGGGAGCTCACTTGGGGCGCGTATCGAGGAAACGCTTCTCCTTCATCTCGGTTTCCATGCCGAGGAACTCGAGCATTTCCTTCGTCGTGTGGTACTCGATGCGCGAGGGGGCCACTTCCGTGGCGTCGAGAATGCGCTGGCGCAGCTCCTTCTCGCCGAAGCCGCGCTCGAGTCCTCCTCGGAGCGAAACGCGCAGGATGAACTCATCGAGCTCGTGCGGATCGTCATTGACCTTCTTCAGCACGACCTGCCACTCCTCGACCTCGATCATGTCGGAGACCACCGAGCCGATGTGCGCCAGGTCGACCAGCGTGCCCTTGATCTTGGTGAGGTTCATGTCCTTCTGGTCGCTGGCGCGCCGCAGCTCGCTGGTGATGCGCGGAACCCTGCGGCCGCAGTGGGGACAGGGCTCGTGCACGATGCCGTTGACCACCAGATCGCCCGTGCGGTAGCGGCACACCATCGTTCCGCGGCCATCGAGCGGCGTGAAGACGAGCTCGCCGCTCTCGCCCTCACCCACGGGCGCGAGCGTCTGGGGGTCGAGCACCTCGAAGATGCCCAGATCCGGGTAGAGGTGATAGCCCGGCGAAACATCATGCGGCGCGGGGCACTCGCTGAAGGCCATGCGCGCTTCCGTGAAACCGTAGGTGCCGCTGATAGTGACCTCGCGGGCTCCGCAGGCTTCCAGTGCCATGCTCATCTTCTGCTTGAGACCGGGCGTGACCTTCTCGGCGCCCAGGATCACCAGCTTGACCGCGGAGAGATCGCTGCGCTTCGCTTCGGCCTCGCGCAGCATGTGATACAGAAAGCCCGGCGTGCCGATGATCACGGTCGGCTTCATGCGCTCGGCGAGGCGCAGATTGCCCGCCGTTCCCATCAGCTTGCCGCCGCCGGTCGGCAGCATCATGCGGCCCGTCTCAAAGCCCGCGAACGTGGTCTGCCAGAAGGCCAGATGCGGCGCGAACGGAAAGCAGTTGAGAATGCGCGCCTGGGGATCGTGGATGGCGTGCACATCCAGCATGCGTCCGCCCACTTCGCCGAGCAGATCCAGATCGTGCGGCGTGTAGGCGAAACCGACCGGCTCCGCCGAGCGTCCGGTGGTGAAGGTCAGGAAGTTGGGCGTGTATTCGCGGCGCAGCGCCTCGCGCGCCGTTTCGCCGCCGAGCAGCAGCGCGAGCTTGCGCCCGAGGCTCCAGTGCGCGCGGATCTTCTCCGGCGTGGGAATCAGCACGAAGTCGCGCTTGCGCTCCGGATCCATCTGCGCGTCGATGAGGTCCTTCTTCGTGGTCAGCGGCAGGGAGGCGAGATCGCGGATCGAGCGCACCTTCTCGGGCCGGATGCCGGCCTGGTCGAAGAGCTTGCGGTAGTGCGCGGAGAACGGATACAGCCGCTGGCGCACGTGCTCGACGAGCCGCTGGTTGCTCCAAGCCTCCTGCTCGCGTCGGTCCAGCTGCGACAATCGCGACCAGGGGATCAGGGGGCGGCTCATGGCATGAGACTGCCAAGCGCGCAGTGGGGTTCCAAGCAGGAACCCGCGCTCTGGTGTAGGATCCTGCATTTGTATGTGGACCGCACTCGCCGCACTGCTGCTGACTTTCGCATCTCAAGGACCCGACACGGCCCGCGTGGAAGGCCGGATCCTCACGAGTTCCGGTGAGGCCCCCAAGGTCAGCGTCGGGGTCACCGTCGCGATGCGCAAGGACGATGGCAACTATCAGCAGCTCACCGCGCGCAGCGGTGAGGGCGGCGTGTGGAAGCTGGAGACCCAGCCGGGCTGGAAGGTGATCGAGGTCTGGGCGCGAGGCCGCAATCACGGACCGGGACATGTCGTGCTCGAGCGCGCGCTCATCGCCGGCGGCAACGGTTCGATTGACGTGCCGCTGACGCGCGGGGCGACGCTGCGGGGGCGTGTGCTCGACAAGGCGACGGGACGGCCTGTCGCGGGAGTGCGCGTCTGGGCCGACAACTGGGAGTTCCGCGAAGACGGGGACACACCGGCGAGTCGCACCGATGAGCAGGGCCGTTTTGAGCTGATCGGCGTCGAAGAGCGCACGACCTACGAAGCCGGTCCCAACAATGTGCACCTTGATCTGCATGCCGATGGCGCCGACCACGCTCCGCTGCGTCAGGCTCTGGAGGGCTATCCCAGGCAGGCGAGCGGGGACTATGCGATCGATCTGGCGCTGGTTCCGCTCAACTGCGAGGTCAACGGTGTGGTCAACTACGCTGAAAACGGCGAGCCGTGCTACTCGGCGATGGTCGCGCTGATTGACGATCTGGGCCAGTATCGCGTCACCACCAGCGGAGCGGGCGGCGTCTTCCGCTTCGAGCGCATCGCGGCCGGCCGCGCCCAGCTGTGGTGCTGGCCGATCCACTCGCAGCCCAGTGAGCCGCGCCCGCTGCTGTTCGGAACCGATGCGGTGCTCGTCAATCCAGGCGACAACGCCTCGGTGATCTGGTTGGAGAGCTGCGCGGGAACCCGTGTGCACGGCAAGGCGATCGGCCTGCCCGGATCCGAGGGTCTCAAGCCGGCGCTGGTTCTGCGCCGAGGTCTGGGGCGAGACAGCCTGACCGTTCATTTCGAGGAGCAGCGCTTCCCCGTCCAGCCGGATGGCAGCTTCGAGGCCACCGGCCTGCTGCCCGGCCGCTACCAGGCCGAGCTGGTCTTCCCCGAAGGCGAGGTCGGGCTGGTGGAGCCGCGCACATTCGATTTTACCCTCGATCTCGGCGCGAGCTCCGCGCCTCTGGAGCTGCGCTATGCACGCGCCGTGAGCTTTGCGGGCCGACTCGATGCTCCGGGCGAGGATCTGCGCTTCACGACGCTGGAATACTCGCCGCTCGATCGCGAGTCCTGGACCAGCCAGATGCTCGAGCCCGATGGCCGCTTCCTGACCACACCGCTGTGGCCGGGGCAATGGCGTCTTCGCGTGCGCCACCAAGGCTGGCCGGGTCCGGAGATCACCGTCGGCCCGGCGTCGGCGGGCGATCTGGTGCTCAAGCCCAAGCCTGAGAAGCCCTGATTCGGGAATCGGCGCAGGCCCATCGCGGCACCCGCTCACGCCGACGGGGATTCGGGTCGAAAGAAAGGCGGATGAGCCGCCCTCCGCAGAATTCCGCCCCGCATCGTCCGCGCACCGTGCTGGTGCTCGGCGGCGGCGGCATGCGCGGCATGGCGCACATCGGAGTCCTGCGCGCGCTCGAAAAGCTCGGCATCCGGTACGACGCGATCGTCGGCACGAGCATCGGCTCGCTCGTCGGTGCCATGGCCGCGGGCGGCTACGGCATCGATCAGATCGAGTCGCTCGTCGCCGGCGTGCAGAAGGAAGACTACTTCCGGCTCAACTTCGTCAAGTTCCTGCTCAAGGGCGCGCGCACGCAGTCCATGTACCGCGGCGACACCTTCCGCAAGAGCCTTGAGCGCGTGCTCCCGCCGCTGAGCTTTGATCAGATGAAGGTGCCCTTCTACTGCAACGCCGTGCGCCTCGAGACCGGCGGCAGCGTCTTCTGGGGCACGCCAGGTCACAGCGAAATCAGCCTCGTCGATGCCGTCTACTCCTCCTGCGCCCTCCCGGGCATCTTCGAACCGCTCGAGCGCGGCGGCTACAGCTACATGGACGGCGGCATGGTCGACTCCGTGCCGCTGCGCTTCGCCCACACGCTGAATCCCGAGCTGATCATCGCCGTCGATCTTTCGATCAAGGGCACGGCCAAGACTCCCGACTACAAGAACCGCCTGCTCTCGACGCTCTACCGCACCTTCGAGATCGTCGAGGAGGTGCTGGTGGAGCACTCGCTGCACATGCAGGTGGACTGGCGCGTCGCGCTGATCCAGCCCAAGGTCGCCCATGCGAGCCGCTTCGGATTCGACCGTGTCAACGAGGTGGTGGCCGCGGGGGAGGAGGAGGCGCTGCGCACGCTCACCAGCCATGCCGCCACGCGCGATCTGGTGCAGACCGAGCACATCGTGGACGGGCTTGCCTGCCCCGTGCGGCCGCGCGATTTCGTGTCGGTGCGGATCGATGCGGACAAGTGCACCGGCTGCGGCCTGTGCGAGATGGTCTGCGAGACACAGGCCTTCCGGGCACAGGGGGAGAAGGCGACTGTACGCAAGCTCTCGAACTACGAATGCACGCGGGATCACGCCTGCGCGCGCAATTGTCCCAGCGACGCGATCCGGCTCGGAAACCTGTGAGCTGATCGCTATTCTCTCACCCGCACATGAGCGCGCGGGTGGAGAGCACCAGAGAATTGCGCAGGGTCCCCTTCGGGGCTCCCTCGGAGGGACTGTCCCCCGAGCGCGACTCGCACTCCACGGAGCTGCGCGGCGAGACGCACCTTGGCATGGCGCAGATCTTCGATCTGGGCATTCGCGGCCTGCGCGATGAGTTCGGCTGGCTGCTGCTGGTCAGCGCGATGGTCTGGTTTCCGCTGCGGCTGGTGCCGACCCTGCTCTCGAGCGGCAACGCGGAGAATGATCTGGCAGCGACCGTGCTGCTGACGATCAACAACGGCATCGCGCAGACGGTCACGACCGCGCTGCTCGCGCGCAGGCTGGCGGCGGGCTATCGCGAGCGCGGCGCGCTGATTCCAAAGCCGCAGCGGCTGCTGGTGGCGTGCCTGCCGGGCATCGTCGGTCTGGGACTGGTGACCGGCATCGCGACGGGCATCGGCATGTGCATGCTGCTGATTCCGGGCATCTATCTGAGCTTCAAGCTGAGCCTAGCGCCGACGATTCTGGTGCTGGAGGACGGCTCGATGGCGGATGCGATCCGGCGCAGTCTGCACCTGACGACGAGCAGCTTCTGGCGCTGGGCCGGGTTGATGCTCTCGATGCTGGTGCTGGCGGGACCGATCAGCTCCGGCATCGGAGTGCTCGAGCAGCCGGTGGTTCGCCAGGAGGTCTACGAGTGGTCCGGTCTCTCGGCGACGGCCTTTGCGTGGATTTACGCCGCGCTCTCCAGCGTGCTGCTGGCTTTCGCCGCCGCGCTCACGGCGGCCGTGATGACGGCGTATTACTTCGATCTGCTGGTGCGGCGTGACGGCGTCGATCTGGCGCAGCAACTCAGGCAATTGCGTGCGCGGAGTGCGGACGCATGATGCAGACCGGGCACAAGAGCAGCGAAGAGGTGCGTGCGGCGCTGGAGAAGGCGCTTGAAGCGCCGCCGGAGCTGGGGGAGCAGCAAGGCCTGCTGGCGCGAGCCTGGGATCGCTTCCTGGACTGGCTCGGTGAGCAGGGGCTCCTGCCGAGCGGCCTTGGCGCCGTCAGCGAAGGCTTGGGCTATGTGCTTTGGGCGCTGGTCGTGGTGCTGGTCGTGCTCCTGCTGTGGTACGGCTGGCGTCTCTATCTGCAGATGGCTCGCGCGCGGGAGCTGGCGGCGGCGCAGCGCGAAGCGGAGGAGCGCGAGAGCCTGGCTGCGCGCGTCAGTCGCCTGCTGTCGGAGGCGCGCGCCGCAGAGGCGGCCGGCGATCATCGCCTGGCGCTGCGGCTGTATTTCTGGGCGCTGGTGGTGGGCTTGTCGGGCAAGGGCCGCATCGAGTACCGCGATGCGTGGACGGGGCGCGAAATGCTCGAGCGCACGCGCCTTGCCGGTGAGCTCGCCGAGCAGCTGCGTCCGCTGGTGCGCGAAGTGGATCTCCTGAGCTTCGGCGGCGGCGTTGTCGCGGCGCAGGACAGCGCGCGCATGGCTGCCGCATGCCGGGAGTGGCTCAACGCATGAGCTTGTCCTGGCGAGCGCTGCTGGTGCGATTGCTGAGCGTGCTGATGGCACTGGGCCTCTCGGTGCTCCTGTTGCTGCTGGGCGGTGGGGATGACGCGCCGGGCCGGCCGCACAGCAGCCTCAACCGTTCCGATGCGGGCTGGAGCGCCTGGCGTCGCATGCTCGAGGAGCTGGGTTATCCCGCGCGCACCTTCGAGCTGCCGCCGGGCAAGGCCGGCGCTGGCGAGATGCTGCTGGTGCTGCCGGGAGTTCCGGAACAGAGCGAGGAGCAGCAGGCGCTGCCCGATCACGAGCGCTCGCAGTACCGCCGCTTTCTGGAAAACGGCGGTACGCTGCTGGCGCCGGCGGATGAGGCGCTGCTGGCCTTCCTCTCGATCGAGCTGGAGCTGGCGATCAGCGATGAGCTGAGCATCGCGGAGTCTTCCAGCATCGAGCCTTGGGAGGCGAGCCTGCCCACGGGCGAGCGCTTGAAGCTGGCGGGCGGCACGGCCTTTGAGCCGCTCGATGAGTCGGGAGCCTGGCGCGAAGTCGTGCTGGGCTCGCGTCCCGGCGAGCCGGAGCGTCCGCTGGTCGTCGAGGCCGGCGTGGGCGCGGGCCGGCTCGTGCTGGTGAGCGATCCCACGCTGTTTGAAAACGGCAACATCCGCCAGCTCGATCATGCGCTCTACGCCGTGCGACTCGCGGAGCTGTTCTCCGCGGGCCTGCCGATCTGCTTCGATGAGTTCAGTCTGGGGGCCTGGTCTCCGCCCAGCGCGATCGAGCTCGCCCTGCGCGGCCCCAACGCCTGGATCAGCGTGCATCTGCTGCTGCTGGCGGGTCTGTTCGTGTGGATGCGCGCGCACACGGCAGCCTTTGCTCGCGATCCGCTGCCGCTCACGCGCTCCAGCGCCCTCGAGCGCGCGCGTCAGCGGGCGCGCAGTCTCGCCCGCGCGCAGCTGGTGGAGGCCGCCGCCCGGCTGGATCTCGAGGCCTTTCTGGTGCGCGAGGAGCGGCGCCAGGGCCTGCGCACACGCAGCCAGGCGACTCTGGAACAACGCATCGCTGCAATCGCGGCACGCCGTCCGGAGTGCAGCGTGCTTTCCGCCCATGCGCTTAAGCTGCCGCGCGATGCGGACGCACTCGAACGCCTGCACGAACAACTGCAATCACTTCAACCGCATCCCTAGCACATGGAACATTCCCAAGAACCGTCCGCTCCCGGCGCTGTGCCCACCGAGATTCCCGAACTGCCGCGGACCGATCCACAGATCCTGGCCGTGGGCGCACTGCGCGCACGCGTGGTCCAGACCTGTTCAGGCGTGCTCGTCGAGCTCGAGGGAGCGCTCGATGCCTGTCTCATCGCGCTGCTCGTCGGCGGGCATGTGCTGCTGGAAGGTCCGCCGGGTGTCGCCAAGACGCTGCTGGTGCGCACGCTGGCCACCGCGCTGGGCGGCAGCTTCGGCCGCATTCAGTTCACACCCGATCTGATGCCGGCCGACGTCACGGGCACGAGCATCTTCCGGCCCAACGAGGGCGCGTTCCGCTTCTCGCACGGGCCGATTTTCGCGCAATACCTGCTGTGCGACGAGATCAACCGCGCACCCGCCAAGACGCAGGCCGCGCTGCTCGAAGCCATGCAGGAGGGCCAGGTGACGGCGGATGGCGTGGCGCATCGGCTGCCCGAGCCCTTCTGCGTGTTCGCCACGCAGAACCCGATCGAGC
>SYGM01000086.1 GCA_005799545.1 Planctomycetia bacterium | reverse complement strand
GGTCTCCCGGTGCAGTCGATACATACGCTTGCATGGACACGCCCGCGCCGACCCTTTGCTTCACCTGTGGCCTCGCTGTGGAGGAGACCCCGCGGCTCAACCGGCTGACCAACGGGGAGATCTGCCCGGCCTGCCGGGACCGCGTGCTCGACATGCTACCGGCACCGCTGCCGTCCCGACCCGGCGAAGTCCGCGCCGGCACCATGGGCTTGGCCTCTGACGCGCCTCTCAAGAGCTGAGACGTTCGCGCAGCTCTTCCGGCAGGGGACACAGCTCCAGTCCCGCGCTGCCCTTGCGCACACAGGCCAGTTCCACCGTCACGCTGGCGATCCAGGCACCGTCCTTGGGTCTGCGGATCTCGGAGGCGAACACGACCGAGGCGGCTCCCAGCTTTCTGACCTCGGTCCGCACGACCAGATCGTCCTCGTAGCGCGCCGGCGAGCGGAAGCGCAGCTCGCACTTGCGCACGGGCAGTGCAAATCCGCGTCGCTCCAGCTCGGCATAGGAGTAGCCCCGTGCTGCCATCAATCCGGTCCGGCTCTCTTCCACGTAGAGCAGATAGTTCGCGTGGTGGACGACACCCATCTGGTCCGTCTCGCCGTAGCGCACGCGCAGAGTGTGTTCGTGGGAGGGGGCGCTCATGCCTGGAATGCTAGCGAAGTTCCTGCTCCTCGCATTGGCCCGATTGTGGACGGGTTGGTACAAACGAAGGCCGCTTGAACTGGACCCTGCCCAAGAACCGTGAGCCGCGCGGCAATCCGATGGTGGCTGCGATCCTCACCTGGCTGCTGCCCGGAGCCGGTCACCTCTACCTCGGCCTGCCCGTCGTGGGGCTGCTTGGTTTCCTCGTGGTGCAGGGTGTCTACTTCCTGGGCCTGCAGCTCTCCGGCGGGATGCTGTTCGAGTATCTCGAACCGGACTTGCGCGGACCGGGCTCCAGCCTGCTCTCGCCCGAGATCGGCAACCTTGGCGCGCTGATCTACCACATCAAGCAGTACGGCTACGGTCCCGGCTGGCCGCGTCCCTGGCCCCCGATGATGGAGCTGGGTGCATGGCTCACGGCCGCGAGCGGCATGCTCAACATCTGCCTCATGGTTCGCGCGCATGGCGATGCACGCTCCCCCAAGGAGGGGAGCAGCGAACTCCCCGGCCTCGCGCGGCTCGTGCTGCTGGCCTGGGCGCTGCCGGGCTTGGGCCATTGGCTCCAGGGTCGCAAGGCCCGTGCGCTGGTCTGGTTCGGGCTGCTGGTCGGAATGCTCGTTCTCGGCAGCGCGCTGGCGGAGGGCTCCAACCTCAGCCGCGAGCGCCACTTCTTCTACTGGGCGGGTCAGTTCCTCTCGGGTCTGCCCAATCTGGGCCTGCAACTGGTCTTCGGCTCCGCGCGTGTCACTGCGGAGCAGGCCTACGCGGACGCCGGACTCGATCTGGGTTGTCTCGCGGGCCTGCTGAACGTGCTGGCGATGATCGATGTCTACACGCACGGGGAAACGCGGGCCCTGGAGCGGGACAGCGCGGCCGCGACCGGAAATGCCGGAGCCGCGGGCAACGCAGCGAGTGCATCCTCGACGGGTGCCACTCACTCTTCTTCGGGAGGTGCCTGATGGACTCCATCGTCCATGTGATGCTGTTCGCATTGGCTGCGTTCGCGATCGTATTCGCCAGCGCAACCTTCCATGAGCCCGAGGACGGGCCGCTGTGGAAGTCGCTGCCCAAGCGCTACGGGTGGTTCTGCTTCTGGATGGTGCTGATCTCGGTCGTGATGGTGATTGCCGAGCACACCGTGGCGTCGGTTCACTGACCCAAGGCAACCCGCGAGCGCGCTGCCACGCGTCAACCATCGATGCGGCGGTACCTCCCTCCCGTCGTGCGAGTGACCTCTCCGCGCATCTCGGCCTCGACGAGCTCGACCAGCACCTGAGACAAGGGTTGCTGCAGCCGCGTGCTGAGCTCCTCCGCGCTGAGCGTTTCGCCCCGTAGCGCCCGCACCACTCCGGAACGCTCCTGCTCAGGGATGGCGGCTGCCCCGTGGGGCTCCGGGCGC
Organism: Planctomycetia bacterium; assembly: GCA_005799545.1. Lineage (GTDB taxonomy): Bacteria > Planctomycetota > UBA1135 > UBA1135 > SYGM01. The sequence goes on along the minus strand of SYGM01000086.1, from coordinate 2,409 downwards.
AGTCCCAGATCGATCAAGATCTCCTCGGGATCCTCGACCAGCTTGGCGCCTTCGCGCAAGAGCTTGTGCGTGCCCCGCGCCATCGGGTGATCGACGCGCCCGGGCAGTGCGTACACCTCGCGGCCCTGATCGGCGGCCCAGCGAGCCGTGATCAGCGACCCCGAGGCATGGGCCGCTTCGATCACCACGACGCAGTTGGCGAGCGCGCTGATCAGGCGATTGCGCAGCGGAAAGTGATGCGGCCGCGGGCTCTCCTCGGGTTCGTGTTCCGAGAGGAACAGACCGCGCTCCAGCATCTGCGGCAGCAGCTCGCTGGCAGGCCAGGGATTGTCGACGCCATTGCCCAGCACCGCCAGCGTCTTGCCGCCGATGCGCAGCGCGGCCGCGTGGGCGCACTGGTCGATCCCGCGGGCCCAGCCGGAGACGACCACCACGCCTTGCGAGGCCAGCACGCTCGCGAAGCGGGCAGCCTGAGCCTCTCCGTAGGGTGTCGGCGCCCGCGTGCCCACGATCGCCACGCGCGGGTTGGGAGCAAGCAGATGCAGGTCTCCGCGCGCCCACAGTCTTTCGGGGGCGGCCTGCAGGTCCTGGAATTCCGCAGGCCAGGACGGAGAGCCGGGCAGCAGCAGCAGACGATGGGTGAGTGTCATCACACCCTAGAGGACGGTGCGCGGACACGTGGTCGCCGAAAAATCCGCCCGCTGCGTTCAATAACGGCCTGGAATCACCGTACTCCCAGAACCCATCCGCATCCCGTCCCCTGATCCCCTCATGAAACTGCTGCTGCCCCTCCTGCTGTGCCTCTCCGTTTCCTCCTGCATCTTTAAGGTTGATAGCGTCTCCGCGGATCCCAACCGCCGCATCAGCGCGCAGACGCTGGAACAGATCAAGCCCGGCTCATCGACCGAGTATGTCGAGTCACTGCTGGGCACGCCGACGACCCGCACCCCCACGACCAGCGGAGAGCAGTCCGTTGTCTGGCGCTACGAAACCTGGGGCAAGAACACCTACGTGCTCTTCGAAAACGGTCGCGTGAGCAAGACCTGGCAGGACTGAGAGAGAGCTGCCGGTCGGCTCGAGCGAGGGCGGCTAGTTGCCGCCCTCCTTCTTTTCGCGCTTGGGCGGCGTCTTGCCGTCCGCAGGACCCTCGGGTGATTCCGGAGCATCCTTGCCGCGGTCACTGCGCTTGCGCGGGCGCTCTTCCTCGTTCATCTCGCCCCAGTAGACCTTCCACTTGACGGAAAGCTCCTTAGGCAGCTCGCCCATGGCGGGCGCGATCTTCAACTTGGACTTGTTGTCGTTCCACCACTGCTGCCAGGCGAGCTGGGAAACGCCCATGTCCACACCGGTGAGCGCGACGAGTGCGAGACGGAAATCCGGCATCACGTTCTCGACCTTGCGCGTGCCCGCGACCTTCATCAGATCGATCAGCGCCTCGACGGATTCATGCGTGCGGATGCGGCCGAGTCCGAGGATGCGCGCCTGGACGACATGCTGTTCCTGGACGGCCCAGATGTCGTCGGTGAGCACGGCGACGGAAGACTTGTTGCTGTACTGACCGACGCCCTTGAGCAGCGCAGCGAAGACCATGGGCTGCTCCTTGTAGGACTTGGCATCCTTGGCCGCGTTCTGCAGTGCCGTGAGCGCTTCGGGGTGGTTGATCCAGCGCAAGGCCTCGATGGAAGCCTTCTGCACATCCACCTGCTTGTCCTTGAGGCCCTTGGCGATCCACTTGACGACCTCGGCATCGGCCACCGTAGCCTGCGCCTGGATGGCGCGCACGCGCTCGGCGGCATCATTCGACTTCCAGGCCTTCTCAAGCTCGGTGATCGCGGTCTTGACGCGTGCGGGGTCCGCAACGGGCGTGGACTGGGGGGCGGCGAATACCAAGGGGAGCAGTGCAAACAGGGCGATCATCGTGAGTTTCCTTGCATCGGAGATGGCGTCATTAACCCGCCCTCATGCTGGCGGTTTCGCGGTTCATGGGCAAGCCAAGCAGAACGCCCGGGCAGGTTGGCCCGGGCGTTCGACGAATTCCAGTCGCTGGAATCAGGTCTGGGTCGGCTGCGGAGCCTCGCTGGTATGGTGCTGGAAGGCCAGTCCATCACCCGTTTCGTTGGCGATGACCGTGATGCGGTCCTTCCCGGAGAAAGAGGTGCGCAGCAGCTCTTCGGCGAGCGGGTCCTCGATGTGACGCTCGATCGCACGGCGCAGCGGACGGGCGCCGTAGTCTTCGTGGAAACCCTTCGCAATCAGGAAGTCGATCGCCTTGGGATCGAGCTCCAACACCACGCCCTTGTCGGCGATGCGCTTGCGCACATCGCTGAGTTGGAGGTGGACGATGCGCGAGAGGTCCTCGTGCGTCAGCGAGTTGAAGACGATCAGCTCGTCGATGCGGTTGAGGAACTC
>SYGM01000085.1 GCA_005799545.1 Planctomycetia bacterium | reverse complement strand
TCTAGGAGCACGCCCTGTTCAAGGGTGACTTCAAGGACACCGTCAAGGAGCAGCCCGGCAGCTCTTCCGTTGTTCAGGGAATTGCCTCCGACAAGTTTGCCATCGGGTACTCCGGCATCGGCTACGCCACGGCGGACGTGCGTGCAGTTCCGCTGGCAAAGGACGCCAAGAGTACGGCTGTCGAGGCGACGGTCGCCAACTGCTACGCCGGCACCTACCCGATGTCGCGTTTCCTTTATGTGTACATCAACCACAAGCCATCTACCGATCTTGATCCGCTCCGCCGCGAATTTGTGCGCTACATGCTGAGCCGCAGCGGCCAAGAGGTGGTGGTCAAGGATGGTTACTACCCGCTGACCCCCCGTATTGTGGAAGATGCGATGAAGAAGCTGGGTCTTTCCTCGACGGCTGTCGAGGCGAACGCCCCCAAGAAGTGACCCCTCACCGTTCCAGCCTTCCTGCAGGGGCGAAAAGCCCCCGAGCTCGCCGCGTGCGCACCACGCGGCGCAGCGTTTTCGTGGCCGAGAAGGTCGCCAAGGGGCTGATCTATGCGGGAGGCTTCGGGACGATTGCGGCAGTGCTGCTGATCCTGGGGTTTCTGGGGTGGGTGGTGGTGCCGCTGTTTGCTCCCGCGGATCTGAGCGCGGGCCGTGCGGACGCTCCCCGCCCGTCGGACACGGTGCTGCTGTACGGCGTGGACGAGTACCAGCAGTTCGACTGGTCGCTCACCCGCGCGGGCGATGTGCAGGTGCACCGCTGGAGCGACGGGGCGCGGGTCGCGACCCATTCGTTCGGCCCGGTCGAGCTGCGAGTCGCGGCGATGACCACGGAAGATGGTGCAGTGGCGCTGGGCTACGCCGATGGCACCGTCCGCCTCGGCTCGATCCAATTCCGAGGCGGCGAGCTGCAGCTGCAGTTGGACGAACCCGTGGCGGCCGGCAGCGCAGCCATCGTGGCGCTCGATCGCACGCTGCCGGGCTCCAAGACGGCTTTCTGCGCCCTCGATGCCAACGGCCGCCTGATCTACGAGGAGATCCAGACTCGCGAGAACATGCTGACGGGCGAGCAGGTGCGCGAGGTCGCGAAGAGCGAACTGCCGCTGGAGCCGGATGCTGCGCGCGGTCTGCCCCGATTCCTGCGCCTGACCGGCGCCGGAGATGTGCTTGTCCTCGCATGGACCGACGGGCATGCACTGCGCTACGACCTGCGCAACCCGGATGCCGCGCGCGTCGTGGAGACGCTTCGGCTGTGCCCGGAAGGGGCGCAGATCACCACGCTGGAGTGGCTGTTGGGTCAGAGCACGCTGCTGGTCGGCAACGATCGCGGGGGCTTGAGCGGCTGGTTCGGCATCAAGCCTGCCGAAGCCGGCACTGCCGATGGCGTTCGTCTGGTGGAGGCGCATCGCTTCGCCGGTGCTTCATCGCCGGTGCGCGCGATCGCGTCCTCTTCCCGCAACCGCGTGTTTGCGGCGGCCTTCGACGATGGCAGCGTGCAGGTCGTGCACGCCACCAGCGCGACCTTGCTGCTGCAGACGGCCGTTCCCGACAAGGCCCAGCCGCAGGCCATCGCATTGGCGCCCAAGGAGGATGGTCTTGCCGTGCGGCTGGCTTCCAGCGCGCTGCACTACAAGCTCGATCTCAAGCACCCCGATGCCGGTCTTTCCGCGCTGTTCCTGCCGGTCTGGTACGAGGGCTACGAGCAACCCGAGCACGTCTGGCAGTCTTCCAGCGGTACGGATGACTTCGAGGCCAAGCTCGGTCTCTATCCGCTGATCTTCGGAACGCTCAAGGCGACGTTCTATTCACTGCTTTTCGGCGCGCCTCTGGCCCTGCTCGCAGCGCTCTTCACCAGTGAATTCCTCTCGCGCCGCTGGCGCGTGCCGCTCAAGTCGATCATCGAGCTGATGGCGAGCCTGCCGAGCGTCGTGCTGGGCTTCATCGCGGCGCTTGTGATCGCGCCGGCGCTGCAGGACAGCGTGCCGGAGTTTCTCACCGTCTTCGTGACCGTGCCGTTCATGCTCTTCCTGGGAGCGTACTGCTGGCAGCTTCTGCCGCGCGAACGCGCCCTGCTGTGGAGCGGAATGCCGCGCATGCTCGCGATGGTCCTCATGATTCCGATCGGCGTGCTGCTCGCCATCGTGCTGGGCCCGGTGTTCGAATCGGTGCTGTTTGCCGGCGATCTCAAGGCCTGGCTGGATGGCCGCATCGGCAGCGGCACCGGGGGCTGGGTCTTCCTGCTGCTGCCCCTGTCCGGCGTGCTTGCCGCGGTGCTCGTGACGCGCCACTTCGGACCCGCGCTGCGCCGCCGCGCTTCGCAGGGCAATCACACGCGTGCCGCACGCCAGGACCTGCTGGTGTTCCTCGGCATCGTGGCCGCCACCATCGCGCTTGCCTTCGTGATCGGGTCCTCGCTGGACGGACTGGGCTTCGATCCGCGCGGCGGCGTGCTCGATACCTACGTGCAGCGCAACGCGCTGATTGTCGGTTTCGTGATGGGCTTCGCCATCATCCCGATCATCTACACGCTGGCCGAAGACGCGCTTTCCAGCGTGCCCGCGCACCTGCGGCATGCCTCGCTGGGGGCCGGCGCCACCCAATGGCAGACGGCGATCCGCGTGGTCGTCCCCACCGCAATGAGCGGAATCTTCTCGGCGCTGATGATCGGCACAGGACGCGCCGTGGGGGAGACGATGATCGTGCTCATGGCCACGGGAAACACGCCCGTGATGAGCTGGAATGTCTTCAATGGCTTCCGGACGCTCTCGGCCAACATCGCGGTCGAGCTGCCGGAAGCGGTCAAGAACAGCACGCACTACCGCACCCTGTTCCTCGCGGCACTGTGTCTCTTTGCGCTGACATTCGTCTTCAACACGCTGGCGGAGATCGTGCGGCAGCGATTCAGAAAGCGCTCGGTGCAGCTGTGAGCAAGCCCGCGGAAACCAAGCCGGCGCGTCGTGAGCGCAAGCAGCGTCAGCGCACCGCGCTGTCCGCGCACGGCGAGCCGCTGCTATGGCTCACCGGCGGAGCGATGGCAACCGCGCTGCTGATGATCATCGGTCTGCTCGCCTTCGTGGTCGTGCAGGGCTTCGGCACCTTCCTGCCCGGACGGCTCGTGGAAGTCACGACCGTTCAGGGGCAGCGCTGGCTCGGAGAGGTCAGCCTCACCGAGCTCTATCAACCCGAAGAGCGCGTCTTCGCCGCACTGCCCGAAATGGCCCGCGCTGCGGCACGAGACCGAGTGCAGGCCCAGGGTGGCAGTCAGCGGCGCATGCTGCGCGTCGAGAATTACGAGCTGACGGGCGAACACTACAAGTGGTTCAGCGACTTCGAGCTCGCCGGCGAGCGCGAACTGGAGTGGGCCGTGCTCGTGGAACGCCGCGAAGGCGGCCGCTTTCACGGTTACCCCAGCCACTTCCTCTTCGATGGGGAGAAGGTCGCGACGACTCCCGCCGAAGCCTGGGCCCGCTACGAAGCGGAGCAGGATCCCTCTGCGCGTCGTCACGAGCAGGCACAGGAGCTTGAGCGCGAAGAGATCGGCGCGGTCAATCTCAGGATGGAGCGCGCCCGTCTCGCGGTGCGCAAGGCCGAGCTCGAGCACGGTACGGAATCTCCCGAGCGGGCAGCCGCCGAGGCGCAGCGGCAGACGCTCGCGCCCGCGCTGCAGGCAGAGTACGACGCGATCGGCCAGCGCATCCAGGCGCTCCGCAAGGAGAACCTGCGTCACCAGATCGTCTTCACGACGGCCGACGGCACGGAAAAGGCCATCCCCGTTTCCGAGATCGTTCTCGCCTATCCCGCCAACCAGCTCACCTTCCTCGATCGCATCGGCATCTACCTGCACCGCTGGGGCGAGTTCCTCGTCGACGATCCGCGCGAATCCAACAGCGAAGGCGGCGTCTTCCCGGCGATCTTCGGCACCGTGCTGATGACGCTGGTCATGTCGCTCCTGGTCGTGCCCTTCGGCGTTCTCGCCGCGCTGTACCTGCGCGAGTACGCCAAGCCCGGTCTGCTGGTCAGCTTTGTGCGCATCGCGGTCAACAACCTCGCCGGCGTTCCCAGCATCGTCTTCGGCGTGTTCGGTCTCGGCTTCTTCTGCTACGCGATCGGAACCTCCGTCGACGAGCTGCTCTTCGCGGAGAAGCTGCCCAACCCGACCTACGGCAAGGGTGGCATGCTCTGGGCCTCGCTGACGCTCGCCCTGCTGACGCTGCCCGTCGTCATCGT
>SYGM01000084.1 GCA_005799545.1 Planctomycetia bacterium | reverse complement strand
GCGTGGCGATTGCGCGTGCGCTGATCAACGACCCTGCGATCCTGCTGGCCGACGAGGCTACGGGCAACCTCGACAGCAAGACGGCTGCGGAGATTCTTGAATTGTTCGACCAGTTGCACGCCGAGGGCAAGACCATTCTGCTCGTGACGCACGAGCCCAGCGTGGGACGACGCGCGGAGCACACGCTGCGTCTCGCCGATGGCCGCATCGCGGAAGTGCTGCACAATCGCCAGGGGGCTGCCACATGAGCGCCGGACTGACGCGTACCGTGCGGCTGGGCATCTCCAGCCTTCTGCTGCACAAGCTGCGCAGCATCCTGACGACGCTGGGCGTTCTGTTCGGAGTGGCCAGCGTGATCGCGATGCTTGCGATCGGCGAAGGCGCCAGCAAGGAAGCCCAGGAGCAGATCCGCCAACTCGGCTCGCAGAACGTGATCCTGCGCAGTGTCAAGCCGCCGGAGGATCTGGTCGGCGCTCAGCAGTCCACGCGCGTCTCAAGCTACGGGCTGACTGTGAGCGACTACGAGCGCGTCTCGCAGTCCTTCCCCGCCGTGGTGCGCTCGGTGCCCGTGCGCATCCTGCAGCAAGAGGTGCGCTTCGACACGCGCGCCATCAACCCGCGCGTTCTGGCGACGACTCACGAGTACCAGTCGGTCACGGGGCGGCCGCTGGTCGAGGGCCGCTTCCTCAGCTCTGAGGACCAGCGCGCCACCGCCAACGTGTGCGTGCTGGGCTATGAAGTGGCGCGCTACCTCGTGCCCTTCGAATCCGCCCTGGGCAAGCGCATCAAGATCGGTTCGGACTACTTCACCTGCGTCGGCGTGCTGCTGCCGCGCGTTCCGCTGGGCTCCGATCCGGCGCAGGCGGGAGCGGATGTCACCGGCGAGGTCTTGATCCCGATCGAGACCGGCCGCAAGTGGTTCGGCGAGATGCAGGTCAAGATCCGCTCGGGCTCGCGCGAGATGGAGGAGGTGCCGCTGCACGAGATCTACGTGCAGGTTGACACCACCGAACACGTCAGTCTGGTCGCGGATGCGGCCAAGGAGATGCTGAGCCGCAACCACAAGCAGCGTGACTACGAGGTCGTGGTGCCGCTGGAGCTGCTGATGCGCGCCGAGGAAACCAAGCGCATCTTCAACATCGTGCTCGGTTCCATCGCCGGCATTTCGCTGCTCGTCGGAGGCATCGGCATCATGAACGTGATGCTCGCGACCGTGACCGAGCGCACGCGCGAGATCGGCATCCGCCGCGCGCTGGGAGCCAAGCGCCGCCACATCGTGGCCCAGGTCCTCGTCGAGACCGTCGTGCTCTCGGTGGGGGGCGGCTTGCTCGGCATCGCGCTGGGACTGTTCATCCCCTGGCTGGTGGAATGGTGGGCCGACATGCCAACGGTCGTCACGCCGATGGCGCCGATCCTCGCCTTCGGCATCTCGGCTGGCATCGGCGTCGTGTTCGGCCTGTATCCCGCCTGGCGCGCTGCCACGATGGATCCGGTCGAGGCGCTGCGGCACGAATAGTGGTATTCGGAGTACCACGATTCGCCGCGCACGCCGCCGATCCGGCCGGGCGCTAGAGCAGCTTGGAGCGCATCGAGAGCGCCTGTGCCATGTGTGCAGGCGTGATCCGCTCTTCACCCTCGAGGTCCGCGACGCTGCGAGCAACCCGTCGCAGGGCCTGCAGGGCCCGTGCAGAGAGTCCTCGCGCCCGCGCCGCACGCTCCAGCAGTGAGCGGCAGGCCTCGTCGAGTGCCGCGTGCCGATCCAGCCCGTCCGCATCGAGGCGTGCGTTGGGCAGAGGCTGACCACGCGCCTTCGCCAGCTCCCGCGCATGCAGTACGCGCCGGATCAGCTGTGCTTCCGAGACCTCCGCTTGCGCTCCTCCGGCCGCTGCCGTTCCGCCCACCAGCTCCTCACCGCCTGCGGGCTGGACTTCGACGATCAACTCGATGCGGTCGAGCAGCGGCCCGGAGATGCGACGCCGGTAGCGCTGGACGCTGGTCGGGGGGCAGCGGCAGGGCGTGCGCGCATGACCGAGGTAACCGCACGGACAGGGGTTCATGGCCGCGATCAGCTGAAAGCGCGCGGGCAGTTCGAGTTGTCGGGCGACGCGCGAGATCAGCACGGTGCCGCTCTCCAGCGGCTGGCGCAGGCTCTCGAGCACCTCGCGGCGGAACTCGGGCAACTCATCCAGAAACAGCACGCCGCCGTGCGCCAGCGTGATCTCGCCCGGGCTGGCCTGCAGGCCTCCACCGACCATCGCCGCGTAGCTCGCCGTGTGGTGCGGGGCGCGGAACGGCCGCTCGCTCGCCAGCCCGCCCGGCCAGCGGCCGGCCGCCGACTGTGCCTGCGTGATCTCGAGTCGTTCCTCGCGATCCGGAGGCGGCAGCAGTCGTGTCAGCCGCCGGGCCAGCAGGCTCTTGCCCGCGCCCGGGGGGCCGATCAGCAGCATGCCGTGCCCGCCCGCCGCCGCCAGCGCCAGCGAGAGCTTGGCCTGTGCCAGACCGCGCACATCATCGAGCGTTGGCCCGGCGGCGCTCGGGCTGGCGGCGGAGGAGGGCGGCTCCTCAAGGGGGGCGATGCTCTGTGCTCCCGTGAGGTGCGCGAACAACTGGGCCAGATGCCGCACCGCAATCACCTCCAACTCGCGCACCGCCGCCGCTTCCTGCGCGGTCGCCATGGGGGCGAAGACGCGCTGCAATCCGGCCTGCCGCGCCGCGAGCGCGGCCGCGAGCCCTCCGGGCACGGCATGCAGGCGTCCGTCGATGCCGACCTCGCCGAGAAACAGGGTTCCTGCCAGTGTGCGTGGCGGCAGATGCCCCATCGCGACCACCGCACCGAGTGCAAGCGACAGATCGAGGCTCTCACCTGACTTGCGCCGCGAAGCGGGCACCAGATTGAGCAACAGCTTGCCCCCGCCGACGAGCAGTCCGTTCTCGGCGAGAGCGGAAACGATGCGGCCGCGGCTCTCGCGCAGCACATTGTCCGGCAGTCCCGTCAGAAACAGCTGCAGGTCGGACTTCTCTCCTTCCAGATAGCGTGCCTCGACGGTGACCAGTTCGGCCGTGGTGCCTGCCAGGGATGCTCCGATGCTGCGTACGGTCTTCACAAACTCCAAGACGGCACGGCGGCGGGAATTCGCGCGGTCGAAGCACTTTTCCCGTTGCTCAGGGCGCGAGTTCAGTGGTGCTGGGTGTGCCGCACCAGCGTGGTGCGCACATCCTGCGCGAAGGCGTCGATCATCGCTTCGGTGCCGTTCCAGGCGCACATCCAGCGCACCTCGCCGCTGAACTCGTCCCAGACATGGAAGCCCCAGCGCTGCTGGAGATCCTGCACGGCCGCGGATGGCAGCAGCGCGAACACGGCGTTGGCTTCGACCGGATGCGTGATGCGCAGGCCGGGAGCGTCGAGCAGCGCCTCGGCCAGCCGCCGGGCGAGCTGGTTGGCGCGCTGCGCATTGCGCCGCCACAGATCGGTTCCGTACAGCGCCGAAAGCTGGGCCGCGAGGAAGCGATGCTTGCTCGCCAGCTGCATGCCCTGCTTGCGTTGGTAGCCGAAGGCTGCGTCGAGTCCGGGCTTGAGGAAAACCACGGCCTCGGCTCCGAACAGGCCGTTCTTCGTGCCGCCCAGCGAGAGCACATCGGCGCCATCGACCATTTCGCCGAGTCCCGTTCCCGCGCTGGCGGCGGCGTTGGAGATGCGCGCGCCGTCGATGTGCAGGTACAGCGCATGCTCCCGGCAGAACTGTGCCAGGGCCTGCACCTCGGCCGGCTGATAGACCGTGCCGCACTCCGTCGAATTGGAGATGGAGAGCATGCGCGGCTGGACGCGATGGATGTCACCGATGGAGTGGATGGCGCGCTTCACAAGGCTCGGGCTGAGCTTGCCGTGCTCGCTCTCCACGAGGATCAGCTTGCTGCCGGAGTAGCGTTCGGGAGCGCCGCACTCATCGATTTCGATGTGCGCACCGCGCGCGCACAGCACGGCTTCGTGCGGGCGCAGCAGGGCCGCGATCGAGAGCACATTGGCCGCCGTGCCGTTGAACACGGGCCAGGCGCTCGCCTGCGGGCCGAAGTGCGTGCGCACGCACTCCTCGAAAGCACGGCTCCAGCGACAGGCACCGTAGGACGGTGCGGAGCCGGCGTTGGCTTCGAGCAGGGCGGCGACCACCTCGGGATGCGCGGGGGCCTGATTGTCGCTGTTGATGAGGTGCAGTGCTTCCATGGCAGCGCTAGAGCCTAGGCAGACATGCGGCCGGAGTGGTAGGAAAGAAGAG
>SYGM01000083.1 GCA_005799545.1 Planctomycetia bacterium | reverse complement strand
ATGCTCGGCAACTGGTCCTTCGGCGACTACTTCAAGGAGGAAGCGATCGTCTGGGCCTGGCAGCTCCTCACGGAGGTCTGGGGCCTGCCCAAGGAGCGGCTGTGGGTCACCGTCTTCGGCGGTGACGAGAAGGACGGACTGCCGGCCGACACCGAGGCCGAGCGCATCTGGATCGAGAAGGCCGGCATCGACCCCTCGCGCGTGCTGCGCTTCGGTCGCAAGGCCAACTTCTGGGAGATGGGCGACACGGGCCCCTGCGGTCCGTGCACGGAGATCCACATCGACCGCGGCGGTCCGGGCTCAGATCCGCTCGATGGCGCCAATCGCGAGATCGGCGTCAACGCTGGCAATGAGCGCTTCATGGAGCTGTGGAACAACGTCTTCATGGAGTTCAACCGTCTCGATGACGGCTCGCTGCGCAAGCTGCCCGCGCAGAGCGTCGACACGGGCATGGGATTCGAGCGCATTCTCTCGGTGCTTCAGGGCAAGCGTTCCAACTACGACACCGACCTCTTCACGCCGATCTTCCGGCGCATCGAGCAGCTGACCGGCCGCACGTATACCGGCGGCGACTCCAAGAGCGATGTCGCGTTCCGAGTCTGCGCCGACCACATGCGTGCGATCACGGCCGCGGTCAGCGATGGCGCGCTGCCGGGCAATTCAGGACGCGGCTACGTGCTGCGCCGGCTGCTGCGCCGCGCCGCGCGCTTCGGGCGTCAGGAACTGGGCATGGAGCAGCCCTTCCTCTTTGAGCTCGCCGACGTGGTGGGGGAGATCCTCGGGCCGGTGTTCCCCGAGATGCAGAGCCGGCGCCAGCATGTCCGCGAGGTCGTGCGCGCCGAGGAAGTGGCCTTCGGCCGCACGCTCGGCAAGGGACTGGTGCGCTTCGAGGAATTGCGCGCGAGGCTCGGTGCATCGATGTCGATTCCCGGCGAGGCGGCCTTCGATCTGTACGCAACCTACGGATTTCCGCGCGATCTGGTCGAGCTGATGGCCCGCGAGGCAGGGATCCGCGTGGATGCGAGCGGCTGGGACAAGGCCGAGAAGGCCCACCAGGACGCCAGCCGCTCCGAGGGCAAGTTCAAGCAGCTCTTAAGCCCGGAGGAGATGGAAGGTCTCCCGGAGACCCGCCTGCACTGCCATGATGATGGCTCGGCCGGCGTCGAGGGGGAGAGCGAGCTCGCCTTCTTCTCGGAGGGGGAAGGTGAGCGACCCTCGCGCGTCGTGCTGAAGGCGACGCCTTTCTACCCCGAAGGCGGCGGACAGGTCGGAGACCGGGGTCTGCTCGAGGATGCCGGCGGCCGCTGGCGCATGCATGTCGAGGATACGCGCCGCGTCGGCGCGCTGATCGTGCATCTGGGTCGCAGCGAGGGCACGCTGGACACGTCAGCGGGTGCACGCATCCGTGCGCGCGTGGACCTCGGCCTGCGCAATGCCACGCGCCGTCACCACACCGGCACTCACCTGCTTCACAAGGCGCTCAAGGAAGTGCTCGGCAATCATGTCGGCCAGCAGGGCAGCCATGTGGGGCCGGAGCGCCTGCGCTTTGACTTCAGCCACGGCAAGGCGGTCAGCGCCGAGGAAATCGACCGCATCGAACAGCTCGTCAACCGCGAGATCCAACGCAACAGCGCCGTGCGCACCACGGTCGAGGAACTCGAGAGCGCCAAGGCGCGTGGCGTCGTCGCCATGTTCGGCGAGAAGTACGAGAGCCGCGTGCGCGTGCTGGATGTCGGCGGCTGGTCACTGGAACTGTGCGGCGGAACGCACGTGCACGCGGCCGGTGACATCGGCCCGTTCCTGATCACGCTGGAGCGCGCGGTGTCGGCCGGCGTGCGGCGCATCGAAGCGGTCTGCGGCAGCGCGGCGATCGCGCAGATGCAGCGCACCCGTCGTCTCGCGCAGGCCGCCGCGCGTGCGCTCAAGGCGCCCGAGGAGGAAATCGAGGCGCGCATCGAGCAGTTGCAGTCGCAGCTCAAGGAAGCCAAGAAGAAGGGCGAGAAATCCGCCGCCGGCGGCATCGACGCGGCCTTTGCGCGCATCAAGGGTGCCCTGCAGGACCGCGGGGATCTGCGCTGGGGCGTCTTTGACTGCCCGGAGCTCGACCAGAACAGCCTGCGCGAGCTCGGTGAGCGAGTCGGCTCACTGGGGCCCGGGCTCGCCGTGGCGCTGTTCGGTCGGGAGGAGGGCCGCGTGCCTTTCCTGATCCTGTGCCCAGGGGCCGGCAAGAGCGATTCTCACGCGGCCGGCACTCTGGCCAAGCTGGTGTCGAGCAAGCTCGGCGGCGGGGGCGGCGGTCGAGCGGACCTCGCTCAGGGGCAGGGGCAGGCCGCCGAGGCCCTCCCGCAGGCCCTCCAGTTGCTGGAGCAGACCTTGTCCAAGCGTTGACACCCCGCCAGCCGGCGGCTAGCATTTTCCCCCCTACTCTCAACGCGGGGCCCTTCGCGGTCCCGCACCCAAGCCATGCCGAATCCCAAGCGTCGTCACTCCAAGCACCGTAAGCGCATCCGTCGCTCCCACCTCGCCCTGGCCATCGCGACGCCCAACCGCTGCGCCCACTGCGGTGCCGCGATCCGTTCGCACCGCGTGTGCGACAACTGCGGGCATTACGGCTTCGAGAAGGGCGGCCAGAAGGGCGTCGCCGTCTTCGAGAAGGAATCGGTCTGATCGAGTGCGAGGAGCCGGATGGCAGCCCCGCTGATCGGCCTCGACATTCCCGGCGGCGACCACGCGCCTGAGTGCACCCTTCAGGGTGCGTGGCAGGCCGTGGACCCGCAAGGTCGCTGGAAGCTTCCTGCCGGCCGCATTCTGCTCGTCGGCGATGAGCCGATGATCCGTGCCTGGCTGGCGAGCAAGGGCGGCGATCCGGGCTTCCGGATCCTGCACGCTTCGCAGGTAATTGGCATGGACGAGTCGCCGGCCACGGCGCTGCGCTCCAAGCAGGATTCCTCGATCGCCAAGCTGATGGGGGCCGTCAAGGCGGGACACGCCGGCGCTGCCGTGAGCATGGGAAACACCGGCGCTGTGGTCGGCGCCGCCACGCTGCTGCTCGGCACGCTGCCCGGCGTGCTGCGCCCGGGCATTGCCGTGACGATGAAGTTCGGCGGTGCGCCGCTGACCATTCTGGACATGGGCGCGCTGTCGCAGCCCAAGCCGGAAAATCTGCTGCAGCACGCCGTGATGGGTGCAGCGCTGGCGAAGAGCTCGCACGGCATCGCGAATCCGCGCGTCGGCTTGCTGAACATCGGCGGCGAAGCGAGCAAAGGCACGGAGTTGCTCAAGGCCGTGTTCCCGCTGCTGGAAGGAAGCGGACTCAACTTCATCGGCAACGTGGAAGGCAACGAAGTGTTCCGCGGCAAGTGCGATGTGCTCGTGACCGACGGGTTCACCGGCAACGTGCTGCTCAAGTTCTGCGAGGACTTCGCTGCGCAAATGATCCAGCTGGCCGTGAAGGAGAGCGCCGTCAGCGGAGTGCAGATTCCGCGCGAAGCGCTCGGTCGCATTCAAAAGCACATCGACTACTCGGAATACGGCGGTGCGCTGCTGCTCGGCGTGAACGGCATCGTGTTCAAGGGCCATGGACGTTCGGATCACCACGCGGTTTCGAATGCGCTTTTCGCGGCCAGTCTGGCGCTCGATGCACGGCTCAACGAGCACATCGTCTCGGCGCTCGCTGCACAGCCTCTCGCCCCGCAAAGTCAGGGCTGAAGCGCGTTTTTGCGCTCCAAATCGGCCGCGCCCGGCGGTTAGAATCCGCGCCGCATGAACGCACGCATTCGCGTAGGCATCGCCGGCACAGGTTCGTATGTGCCCGAGCGGGTGGTTCCCAACAGCCACTTCGAGCAGTTCCTTGACACTTCCGACGAGTGGATCGTCCAGCGTACGGGCATTCAGGCCCGTCGCTTCGCGGCCGAAGGACAAGCGACGGTCGATATGGCCGTTCAGGCCAGCCAGCGCGCTCTGGAGATGGCAAAAGTCCGGCCCGAGGAGCTGGATCTGATCGTCTGCGGCACGCTGACACCCGACTATCTGCTGCCCGCGGCCGCGACCATCGTCCAATCGAAGCTGGGCGCGACCCGCGCCGGCGCCTTTGACTGCAATGCGGCCTGTTCGGGATTTCTGACCTCGTTCAGCACGGCCGAGGCCTTCATCGCCTCGGGGCGTGCCAGGAAAGTGCTCGCCATCGGCGCCGAGACGCTCTCGCGCTGGCTCGACTACAAGGATCGCGGTTCCTGCATCCTGTTCGGCGACGGCGCCGGGGCGGCCGTGCTGACGCCTCTGGAGGACTGTCAGCAGGGCGAGATTCTGCGCACGACGCTGGGCGCAGATGGCAGTGGTTACGAGCTGATCCACATGAAGGGATCGGGTTCGCTGATCCCGCCGACGCCGGACTCGCTGGCGCGCGGTGATCACTTCATTCGCGTGCAGGGCCGTGAGGTTTTCCGCTTCGCGGTCGATCGCATGGGACGCCTGATCGAAGAGATGATGGAAGGCCACACCTATGACGAGGTCTGCCTCGTGGTGCCGCACCAGGTCAACCGTCGCATCATCGACGCAGCGCTGGAGCGCATGGGCTGGAACGATGAGAAGGTGATGGTCAACATCCAGCACTACGGCAACACTTCCGCGGCATCGGTTCCCGTGGCGCTCGATGAAGCCGTGCGCGCCGGACGCTGCCAGAAGGGCAAGCTCGTGATTCTCGTGGCCTTCGGTGCCGGCCTGACGTGGGGCGCTTCGCTGATCCGCTGGTGAGCAACTGATCATGAATCAACCGCACGCGATTCTGTTTCCGGGGCAAGGCGCTCAGTTCGCAGGCATGGGCAAGGACTTTGCCGACGCCTTCGCTCCCGCGCGGGAGACATGGCAGGAAGCCGACCAGGCCCTGGGTTTTGCGCTCTCGGATTCCTGCTGGAATCGTGGCGAAGAGGTCAACCGCACCGACATCGCGCAGCCTGGCATCTACACCACCAGCGTCAGCGTGATCCGCGTGCTCGAGACGCGCGGACTCGATCGCTCCAAGCTGGCCTTCACGGCTGGACTTTCGCTGGGCGAGTACACCGCACTGTGGTGCGCGGGTTCGATCTCGTTCGCCGACGGTCTCCGGCTGGTGCGCCTGCGCGGTGAAGCGATGCAACGGGCCAGCGAACAGATCAAGAGCTCGATGACGAGCCTGATGGGGGCCACGGAGGAGCAGGCGCGCGCCCTCGCCGCCCACGCCTCGCAGGCCGGCATCTGCCAGGTTGCCAATCTCAACGCCCCTGGGCAGGTGATCCTCTCCGGCGAGCTTGCCGCACTGGATTTTGCGGAAGCCGCAGCCAAGGACTTCGGCATCCGTCGCACGCGCCGGCTCGTCGTGGCCGGCGGCTTTCACTCCGAGTGCATGCGGCCCGCGGCACAGGCGCTGGCGATGGCGCTGCGCGAAATCGAGATCCTCAGCCCGCGTGTGCCCTTCGTCTCCAATGTCAACGCCGTTTTCAGCACGGATCCGCAGGCCATCCGCGAGCAGCTGGCCTCACAGGTCTGCGCCTCGGTGCTGTGGGAGCAGAGCATGCGCCTCGCGCTCTCGCAGGGTGTCCGTTCCTTCCTGGAGCCCGCCCCGGGCGAGGTGCTGGGCGGATTGCTGCGCAAGATCGAGGAGGGAGTCGAAATCCAGTCCGTGGCCCGTCCGGAGCAGGTTCCCGCGGCTTGAGCCCCGGGTGCTTGAACCCCTCCTTCCGCCCCGCTAGAGTCCGCCCGATACCCCCCGCATGACTTCTTCTCCGCGACCCCTCCAAGGCAAGGTGGCCCTCGTCACGGGCGCGTCCCGTGGCATCGGCAAGGCGATCGCCCTGCGCCTCGCGCAGGCCGGCGCCAAGGTGGCCTGCGTGGCGACCGAGGCCAGCCGGGCCGAGGAATCGGCTCAGGCCTGTCAGGCCGTCACCCCGGGAGCGAAGGCCTATGGCTGCGATGTCGCCGACACCGCCGCCGTGCAAGCGCTGGTGGATGCCGTCCAGAAGGATCTCGGTGGCCTGGACATCCTCGTCAACAACGCGGGCATCACCCGCGATCAGCTGATGCTGAGGATGAGCGAGGAGGACTTCGATCGCGTCATCGAGGTCAACCTCAAGGGCACCTGGAACTTCTGCAAGGCGGCGAGCCGCCCGCTGATGAAGTGCAAGGGCAAGGTGATCAACATCACCTCCATCGTCGGTCTGACCGGCAACGCCGGACAGGCCAACTACGCGGCTTCCAAGGCAGGTGTGGTGGGCCTCACCAAGTCGCTTGCCAAGGAGCTGGCGGGTCGCGGGGTGTGCATCAACGCGATCGCGCCCGGCTACATTTCGACCGACATGACGGCTGCGATCGATGACAAGGCCAAGGAGGCCCTGCAGTCGAAGATTCCGCTGGGTCGCATCGGCAATCCCGACGACATCGCGGCGGCCGTCGAGTTCCTCGCCGGTCCCACCGGCGACTACATCACCGGACAGACCCTCGTGGTCGACGGGGGGCTCTCGCTGTAGAGCCCGCCGGTCCTGACCTTTTCCATCCCCCCTTCTTCCAACTCAAAGAACTCAAACATGAGCAACCCCTCCATCGAAGAACGCGTGATCAAGATCGTCTGTGACCAGATGGGCACGACCCCCGACAAGATCACCCGCGAGAGCTCGTTCATCAACGACCTCGGAGCCGACTCGCTCGACACCGTGGAGTTGGTGATGGAATTCGAAGACGAGTTCGAGATTTCGATCCCCGACGAGGACGCGGAGAAGATCCAGACCGTCGGCAACGCGATCGACTACATCACTTCGAAGTCCTGAAACCTGCTCCGCCCGCCCAAGGCGGGAGGAAATCGGCCCATGTCCCAACGCTCCGCGGAAAAAAAGCGCGTCGTCATCACCGGTCTGGGGATGATCAGCGCGCTCGGCAACGACGTCGAAACCAACTGGTCCCGCATCCTGCGGGGCGAAAGCGGTGTCGGGCCGATCACGCGCTTTGACGTCAGTGAGCACACCGTCAAGTTCGCGGCCTGCGTCAACCTCGATCCGCTCAAGAACTTCACCACGCCGGATCTGCGCAAGCTCGATCCGTTCACGATGTGGGCGCTGGTCGCGAGCGACGAGGCATTGCGCGATGCGGGCATCGATGCCACCAAGGAAAGCGACGAGATCCGCGAGCGCATCGGCTGCATCATCGGCACCGGCATCGGCGGCATCACCGGCATCGAGGAGCAGCACAAGGACCTGATGGAGCGCGGCCCGCGTCGCGTCAGCCCGCACTTCGTGCCCAAGATCATGGCCAACGCCGTCAGCGGCCAGGTCGCGATCCGCCATGGGCTGCAGGGCACCTGCTTCACCACATCGAGCGCCTGCGCCTCCGCGGGCCACGCGATGGGCATGGCCTGGCGCGCCATCCAGTACGGCGACGCGGATGTCGTGGTCACCGGCGGTGCCGAGTCGGCCACCACGCCGCTCTCGCTGGCGGGTTTCGCCAACATGAAGGCGCTCTCGACGCGCAACGACGATCCGCAGGCGGCTTCGCGCCCCTTCGACAAGGATCGGGACGGCTTCGTGAT
>SYGM01000082.1 GCA_005799545.1 Planctomycetia bacterium | reverse complement strand
TTCCACTCGGCGATGATCTGGTCCGCGCTCGCTCCGCTCTTGAGCTTCGCCTCCAGATCCGTGCGCGACCAGTGCTTGCCGAGCACCTGCTCGCCCGCGTACTCGATCTTGCCCGGGTACTGCTTTTCCAGCATCACCAGCAGCGCGATCGCGGTGCGCAGCGGCTGGTATGCGCGCGGATCATCGACGCGCAGCCGGACGCCGCGCATCGGTTTGTCCTGCTGCTTGCCGTAGAACGGCTTCCAGGCCAGCGCCTGAAAGCGCACACCCGGCAGCCGGAGCGCATTCAGCTCTGTCTCCAGCCGGTTGGCATCGACGAACTCGGCTCCGATCAGCTCAAACGGCATGGTCGAGCCCACACCCTCGCTGATGTTCTTCGTCGAGGAGGCGATCATGCCCGTGGTGACATAAAGATGCGCCTGGATCGCATTGGGCACGTGCGGTGAGGTCTGCGTCCACGCGAGCCCTGTGTCCTCCCAGACCATCTCGCGCTTCCAGCCCCGCATGGGGACGACATGCAGCTCGCAGCCGAGCTTCAGCTCGGCGTTGAAGAAGCGCGCCGCCTCACCCGCCGTCATACCGTGCGTCACGGGCATCGGGCCCCAGCCGATGAAGCTCTTCCATGCTTCGGTGAGCAGCGGCCCCTCAAAGCGCGTGCCTCCGATCGGATTGGGCCGATCGAGCACAATCAGGGGCTTGCCCGCAGCCGCGCAGGCGATCAGGGCCTCGCCGAGCGTCGAAATGTACGTGTAGGTGCGCGAGCCGATGTCCTGAATGTCGAACACCACCGCGTCAAGCTCGGTGAGCGTCTCGGCGGGCGGTCGCTTGGTGCTGCCGTAGAGGCTCGTCACCGGGATGCCCGTGACCGGATCCTTCTCGTCGCCAACCACCTTGCCGGCGGCGACATCGCCTCGGATGCCGTGCTCGGGACCGTAGAGCCGCACGAGCTGTGTGCGCTTGTCGCGCGCGAGACGGTCCGCAGTGGGGATGAGCCGGCCGTCAACGCCCGATGGGTTGGTGATCAGACCGATGCGCTTGCCTTCGATCAGGCGTGCATGCGGGCTGTCCGTCTCGAGCAGCACATCGACGCCCAGCGTCACTTGTGCCTCGGCAGTCATCGACAAGCAGAGCAGCAGGAAAAGGGCCCGTCGCAGGTTCGCGTACATGGCCCACCTTGTAGCGTTCACCGCGGGCGTTCACCACTACATGCGCTACCATGCATCCCCCTTGGAACCGCCCCGCAAGCTGCGCATCTCCCGCGGTCGGCGCAGTCAGCCGCGCTGCGCCGCGTGCGCCCTGCCGCCGCCCGACTGCATCTGTGCAGAGCTGCGACTCCTGACGCTCGAAACCCGAGTGGTGGTGTTCCTCCATCGCCGCGAGGTTCACAAGACCACCAATACCGCGCAGCTCGTGCCGCTGACGCTCTCCCATTCGAGTCTGCACATCGTCGGACTGCCGGAGGATCGCGTGCATTACCGCGATCTGGAAGATCCGACGCGCACCACGCTGCTGCTGTCCCCCACGGACTCCAGCGTGCCGTTGACTGCCGAACTGGCCCGCGGAAAGCCCGTCACGCTGATCGTTCCGGACGGGAACTGGCGGCAGACGCGGCGCATGGCGCGCAATGAGCCCGAGCTGGCCGCGCTGCCCGCCGTACACCTGCCCGAAGGCCTGCGGCGGCGCTTCGAGCTGCGCAAGCATCCGGAAGCGGATCGGTTTTCGACCTTCGAGGCCATCGCCCGGGCGCTGGGGATCCTGGAAGGTGCGGCCGTGCAGGCAGAACTCGAGCGCGTGCTGGCACTCAAGGTCGCCGCGGTGCTGCGCACGCGCGGGCTGTCCGCGGAGCAGGATGCATAGATGGGCGGGCACGCATGGCTCCTTCTGCTGCTCGCGTTGCTGGGCTCCTGTCGCAGCGCACCCCCGCAGCGCACGGTTCTGCTGCTGACGCTGCGGGAGGAAACGAGCCTGAGCCAGTGCATCGATGGATTGACGCAGCAGTTGGATGCGGAGGGCTGGCGCGAGGGCGTCAACCTGCGCCTGGAGCGCATCGATTGCGGCGGTGAGCGCGAGCGCGCGGCGGCGCTGCTGTCGGCAAGGCTGGCGGCGTGCAAGGCAGGGCAACCGGCGCCGGATTGCGTGGTGAGTTTCACCACGCCGATGGCGCAGGCAGCACTCGACGGCACGCAGTCGCCCGTGCTGATCAGCTACTGCTTCGATGCGCCGCGCGCCGCTGCGGATCATCCGCGCACGCGCTGGAGCGGCCTCAGCATGCTCCCGCCGGTGGATCCGGCCGTGGATCTGGCACGCGAGCTGGGCCTTGCGCGCGTGGGCGTGGTCTGGAATCCCGCCGAAGCGCATTCCGCCCGTCAGGTCGAGCGCTTTCGCGAACGAGCCGGACCGATGGGCATCGAGCTGATCGAAGCCCATGCCACCGGCAGCGCGGATTTGGAGTTTGCGCTGGCCCGTCTCGAGGCCTCCGGAATCGACGGAGTGTGGAAGCTTGGCGACCTGACGCTGGCACCGATCCGCGAATCACTGATCCGCACGCTGAGCGCGCGCGGACTGCCGGTGATCGGCGATCATCCCGACCAGCTCGCCATGGGCGCGCGTGCCGTCGTCAGCCTCGATTTCGCGGCCGTGGGGCGCGTGAGCGGCGCCCAGCTGGCCCGTCTGCTGAATGGTGAGCCGCTTCCGGAGATCGCCGTGGAGCGCGTCGAGAGCCATCGCGTGCAGCGACGCTGATCAGCGGCGGTAGTGCGTGGTGAACGACGCCACGCGCCAGCGCGTCGAATCAAGCACCCACTGGATGCTGTCGACGCCGCGGGTCTTGAGCTCGCCGGTCGCAGGCAGGAAGCCTTCGAATTCGACCCAGGTGTGCGCGATGTTGCCATGGAACTCTCCGCGCACGGCGAGAATGCGCTCGTGCAGGCCCGTGCTGCGCACGCTCTCCGAGCGCACATAGGCCTGAAACTCGCGCAGAAAGTCCGCGCGTGAGCTCACCTGCGCGGGCGCTCCTTCGGCAAAGGGATTGACGATGCAGGCTTCCTCGAGGAACAGCTTTTCGAGGCTGTTCCAGTCTGCCCCGCCGCCGGCATCGAAGTCGAAGGCCTCGTAGAGTTGCTCCACGCTCTGCTTCAACTCCTCCGGCAACGGAGCGGGTTGGGGTTGCAGCGCCTGACAGGCGGCCAGCAGTGGCAGCAGAACACCGATGCGCAGATTCATGCGCGCATCCTAGCCGCCAACGGGAATCCGGCGATGCAGCGCCCGGCGCGTCATCCAGCCGATCCACACGAACAGCAGCACCGAGGACACGAGGATCAATCCAATGCGCCAGCGCTGATCGAGCGGCGCATCAGGATCAAAGCTCGCCAGCTCGGCTCCCGTGAGCACCACCAGCACCGTGCGCGGAATGACGCCGAGGCATGTGCCCAGCAGGAAGGCACGGAAGCGCACGCGTGCCGCGGCGAGCACCACATTGACGGAAGCAAAGGGCACCAGCGGTGAGATGCGCAGCAGCGCAGTCGTCGTCCAGGCATGGCGCGGGTCATGCGCCAGCAGCGCGAACACCGCGGCGAGCTTCGCTCGTGACTGAATCGCTTGCTCGAGTCCCCGACCGCTGAGGCGCTGCGCCAGCACGAAGCCCAGCCACGCCGCCAGTACGATGCCGCAGAAGACGAGCCCCAGCCCGGCCCAGAAGCCGTAGAGATAACCCAGGAAGAGGGCCGCGGCTTGCGTGTTGAGCAGCGCCATTCCGCACAAAAGGGCCACGCCAACGATCACCGCGAGCGCGGCCGCGCCGCCTCCCTCGCGCAGCAGCGGCTCCAGTCGAGGCACGAGCAGGAGCAACAATCCGCTCCCGAGCAGGGGCAGGGCCGCCGAGGCCCCGAGCAGCGCCCCGAAGGGCCCGAGTTGTTTCCAGTTTGGCACTGCCTCCTTGTACGCCCGCTCCAGCCCCTGCAGAGGCGGTCCGATAATATACTGGACAGTATAATACTAGGAGGTATAGTACCCCCATGTTCCACGGTCGCGAACGCGAATTGGCCTTCCTCGACGAGCTGTACCGCTCGCCCCGCCCCGAGTTGTTCGTGCTCTACGGGCGCCGGCGCGTCGGAAAAACCGAGCTGCTGCAACAGTTCACATCCGGCCGCCGGGCCGTGTACTTCCTTGCCGCTCAGGTGCGCGAGAAGGACAACCTGCGCGCGTTCCGCGACGCGCTCGCTGCGGCGCTCGATGACGGCGCCGCGGCCTCGGTCGAGTTCCCTGACTGGGGCGCTGCTCTGAGCTACTGCGCGGAGAAGTCGAAGCAGGAGCGGCTCGTGATCGTGCTGGACGAGTTTCCGTATCTGTGCGAGGCGACGCGCGGTCTCACCTCGCAGCTGCAGCGCTTCTGGGACACGCGCGGCAAGCACTCGAACCTGATGCTGGTGCTTTGCGGCAGCCAGGTGAGCTTCATGGAAAATGAAGTGCTGGCCGAGCGCTCGCCGCTGTTCGGACGCCGCACGGCCCAGCGTCGTCTCGAACCGCTGGCGCCGCAGGCCTGTCTGGAGTTCTTCCCCGAGTGGAAGCTGGAAGATCGCGTGCTGGCCTACGCGGTGCTCGGCGGCATGCCGGCGTATCTGCGGCGCTTCGATGCGGAGCGCAGCCTGCTCGAGAACATTGCGCGCGAGTGCCTGCGCCCCGAGGGCTACCTGTTCGACGAAGTGCAGTTCCTGCTGAGCTCGGAGCTGACGCAGCCCGCCACCTACAACAGCATCCTCGCATCGCTGGCGCGCGGCGCCGACAAGGTCGGGGAAATCGCGCTTTCCGTAGGCATCGACTCCCCCACGGCCAACAAGTACCTGAGCGTGCTGCGCGATCTGCGGCTCGTGGAGCGCGAAGTGCCGCTGACGGATCCCGATCCGCTGCGCTCGCGCAAGGGCACCTACCGGCTCGCGGATCGCTTCCTCGCCTTCCACTTCCGTCACATCCAGCCCAACGCTTCGCTGATCCATGCCGGCAGAGGCCCGCGGGTGCTGGAGGAGAGCGTCATCCCCGATCTGCCGCGTCTGTTCGATGAGGCGCGCGTCGACTTCATCCTTGCGCATCTGGCGAGCGAGGCCGGGAGCGTCGTGGGCGACGAGCTGGTCGAGATCGGGCGCTTCCAGGGGCTGTTCGTGCGCGCGGTGGCACGCACCAGCCGCGGCAGTGCCGTGGCCGCGATCGTCGTGCCGAAGGATCAACCCTCTACGGCCGCGCTCGAAAACGAACTGGCGGAGATCCGCACGGCGATGGGACCGCGCGTCGTGAAGCTGGTGTACGGCATCAGCTCCAACCCACGCCACCCGGTGCAGGTGGAGCGCGTCCCGGAAGGAGAACTGCTGTGAACCCGCTGCACGAGCGCTTTCAGGAGTATTTCGCGGCTCTGGACCGCAATCGCCAGCAGGATCGCTGCTACATCTGCCTGCGGACGGGCGCGGAAGTGAAGCTGTTCCTGGGCTTCAATGAAGACGGGTTGCCCGTGGATGCCGCGGAGTACGGCATTGAGGACATCACAATCCTCGATGGCGACATCATGAGCTACAGGGGACCTCGCCCGGTCTGCGCGGTCTGCCAGCTCAATGTGGACATGATTCAAGCCCTGGACGAGGGGGAAGTGCTGCGCGAGGTGCTGAAGGCCATGGAAACCCACCGAGAAGAACTCTGGCCGCCCCGTTGAGAGTCGTTTGGTCCGGCTCGGGGCTACCCGGTTTTCAGGAAAGGGTGTTAGAATCGGGACATGGCCCGTTACGCGCTGCTGCTCTGGATGCTGCTGGGATGGCTGTTGCCTTCCGGCGTATCGATGCCGCTGTGCGCGTGTCTCATCCGTCCGGAGGTCATGCAGGGCTGCTGTGCGCCCGCGCAGGAGTCGCAACCGCGCAGCTGCTGCGATGACTCCAGTGAGAAGGAATCGAGACCGGAGTGTCCCTGCTCGGTTTCCACCCCGGATCAGGATCCCGGCGTGCCGCCGCTGCTTCCTGTGTGGGATATGCCCGCTCCCGCGGTGTTGCAGCTTGAGCCCGCTCGGAGCACGGTGCCGTGCCGTGCAGACACGCATCCCGTGACGCAGTGCGCGCGCGGGCCTTGTCGGGCCGTGCCAAGAACGAGCGGAAGACTGCCCCTGCGCTTGTGAGCCGGATGTGATCGCGTGGCTGCAGGCCTGCGGGTCTGCGCCTGTTTTCACCATTCTTCGGCTTCCTGGAAATCGCAGTCATGTTTTGTGCTTCTTTGCTGAGTCTGTTGCTCCTCGTTCAAGCTCCGCCGCCGGCGGACAACACCGTCATCGTTCCGCAGTGGTCGAACTCGACCTGTCCCGTGATGGGCAAGCCGATTTCCCTGCGCCTTTTCACCGATACGAAGTACGGCCGCATCTACATCTGCTGCAAGGTGTGCGTGAAGGACATTCACGATGATCTCGATGCCGCGTACGGATCCGCCTATCCCGCTCCGGCGGTGATCGACAACAAGCTCTGCCCGGTGACGGGCCGCGAGCTGCCCAAGGACGCGCCCAAGGTCTCGCTGCAGGGCCGTGAATTCCGCGTCTTCGACAAGGCTGCCGCGCAGAAGGCTTCCGAGGATGCGCAGGTCACGCTGGCGCGCCTGCTGGAACCGAACTGGCAGCTGATCGACAACAAGACCTGCCCGGTCAGCGGCGAAGCCGTCGCGGCCAACACGATTCTCGTCTACAAGTCGAAGATCGTGCGGCTCTCCACTCCCAAGGCGGTGGATGAGTTCCGCAAGGACCCGGACAAGCTGCTCGCCAAGGCCGAGGCGATTCGCGCCAAGGAGCTCGAGGAAGAGCGCAGGAAGCAGGGCGAGAAGACTCCGCCGGCGCCCGCTCCCAAGGATAAGCAGCCTCGCGAAGGCGCAGCATCATGAGGCTTGTGCCCCTGCTCCTGTTGCTGGGAGCATGCGCCTCCTCTGCAGAGCTGGAAGACGAATCGCGAGCGCGCGTGGATCAGCGGCTCGAGTCCGCCGGTTTTTCCGAAGCAGGCAGCCCGCTGGAGGAAACGCAGGTTCGCGAGCTGCTGGCGGACGGTCTCGATGAGGATGATGCCGTGCGACTGACGCTGGGACATCAGCGCCGCACGCGCGCGGCTCTGGCGAAGCTCGGCATCGGCTCCGGCGAGCTGGCGGCAGCCACCTTGCTCAGCAACCCGGTCCTGCACGGGCAGCTGCTGTTCCTCGATGGAGGCACGGAGATCGATCTGGGGATTTCGCAATCGCTGGTGCGCACGCTGCTCATGCCGAGCCAGAAGGCCCGCAGCGCGGCGGAGCTGCGGGCGCTCGAAGCCGCAGTCGCGAGCGAGATCCTCTCCGCCGTACTCGACGCGCGTCGCGCGCATGTTCGCGCCAGCCATGCGTGGCGTGATCTGGAACTGCGGCGCGCCTCGGAGGCCGGCGCCCTCGGTTCGCAGGAGTTGATGCAGGATCTGGTGCAGGCCGGCAATGCGACTCCGGCGCGCGCCGCCTCCAATGCGGTCGAGCTGGCGCGACGCTCGCAGGATCGCATGGAGTCGGAGCGGCGCTGGATCGAAGCGCGCGAGGAACTCAACCGCGCCTGCGGGCTCGCCGGCGAGCTCGCGCAGTGGGACCTGCGACCCGAAGCCCTCGTGCGCAGTCTGGGCGGTCGCATCGTGGACCCCGGGCTGCTGGAGGGGCTGGATCTCCATCAGCTGGAATCGCGCACGCTGACCGCATCGCTGGAGCTGGCGGAGAGCCGCGCGCGCGCGGAAGCGCAAGCCCGGGCAGCCGGACTCAGCGAGTGGGCGGCGCGGCTGCAGGATGCCGAGCTCGGGCTCGCGGCCAAGCGCGAGTCCGATGATTCATCATGGGGTCTGGGTCCCGCGTTCCGCATCCCGCTGCCGCTGCTCGACACGGGTGATGCGCAGACACATGCCGCTCGCGCGCGGCTGCAGGTTCTGCTGGAGGAACACGAAGCACTGCTGGTGGAGCTGCTTTCGCGCACACGCGAATGGAGTGAGCGTCTGCAGGCCAGCGTCGCCCTGGAACGCCACGCGCGCGAGGTGCTGCTGCCCGCGGAGCGCACCTTGCTGGAAGAGACGCTGCGCAACTTCAATGCCATGCAGATCGGAGCCTTCGACGTGCTGCGCGTGCGCGCCGGCGAGATCGAGGCGGAGCGCATCCATCTGACGGCATACACGGACGCGCGCCTCGCGCGACTGGAAGTCGAGGCCCTGCTGCAGGGGCATCTGACAAGGCCCTCCACGCTCAATGCCGGGTCGCCGCCGCGCCCTTCCCTCAACAATTCCCATCCTCAAGGCCACTGATCACCCGCCATGCACACGACACGACGAGATCTGCTGCGCAGCAGCCTGATTGCCGCAGCTGCCGCTCCGGCCCTGAGAGCCTGGCCCGGTTCCGGTGCCGGGTCCGCTCCGCAGACGAGCACTCCTGGGCAAGCGCATTCGCAGCGCGCGGTCATCACACCCAATGGCGTGACACTGCCTCATCGCATGGTCGACGGCGTGCGGGTGCTGCATCTGGTCGCCGAAGAGGTGGAACACGAGTTCGCACCCGGACTTGCGGCCCGCTGCTGGGGCTACAACGGCCGGGTGCACGGGCCGACGATCGAGTGCGTCGAGGGCGAGACGGTGCGGATCTACATGACCAACCGATTGCCGGTGTCGACCACTGTGCACTGGCACGGCCTGATCGTGCCCAGCGG
>SYGM01000081.1 GCA_005799545.1 Planctomycetia bacterium | reverse complement strand
CGGCAGCGAGAATCCGGCGGCGACACCGTGCTGCAGCGGCGTCGGAGCGCAGATGTAGTACAGATCGTTGACCAGCGCGATGGCCCGCGCCCAGTCCTCGCGCGCCACGGCGTAGCCCAGACGCCAGCCCGTGATGCTGAAGGTCTTGGAAAGGCCCATGATCGTGACGCTGCGCTCGCGCAATCCGGGAACCGTAGCCGCGCTGATATGCTCGCGGCCGTCGTAGGTGATCGACTCATAGATCTCGTCGGTGATCACCACCAGATCACGTTCCACGGCAACGCGTGCGATCAGCTCCAATTCGGCGCGCGTGAACATCTTGCCGCCGGGGTTGGCGGGCGAGCACACCACGATGGCGCGCGTATTCGGCCGCAGGCTGGCGCGCAGGGCAGCCTCGCTCAAGGCGAAGTCGGGTGCATCCAGACGCAGGTACTGCGGCTCCAGCCCGGCTACGAGCGCCGTATTGACGTGATAGCCGTAGAAGGGCTCGAACACGAGGATGCCATCGCCCGGATCGAACAGCGCGTGCAGCGCCGCCGTGTAGGCGCCGCTCGCCCCCACCGTGACCACGATCTCGCGCTCGGGATCCGCCCGCAGGCCGTTCTCACGCTCCAGCTTGCCCGCGATGGCTTGACGAAGCGCCGGAACCCCTTCCATGAAGGAGTAGGTGCTGCGCCGCTCGAGGATCGCCGCGATGGCTCCGTCCCGCACGGGCAGCGGCGTCGGCAGGTCGCAGATGCCCTGACCGAGGTTGATGCCGCCGACGCGCTCGCACTCGCGCGTCATGCGTCGGATGTCGGATTGCACAAGGCCCTGCAGTCGGCGAGAGGTCCGGCTCATGGTCACACGCTAGCGCAAGCGCGCTCAGGCGCGCTAGGCTGCTGCGGCATGATCCTGATCGCCCTGTTGTTGGCCGGAATCGCTGCCGAACCCTGGGTTGTCCCGGCGCGGGAGCTCGCCGAGCTCGGATCGCGCGAGGCAGCTCTTCAACTGCCCTCCCAGCCCTACCGCCTGCAGGGTGGCAGGCACACTGGCCGCTCCGGGCTGATCCTGCGCTGCGAACAGGACAGCGTGCTGTGCCGACTGCATTGCTCTCCGCCGAGCGGCAGCCTTGAGGTTCGCGGCGGGGCGGAGGGAAAGCTGCTGCGCAGCGTCCCCTTGAGCGAGCTGATGAGCAACGCAGAACGCTTCTCCAACACCAATCCACCGAGCTGCGGCAAACCGCTGGAGATTCGCGCGGGCGAGAGCCTACACTGGAATCACGAAGGCGAAGGCACGGCCCGCTGGGTCCTGCGAGTGCCGACCACGCGCAGCGTTCCCGCCGGCGCGGCCGCTTTGCAGCGCGCGCGAGAGCTCTTCGCCGCGCCACCGGCGCTCCCCGACGGAGAACAGGCCTTTCAGTACTCGCTTTCGCAGAACGATCCGGCGGGCACCCTGACCTGCATCGATGACAAGCGCGCCCGGGGCCCGGCCTGCGTCAGCTCGATCGTGCTGCGTGTCGACGGACCGAAGCCGGAGGAGAACATCAAATTCCTCTTCGTGCGCATGAGTTTCGATGGGGAGGAGACGGTCGTGGCGCCGCTTCTGGCGCTGTTCCGCTGCGTCGAACTTGATCCGCGCTTCCGTGCGCGCTCCGGCCGCGACTACGCGCTGCGCTGGAAGCTGCCCTACCGCGAGAAGTTCGACTTCATGATCGAGAACCTGGGGCCGCCCACCACGCATGTCTCGGGCGCGCTGTATGTGACGCCGTGGAACTGGGATGAGCACTCGCTGCACTTCGGGGCCGTCTGGCTCAAGGCCCGCGAAGCGCGCACGCTTGAGATCACTGGCACCGGAGCCGTGCTGGGGATTGCGCCGGCTGTGGCCACGCGCGAGACCTTCGACTGCCCGCTGCGCATCGACGGTGAGGAGCTGCTGCTCGAAAGCGGGATCGCACGCCTGGATCGTCCGATCTTCCAGAGCAAGCTCGAGCTCACGCTGACACCCGCAGGCCAGACCCTCTTGCTGCTCGGCCTGCGGCCGGGCGTGCGCGCTCCGCTGCGCTTCGCCGCGCCGGAGGACTGGGAGTCACTGTCCGGCATTCCCTGAACACCGCCAGCGCTCCAGCGCCGAGCGCACGGCATCGTCCGAGCCCGTGATCGCCAGTCGATCCTGTGCCTGCAGGCGTTCATTGCCGCCGGGCAGGACGAGCTGCGCGCCTCCGCGCTGTATGGCGACGACGCTGATGCCGCAGGCCGAGCCAAGGCCGGCCTCGTGCAGCGTCAAGCCGATCGCCGGATGCTGCTCGCCGACGCTCAGCGCGTGCACATCCCCCACACCCGGCAGCAGTTCGTTGACCAGATCCATGCGCGTGTTGGGCATGCCGCCGCTCTTTGCCAGAGCTTCCAGCACCAGTTCCGCACCGGCCCGCATGTGCCCGTCGAGATCCGCCGAGCTGCGCCAGATCATGGAGATCAGCAGCAGGGCGAGCAGCGCGAGCAGGCCCACGCTTGCAAAGCCGGGCAGGAACGGCTCCGTCAACGCGAGCGTCGGCAGGGCGACCACCAGAAGCACCGCCACCTGCAATCCTGCGCTCAGCGCGCGCCGGGGTGTCTGCGCGGCGTCCATGCGGCCCTTGCGCGCAGGCAGCGCCATCTCCGCCAGCACGGCGCCAAGTCGGCGCGCGCCGCGCACCATGCCGAGCAGCGGCCACAGACAGACCAGCAGGAATCCAACCAGCACCACCGTACGCGCCAGCCCCGGAGCCAGCCCGGCACTGTCGCCCAGGCGGGTCGCGAGGCGCGTCTCGACCAGCGTACCGGTGATCAAGAGTCCGATGATGAGCAGAGCGTCGATGCCGACCCGGAAGATCGTGCGGCGTACGCTCTTCCAGCGAGTATCGCGCGAGGACTGCTGACGCAGCGCCTCCAGCCAGGATCCGTACAGGCTCGCGAAGGTCGAAAGCCGGCGCGGCAGAAAGCGCTCGATTCCGGCCGCGATGCGGTCGGAGCGCGCGATCAGGATCGGCGAGCTGAAGGCCGCCACGCTCGCCACGCCGACGATCAGCGGATAGAAGGACTCGCGCGCCACGCCGCTGCCCGCACCCAGTGCGGCGATGATGAATGAGAACTCTCCGATCTGCGCCAACGAGAGCCCGATGCGCAGCGCGGTGCGGGTGTCGCTCCCGGTCAGCACCGCTCCCAGCGCCACGCCGAAGACCTTGCCGAACAGCACAAGCAAGCTCAAGGTCAGTGCGATCGGCCAGTGAGCCGCGATCTGCACGGGATCGATCAGCATGCCCACCGACACGAAGAAAATCGCGAGGAACATGTCGCGCACCGGCTCGATGCGTCGTTCGATGAACTCGCCGTGGCCCGACTCGGCCACCAGCGAGCCCGCGAGGAACGCGCCCAGCGCGACGGAATAGCCGGCCGCATCCGCGATCAGGGCCATTGCGAAGCACAGCCCCAGCGCAGCAATCAGGATCGTCTCACGCCGACCGAGGCGAATCGTGAACGCGATCAGGCGCGGCACCAGAAGCCAGCCAAGCACCAGCACCAGCACGATGAACAGCAGCAACCGACCGGCAGCGGCTGCCAGTCCGCCCATATCCAGCTGCGCGCCGTTTGCGACGACCGTCAGGGCAGCGATCAGCAGGATCGCGACCAGATCCTCGAAGATCAGTACGCCGGTGACAAGCTCCTTGATGCGCGGCTCAACCTCCAGCTCTCCGAAAACCTTGCGGATCAGCGTGGTGCTCGAGATCGCCAGCGCTCCGCCGGTGAAGAGCGCCTCGCTCGTGCTCCAGCCCAGGCTCCGAGCCGCCACGAAACCCAGCAGCAGCATGCCTCCGACCTCGAGCAGTGTCACGAAAGCGGCACTGGGCCCCAGTTCCTTCAGTCTGCCCAGCCGGAACTCCAGACCCAGCGAGTACATCAGCAAGGTCACGCCCAGCTCGCTCAGGGTCTGGAGCGTCTGGCGGTCTTCGACCAGCGGCAGCAGCAGGTGCGGCCCCAACAGCAAGCCGGCCAGCAGATAGCCGAGCACCACCGGCTGGCGCAGGCGCTGAAACACCAGGCTGGTGACGGCGGCCACGCACAGGACCAGCGCCAGATCGCGCAGGAATGGTGCGGAACCACCGATGGCCAAACTGAGCAGCATGCATCGGTACTGTGCCGGACGAGGCGAACGCTTGCCAGCGGCAAGGCACAGGCTCTAGCCTCAGGCGATGCTCCTCGCCATGTGGCTGGCACTGGGTTCGATGCTGCAGCTCGCGCCGCAGACACCGTTGGCGCGTCTGGTGCTCGAAGCCGGCGCAAGTTCCCCCGTCACGCTGCGCGCGACGCTGCCCGTACCACCGGATGCGCCGCTCGACAGGCTGGAGATCGAAAACCTCGACGCGGCTCGGACGCGGATACCGGCTCAGGTCGAAATCGTGACGCGTGATCCACAGGGTCGGCCGCGCGTGGTGGAGTTGATCGCCCGGGTGGATCTACCGGCGCAGCCAGGGGAACACACCTACGCCGTGCACGCCGCCCCGGAGTCCAGGCCGGCGCCCTTCCCCGAGCCGTCACGTGTGCCGGCGATCCTGCTGCGCGCGGAGGATGTCTTTGGCCATCGCTACACGGCGGAACTGAGCGGTGATCGCGAACATCCCGGATTCGGTTCGATGCGCTGGACGAAGCAGGGCCGCTGGCTGCGCGAGCGCAAGGTTGCCGGCGTGATGGTTCCCGAGATGACGCAGCCCGGGCAACCGCCTCCGCTGCCGCATCTGATGGGCGTCCATGCCTACCTCACCGAACTGGCAGGCGAGCCCACGCTGGGCCTGACTTTGCGCGTGCACAACGGACTGACGGGCGGAACGCGCGGACAGGATCCTCTGGAGTCCTCTGCAGGTGCGCTGTACTGGAAGAGTCTGGAGCTGTGCGTACCGGCAGGCTGGCAGGTGCTCGCGCAGGTGCGTGATCCGTTCTTCGGTAAGGCGCGCATCGAGGGAGCATGGAACATCGTGCCGCTGGTCAAGCCCAACACGGACGGTTCGCTGCACTTCATGCCGCCGCAGTTTCAGTTTCACCGGCGCCTCGCACTCGCGCCCGCCGGCACTGAAGCGCGCGCCGCCGACTGGCTCGCGCAGCGCGGCCTGGGCTTCGCAAGCCTCGAAGCCGGAGGCTGGTCGTGGGTCAACCCCGCGCTGGCCGCGTACTTTCCGCAGGCAGCGACGCTGGCGGGCCCGGATTTTTACGGCAAAGGCGGCCGCAGCGGCATCCGTGCGCGTGAGACTGCGCGCATGCAGAGCTACGCGCGCGCGCTGGAGACCGGCGAAGCGCACGGCTGGTATACGCACGGCCGGGTGATGGGCTGGGCCCATCCCTGGTTCGTGCCGGGCGAAGGCGGCCCCGGAGGCGAAGGCATCTCGCTGATCGAAGGGCACTACGCGGTCGCCGGTGCTTCGCGAGCGGCCTACACGCATCTGGAACTGCTGCACCGCATGAACGCCTGCCGCCAGAGCGAGGCGGTCTGGGATCGGCGCGGCGAGCCCGTCGGTTACGAGCGCTGGCTGGATGACAAGGGCGTGATTCCCTTTGATTACCGCACGCACGGCATCGTCCGGATCCCCTGCTTCACGCTGCCTTGGCAATGGGGAGCGCCGGTGAGCGCGCAGGTGCAGGCGGTGCACGAGCGCGGTCTGCGCCCGCACTACGATCAGGGCAACTGGCATGAGCGCTACGGTCAACCCAAGAGCGCCAATGACAGCCTGCTGTACTGGTGGCCGCACGATGACCAGCACTGGGTGCGCTGGACCAAGCAGGCCAAAGCGCTGGCCTGGCTGGGCAACGACAGCCTCGCCAAGGACGACCTGCGCCTGTCTGCGGAGTTGTTCCGGCTGATGCTGCACGAAAGTCCGCACACGGAAGCTTCCTGGTCAAAGGGCATCACGCTGCGCGTGCACCAGCAGCGCGTGGCGCAGCATCCCCACCAAGGCGACTGGCTCGGCCGCGAGCATGCCTGGGGCATCGACGCCGTGTGTGCGGCCTACGCGCTCTCCGACGACGCCTTCCGCGCGCGCTTCTTCCCATGGCTGCGCTCCGTGAGTCAGCTGCTGCTCGATGCGGAGCTGCCCAACGGTCTTGTGATGCGTTTCCTGAACCGCATTCTCGATCCCGAGCAGCGCTGGATGATGCAGCAGAGCTTCGAGAGCCTGTTTCTCACGCATGCAATGCGCTGCATGAACGAGACCGTATTCCGCGGCGTCGACGATGCGCGCCGAGCGGAGCTCGAAGGACTCGTGCTGCGCGGGATCGAGACGCTCTACTTCAGTCCTCTGTTCCAACGCATTCCCGACAACTGGCAGCCCGATCCGGCCAAGCCAACGCGCTTCGTTCAGGGACCGCGTCAGGGCATGGCGATCGCGCTCAACGACAACTACGCCACGGCGCCCTTCTGCGATGCGAAGGTGTACGGGCCTGACTACCAGCCTGAGGACGGCTATGTCGGCAATGTGGAGTACTTCCACTGCGCGTGGGCGCTGGACTACGCCTCACGCATTGCGCCGACAGAGCAGGCCGAGCGGCTGCGCCGCCGCATTCTCGACTGCGGAGTCCCCGACGCGAGCTTCTCCGCACGCTATGCCGCCTGGCAGAAACAGGCGCCGGATGACTCGTACGACAACAGCGCCAACTGGGTCGAGTTCGCCGGCTGGCTGCAGCGCTCAGGGTTGACGAAGTCCCGCTGATTCCCCGCCGCACAGTCTGGCGCGGGCCTGCGGATGAGCATCGAGTGCCGAGCCCAGCTGGGCACACACGTCCGGGATCTGCAAGCCGACGAGGACCTCGGCGGCCAGGCCGGCGATCCCCGGCTCAGGTCGGCTCAGCGCTGGAATCAGGGCTTCCGCCACCGCCCGACGCCCGATGCGCACCGTACTGAATTCGCGCAACGCGGCGATCGCTTCGGACGGCGCTCCACCCCGAACGGCTTCCGCGAGAGCGGACAGGCGTGTTTCCTGCCACGTGCGCTGCGAGTCGAGCCAATCCTGCCACGCTCCGGCATGCGCCGGCAGCGCCAGACCGCTGACCTCACGCAACGCTGCCTGCGCCGCTTCACGGACCTTGGCTTCTTCATGACCGAGAGCCTGCACCAAGGCTCCCAGCGCCGCGCCATCGTCATAGCGCGGCAAGGCCGCGCAGAGCATGCGAGCATACTCCGCCGCGGCGAAGGTCAACTCACCTGCCATCCAGGCGCTCAGCTCCGGCACATGGCACTGCGGTAGAGCACGCAGCTGGGCCACGCAGGCCGGGGCCAGCGGCGGAAACTGACGCGCGCAGGCAAAGAGCACATTGACGGCCCGCACATCACGCGAGGCACCCAGGGCATCCACAAGCAGCCGCGCCGGGCCCTGAGACGTGCGGCGCAACGACGAGTTCACGGCGTCCCATGACTTCGGTTCCCTGGCGATCATGCGGGTAATCGCGGGCACGACCCGCTGCCGTGCCTCGCGCGTGGCCTGTCCGTCTTCGCGCAGCGGCACCAGGGCCAGCATTCGGTCCAGATCGGCGGCCTCGCCGATGTCCCCCAGCAACTCAATCCCCCCCAGAGCGGTGCGAACCTCGACGGGACTGACGCTCAAGCGTGCATCCAGCGCACCACGTACCTGCGTGCGCGGCAACTGCCGCAAGGCCGACAGAACCAGCTGGGTCTGCGGCTCACTGAGGATCATGGGGGCCTCCGTCTCGGCCGTCTGGGGCACGCGCCCCACGCACAGGATCTCCACCAGAGCAGGAACCGCCGGCGTACCCAGTTGCGTCAGGCTGCGCACGATGCGCTCGGGGGCGGCGGTCTGGCTGCGAGCCTGCCGCAGTTGCACCGCGGCAGCGCGATGTTCAGGACTCAGCTCGCCCGGCCAAGGCTCCGTCTGTGCAGCGGCCGGGACGCTGCCGACCATGAGCACGCCGGCGAGCAGACCGTGAAGCATCAATCCTGCCACGGCACTTCCCTCCAGCACACGGTCTCGAAGGTCGGAACGCCGCTCGCCGTGGCATCGATCAACGCCTCGTCGAAGTGGAAGGTCGCATTGCTGTCGATGTCGATGCTGCGCGCCATCAGCGAACCAAACAGCTCGAAGTTGCTGTCGAGAACCACGCGCGCATTGGGAGCATACACGACACCCCAGATCTTAGAGTTCGAGTCGAACTCCACCGTATCCAGCTGCACCGTGACCTCCGGGTTGATGACATTGTCGGAGAGCAGGTTGAGAGCGATGCTGATCGGCTTGTTGCTCGTCGGCCAGATCTGCGAGTTCGAGTTCATGATGAAGTTGTCGATGACATGAAAGGTCACCGGACCGTTCGTGTCATCGACGATGATCTTCGATCCTGAGTTCAGCACGAGGTTCGAAGCCACGATGTTGGCGGGACCCGTGATGGTCAGCGTCTTGTTGGAGCCCACCCGCAGTGTTCCGTAGGTGCGGTTGCTAGAGGGCAGCGTGGTCGCGCTGTTCACCGTCAGGCTGCCGTAGTTGGTGTACGTCGGCACCTGGATGGCAGGGAACTCGATGTCTTCCGTGGCGTTGGCGGTCGAACCCCACACGATGGCATTCCCCAGCACTGTCGCGGTGTGATTCATGCCGGCAATGGCATCTCCCCACACCTTGGCATTCTGATCGAGTCCGACGTTGCCATTGGAACCGACATCGCCGTTCGTGCGTGCGTACTGCAACGAACCCGAGCCGTTGGTTGCCTGCGCCGCATAGCTGCCCAGATTGGAGTTGTAGCTGTCAACCCGAGCGTTGGAGTCCATGTGCAGGAACTCCTTCCCGAAGGCACCGAAGCGCCAGATCGTGTTCGGGACTGCTCGAACGACCAGTTCCTGACGCGCGCCGGCGAAGTCTCCAAGGCCGGTGGCGGTGAGACGGCTGAGCCCGTTGCCCATGTCAACGCTGGTCACGTAGAAGCGACCACCTCCCCAATCCAGGGGTGACTGCTGCGTGCCCAGTGTAGGCACCTGACCGGTCTGGAGCTGGAACATGGCCTGCGTGAGGCCAGCCTGGCACAGGTAGTCGGCCTGTATCGAGGCCTTGGCGCCTCCTTGCTCACCGGCATCACGCAGAGTGATCGCCACCATCGCGGTCGAAAGGCCCATCAGGCCGGCGACGCAGACCGCCATCGTCACCATTGCACTGCCACGCTTGTCGTACTTCATAGCTTCTCTCCTCAGTTCCTCAAGACCACCGATGCGTCCAGATCGATGCGCAGAGGCTCGCCCTCGCGGCGTGCCTCAAGCACCGAAAGATGAATCCGCAGCAGATCTCCCGTGCGCTGCACATGGAATCCGGTTTCGTCCACGATCCCATCACTGTCCTCGTCGTAGCCGTTGGCACCCTCGACGCCGGCCATCGGGCTGATGTTGGTGCAAAGCACCGTGGGAACGCTGGTTCCGGCTTTCAGCAGCACCAGGCGGCACTCGTCCGTGAGTCCGTCACCGTCGTCGTCGAGTCCGTTCGCGCCATCGGCCGGATCAGACTCCAGCATCAGTCGCGAAGGGTTCTCCCATGTAATGACACCGGTTGCCGAGACCGCTGCGGGCCTCTGGTAGATGATCGACGAACTGCCGACGACCGAGTTGGGATCCGGCACCAACAGGGACTGCGCCACGCCGGTGAGTTCGGATACAACGCGGTTGAGTGCACGCTGGCCGCGTGCCTCGAGCTGGGAACGCTCGATCAGCGATTGCGACTGATCATTGCTCATGTTCTGGAAAACTCCCACCGAGCCCAGCACCAGTCCCAGCACCGTGACGGCGACCGTCATCTCCAGAAGCGTGTAGCCCGCGCGCTTGGTTCGAAACTTCATCAGTAGTTCCCCAGCATGGTGTCCAGCTGTACGCGACCGATCCCCGCCGCTCCGTTCCACTCAACAACGACGCGCACCGGCAGCACTCGGTAGTCGCTGGCATAGTTTCCGGCTGCGTCGATGTTCCCGTCGCCGTTGAGATCGCGCGGCATGCCCCAGCGCGCATCCTGAACCGCCTCACTCAGGACGCCCGGAGCGTTGGTCGGTGTCGGAAACACAACCTCACCGACCCGGCCATCCGGATCGTTGAGTCGCGGCGAAAGCCCGGGGACATCGAAACGATGCCCGGGAGCAGTGGCGGCACCACCCGGATCGTCCGAGCTGTCGCCGTTGTAGCGACGGAACGCTTCCGGAAAGGCCTCGGCCTGGATGCGCTCCAACACGGCGCGCGCGGCCTGGGTCGCCTTGGCAGCCTCGCGCTTGGCGACCTGTGCGCGCTCAACGCCCAGCATGGTCCGCGTGAACCCCAGCACGCCAAGCAGGAATACTGCCAGCGCGATGGTCACTTCCATCAGCGTGAAACCGCGCCGCTGGCGCGCCGTCGTTGCCCGTTCTGCCATGAATGCCTGCCTTGCCGGAAGCCTGCCAAGGCTCATCCGGCATGGGAGACATCGGATACCGCCGCGAACCCGCTCAAGCCAAAGCGGAAAATGTGGCCGGGGTGTGACTTTTCAGGCCAGCAGGCGACCAACCAGGCGGGCGAAGCGACCGGGGTCCGCCAGCGGTGTGCCCTCGCTCAGCTGGGCCTGACCATGCAGCACTTCGATCAGTTCCTCGCGGCGAGTTCCCGCAGGCTCCTGCATCAGTCGCTTGACCAGACCGTGTTCCGGGTTCAACTCCAGGCAGCGCCTTTGCTCGGGAACAGGTTGACCGGCGGCCTTGAGCATGCGCTCCATGTGCGGTGACAATCCGCCCTTCTCGCTGGCGAGAGCCGCCGGACTCTCGGAGAGCCGCGCCGAGAAGCGCACGGAGGAAATATTGTCCTTGAGCTGCGTTTCCATGGCGCTGAGGAGCTCACGCTGCTCTCGGTCGAGCGCCTCCATCGCCTCCTTCTCGGCCGAACCCACCAACTCCCGCGCGGCTTCCTCGCACGGCACCAGCGGATGATTGTCAACGCTGCCGATGCGCGGCACGAGGAACTCGTCGATCGGCTCGGTGAAAAGCAGCACCTCGATACCTTTCTTCGTCAAAAGCTCCAGCTGCGGCGAGCCCATCAGCGTGGCGCGATCAGGACCAACGAGATACGGGATCTGCTTCTGTCCGGCGGGCAGGCGCGCAGCAACTTCGGCGAGGCTGGAGCGAGCGCCCTCGCGCGTCGTCTCGAACAGCAGCAGCTTCTCGAGGCGCTTCTCATCGTCTTCACCGGCGTAGACGCCTTCCTTGAGAAAGCTGCCGAAGCGCTCGAAGAAGGCCTCGTAGCGCGAGCGATCCTCCTGCAGCACGCGGGACAGCTCATCCAGCAGGCGCCGCACGAGACGCTTGCGGATCGCGCGCACGGCGGGGTTGGCCTGCAGCACCTCGCGCGAAACATTGAGCGGCAGATCATTGGCATCGACCAGACCGCGCACGAAGCGCAGCCAATCCGGCAACAGCTCGGGAGCCTCGTCGAGGATGCGCACGCGCTTGACGTACAGGCTCAGTCGCGATTTCCCGCGCATGGCCTCGATGGGATCGCCCAGACGCTCCTCCGGCACATACATCAGCGCCGTGTACTCGCTGGTGCCCTCGGCCCGGAAGTGCACCCACAGGCGGGGATCGCGCCAGTCGTGCGTCAGCTGGCGATAGAACTCCTGATATTCCTCGGGCTTGATCTCATCGCGCGAGC
Source organism: Planctomycetia bacterium (assembly GCA_005799545.1). Classification (GTDB taxonomy): domain Bacteria; phylum Planctomycetota; class UBA1135; order UBA1135; genus SYGM01. The sequence goes on along the minus strand of SYGM01000081.1, from coordinate 20,494 downwards.
GCGTCCAGAGCGGTCGCATCGAGTTGATCTGCTCTTCGCCCAGGAAGATCGGCCATTCGACGAAGTCCGACCAGCGCTTGACGATCCCGCGCACAAGATCCTCATCCAGCCAGTCGGGCTCGGCTTCATCGGCTTCGCTCTCCTCGCGCGCGGCGCGCACCCTCAAGCTGACCGTGGTGCCCGGCTCGGCGCGTTCCGCAGGCTCGATCCTGAACTCGCTCTTGCCTGCGGAGACAAAGCGCCAGGCCTCCGCGGCACCCGCGCGGCGCGAAACGACCTCCACTTCCTCCGCGACGAGGAACGTGGAATAGAACCCTACGCCGAACTGCCCGATCAACTCCGCCGGCGATGCGCTGTTCGCCTGTCCCGCGGACTTGAGCGCCTGCTGACAGGCCTTGGTGCCCGAGCGTGCGATGGTGCCCAGATGCTCGATCAGCTCCTCCCGGCTCATGCCGATGCCGTCATCGTGAACGCAGAGCGTCCGGGAGCGAGGAATCGTCTCGATGCGGATCCGACCGCCACCTTCGGGCAGAGACAGCGCCGGCTCGCGCAGCGACTCGATGCGGCGCTTGGAGATCGCGTCGGCGGCGTTGGAGACCAGCTCGCGCAGGAAGATCTCCTTGTGCTTGTAGAGCGAGTGGATCATCAGGTCGAGGACTTCGCCGGCCTCGGCCTGGAAACGATGGGTCTCGGTGCGGTTGCTCATGACGGCGGGAGCATTTTGGGCAAGAAAATCCGCCCTGCAAGCCCGCGGCCCTACGCTTGGGCTAGACTTCCCTGACAGGGCCATCCGCAGGCCCTCCGACGCTTGGAAAGAACTTCACACTGGCGTTCCGGCGCAGCCAGCCTCTGCGCCCTGTCCTTCGCCCTCTGGCTTTGGGTGCCGCGCGATGGCCTGTCCTGGACCCATCTGGGCGGCTCGCTGGCCCTTGATCAGCGCGACCTGCGCGTCTGCAACAACTTCACCGATCCCACAGCCAACGACAATACGCAGACCGATCTGGAGTTCCCGGGCGCGCAAGGCGCGACGCTGGCGATCTGGAAGGCCGCGATGGAATGGAGCAGCCGCTCGTTCGGCACGGGACTCGCCGACCCGCTGCAGACCGATGGCATCGGATCGGGCGGCGCCAACTTTGATTTCCACTGGCAAGGCAGCGCCCCCACACCCGGTGGCACGGACGACAACATCGTCTCCGAGATCTCGGGCTCAAGCGCGGGCGTGTTCGCCTTCTGCGAGCTGCCGATCGCCGATGGCTGGCGCGTGCGCTTCTACGCCGACGCGGCCGTGTGGCACGACGGACCCGGCGCTCCGCCCTCGGGCAGTGCCAACAGGGACATTCAGGGGGTCGCGACGCACGAGCTGGGTCACGCGCTCGGCATGGGGCACTCCAACGATGCGGCCGCCACGATGCTCGGCGCGTTGCTGGGCAGCGGTATCAACAATCGCTCGATCGCGCCCGACGACATCGCCGGCATTCAGGCGCTCTACGGCGCTGCAAACCCGACCAAGCCCGTGCTGCTCTCGCATGCGGTCATCGATGCGGCCCACATCTTCGTGCGTGGCAGCGGATTCGCCGCTCAGGGCAACGAGGTCTGGTTCACGCGCGATGCATCCACCGCAGACGGTACGCCGCTGGTGGTTGGCGGGCTCAGCTCAGGGAACAACGGCACGGAATTGCTCGTTCCTCTGCCGGCCGGTCTGGCGAGCGGCACGCTGTCGGTCCGTGTGCCGGGCAGCGGCCCCGATGCGCTCTCGAATGCCTTCCCGTTCACGATCGGCTGGAGCAGTTGCCCTCCGATGCAGAGCTACGGCACGGCCAAGGTCAACTCACTGGGACTGCAGTGCCAGCTGAGCACCGCAGGCCGCCCCAGCCTTGCAAGCAACGATCTGCGAGTGCAGGCCTCGAACCTGCCGGCCGGAACGCTGTGCATCCTGCTGAGCGGCACCCGTGCCGCCAGCCAGCCCTTTCAGGGCGGCACGCTGCTCGCAGGCGGCAACCTGCGACGGTACGCGCTGACGAGCAGCGACTTCACCGGCAGCGTGGAGTTCGCCGTCCCCGTGACACCGGGTATGGTTGAGACCCGCCGCTTCCTGCAGCTTTGGTATCAGGATCCCGCCGACGCATTCGGAGTGGGACTCAGCGATGCGCTTCAGATCTACTTTTGCCCCTGAGGCGCAGCGCCCGCCGGTGCCTTGAGGCGTGAATCGCGCGGATCGCCGATCAACCAGTGCAGCTTCAACGCCCCTTCCATGGCCAGACGTTGCGTCGTGCTGACCGGATCGCTCCCTACCAGCAGCTCTGTCTCAAGCCGCACGGACTGACGGCCTTCGAGCTTCAACTCGCTGGCACGGCGTGCCTGGCGATCGAACAGCAGGAATCCCTTGCCCTGGAAGCTCCAGTTCAGCGGCGCTGACTGGCAGCGAAAGCCGGAAGCGAGCTCCGGACCGTTCATCTGCATCTGGACCAAGCCGCGCCGATCCACGAGACAGGTCAGGTCCACGGTCAGTTCCACGCGCGCTTGCGCTTCATCGACGCTGGCGAGCCGGGCCTCCACCTTGCCTATGCATTCGCCGCCAAAGACTTCAATCAGGTTGCAGCCGATGCCGCTCTGGATGGAGCGCACGAGGTTACGTTGGGCCGGTTTCATCTGGAAGGCCAGCGCCCAGCGCCCTGCGGGCGCGAAGACATCCACCATTCGGGCCGGATCCACCGTCCACTGAGCGCCCGGAGCCTGCGGCCCGACCGGCAGCAGGCAGCGCAGATCGAGATCCTCGCTGACGCCGTGCAGGAGTTCCTCCACACCTTCACGGGCGCTGTAGTAGCGTCCGTAAGCCTGCTCCTCGGGAACGTAGGTGTAGATGGTCGAGAGCGTCGCAAGCGGCGAGCGCGCACTCAGCGCATCCTGCTTGCCCGCCAACAGCAGGCTGCCTTTCCATTCCAGCGTGTCGAAGCGCCGCTCCAGCACCAATGGACGGCCGTCGCCGATCTGCTTGTACTGATCCGTGCATTGCAGCATCTGCGAAGAGCGCAGGTCGACCGGGTCTGTGCTGCTCTGCACGACGCCGCTGCGCACGCTGGAAAGCTCGCGCAGGCTCAGCTCGTGCTCGATGTTGACCCGACGGACTGCATAGGTGCCGGCCTTGGGGCCGAAGGAGAGCTCCACGCCTTGCGTCAGAGCGCACAATAGCAGTGCCGAGAGCATCAGGATCCCACCTTCTTGTCGTCCTTGTAGTTGCCGCTGAGCGCCGGGTCGCGCGCGCCATCCTCGGCCCAGTAGCGCCAGTAGCCCATGCGCTTGCCGGCGGCATAGTTGCCTTCGGCCTGCTTCTGACCGCTTGCGTACCAAAGGCTCCACGGGCCCACGGGCTTGCCGCTGCCTTCATATTCGCCCAGCGACGCGCGCTGGCCGTTCTCATGGAAGCGCTCCCAGAAACCGCGCTGTTCTCCGACGGAATAGCTGCCGCGCGCCTTCAGCTCGCCGCTCTCATGGAAGTAGCGCCACTCGCCCTGCTCACGATCCCGCTGGAAGTTGCCTTCGAATTCCATGACACCGGAGGCGTACCACTTGTTCCAGAGCCCGGTCCGCTCACCGAAGGCGTAACGCCCCTTCGACTGCAACTTGCCCGTGTTGTCGTAGAAGATCGCCTCGCCGTGGCGCTGATCGAAAAGGAACTCGCCTTCTTTCTGTTTTACGCCGCCCGGCCAGTAGCTGGTCCAACGGCCGTTGCGCATGCCGCGCGTGTACGGACCTTCCGCCTGGCGGTCGCCGTTTTCCTCGAAGAGAACCCAGGGGCCGTCCTGCAGACCGTCCTTCCAGGCACCCTCCATGCGCGGCTGGCCCGAGGGATGCCAGTACTTCCAGACGCCGATCCGCTCGTAGTCGCGGAACTCGCCCTCGGAGGCCAGCACGCCGTTGTCATGCCAGCTCTTCCAAACGCCGGCGCGGCGTCCTCGGACGATCTGCCCCTCGCGCGCCTTGACGCCGCTGTCGTGGTAGATCGTGACTGTTTCCCCCGCGGGAGCCTGCAGCAGCACCAGCAGCGCCAGAGCGATCATCGCGCTCCCTCCAACGGACCGACCTTCTTGTCATCGCGGTAAACGCCGCTCCACTGCTCTTCCAGCGAACCGTCCGGCTTGTAGTAGCGCCAGGGACCCTCGCGCTTGCCAAGCTTCATCGTTCCTTCGATTTCGAGCTTGCCCGCCGCCGTGTGCTGAGACCAGGAACCGCTGACCTCGCCGGATGCATAGGTCATGCTCTGGTAGAGCTTGCCGTCAGGGAAAAAGGTCTCGTGGACGCCATCCGCCTTTCCGGCGCGGTAGCTGCCGGACTGGTAGCGATGGCCTTCGGGCGCAAAGATCACGCGCGGGCCCTCGAGGATACCCGCGACGAAATTCTCCTCGACGCGCGAGCCATCCGGCTCGGTGCGCTTCCAGAGACCTTCCTCCTTGCCCTGTCTGTAGAGGCCGGCGTTCTTCGGCTTGCCCTGCTCATCGTAGGCGCAGTACGCGCCGTCGAGCACGCCGGCGGCGTAGCTTTCCTCGAGCACCGGCTGGCCGCTGACCACCCACTGTACGAAGCGTCCTTGGCGCAGGCCGGCCTGATAGCCGCACTCCGAGTGCGCTCGTCCGGAAACATACCAGCGGCGCTCCACGCCTTGGCGCAGACCGTCCTTGTACTCGCACTCCACCGCAGGCGTGCCGTCGTCGTGCCAGCCGATCCAGATGTCCGTGCGATCATCGTCGACATACTCGCCGGCACTCTTCGTGAAGGCCGTCGGCCAGAACTCCTCGCTGCGGCCGGTCTGCTTGCCCAGCACCCAGGTGCGACGGTAGGCGAGCTCCAGATTCTCATGCCAGCGCAGATCGGGACCGTGCTCGATCTCCGGGCCCTGAATGTCCGCGCGAACGTAGTACGCGCGCCGCAGCGTGCCGTCGCTCCAACGCTGCTCGACGCGCCGAACGGCAAGGCCGCGGAACTCCGTCAGCGCAGGCCCCAAAGCCACATTGCCGCGCGTCTGCGCGGCATTGGCCGTGGATTTGGGCGGGATCGGTGTTTCGCTCGGGTTCTGCCCGAGCAGGATCAGCAGCAGGGGGACGATCATGACGCCCCGAGATCCTCGCTCAGGGCAGCCTGCGTTTCCAGCGTCAGCGGAACCCGGGTTGCAAGCTCCGCGTAATCGGTGCCCAGCGCGACCGGACAGCGGCCGCCGGTATCGAACTTGAGGTACTGAACGCTCGAAACGCGGGTCTCCCCGACCTGACGCTCGTCCACGCGCGCGAAAACCCGCTCGCCTCCCTCCAGCTCCACGTAGATCCGACCCGGCAGATCCAGCCAGCGCGGGAGGCACAGTTCACGCTCGGCCGGATCGTCGATCTCGATCAGCAGCGTGGCGCCGAGCTCGCCGGGGCCGCCGAGCAGCTCATTGTACGTCTCCAACTCGTGCCGGATGTCCGCTTCGCGCACGATGCGCTCCACCCGCAGCATCTCCTGGATCTGGTAGCGAACCGTGTCGGCGTTCTCGAACAGGAGAGTGAGATACGGCCCGATGTGCACGCGGCGCGCCGCCTTGATGCGCAACATCGCCTGAAAGACAGCAGGCTTGGTCTCGGTCCAGGTGACGTAGTCGATCAGATCTTCGCGACGGACGCTCTTCATGGTGTCGGATTCTTCGCCTTCCACTCGGCCACGGTGCAGCCACCGGGGAAGGCCTCGCCCCGATAGGCGCGTGCGAGTATCGAGAAGGGATGCAGCGGCTTGGTGCCGGCATGCTGCTCGAACTGGATCGCGGCCAGCGGGCATTCACCCGCCCAGACCTGCGCCTTGGACTCCTGCATGCCCTCGAAGGCCTTGGCACCGATGCGCTGCGAAGGCTCGAAGCCCTCGACCGTCATGGCGTAGGTGCCGTCGTGGCCGCAGCACTCCATGGTCAGCTCCACGCTGACCCCGGGGATCTTCTTCAGCAGATCGCGGCCCTTGAAGCCCTTGGCCTGCGCCCGCAGGTGGCAGGGCGCGTGATAACTGACCAGGCCGGCCGGCGTGGTCACGAAATCCAGCGAGAAGCGCGGCTCCTGCCGCAGCCCCCACAGGAACTCACCGGGATCCTGAATCGCCGCGCTGAGTCGCTTGGCGCGCTCCCGGTCCTCGCCGTCGAGCAGTTCGGGATATTCGCGCCGCATGACCATCGAGCAGGTCGGGTTGATCGCCAGCACTTTGGCGCCCGCATCGACGAAGGGCATCAGCGTGTCAAGGTTGGCGCTCGCCTGCTTGCGCAGCGTGTCGAGATCACCGTGCTCCCAGGCTGGCATGCCGCAGCACTGCAGGCCCTTCGCGCAGCGCGACTCGACCTGGTTCCTGTCGAGCACCTCGAGCACGTCCTTGCCGATCTGAGGCTCGTTGTTCTGCACATAGCAGGTCTGGAACAGCACGGCCTCGGCGCCCTCCGGACCCTCCATGCGGCCGTCGCCCTCAGCCCAGGCCTCGAAGGACTCCGGCGCGAATTCCGGCAGCTGCTTGTCGCGGTGAATGCCGAGCAGCTTCTCCATGAACCAGCGGTGCGCCGAAACACGGTTCATCGTATTGGCAAGGCCCAGTGAGGCGCGGGCCAGCTGCGCGGCGCGATCGGGATTGCCGAGCACCTTCTCGCGCAGGCTGAAGCCCTCCTTGCGCTTGCGCACGGCCTGGAAGCGGTGCACGAGCTTGGGGAAGTCGAGCTGGAACTCGTGGCTGTCGCGCGGTGTGTACGGGCACTGCACCTCGCACAGCTTGCACTGGAAGCACGCATCCATGATGCGGTTGGTCTCGGCCGGCGTGACCTTGCGCACATCCTGCTCGCGCTCATCGACCAGCGAGAACAAAAGCGGGAACGAGTCGCAGTACTTGAAGCACATGCGACAGCCATGGCAGATCTCGAAGGCGCGCGTGACTTCCTTCTGCAGCGCCGTTTCGTCCCAGTATTTCGGCTCCGACGGGTCGTAGCACAGTCCATCGGTCGGTTGATAGGAGATCGATTCGCTGCTCATGGCTTGGTTCCTCGCGCTGGAAAGACGAGGCCGCTCCCGCCGTGGCGCGAGCGGCCTGTACAGTGCCTGACGGCCCTCAAGATCAGCTGATGCTGTTGAGCAGCGTCTGGAACTTGCCCGCGTGCGCCTTCTCCGCCTTGGCGAGCGTCTCGAACCAGTCGGCGATCTCGGGGAAGCCCTCGGCGCGGGCGGTCTTCGCCATGCCGGGGTACATGTCGGTGTACTCGTGGGTCTCGCCTGCGACGGCGGCCTTGAGGTTGTTCTCGGTCGAGCCGATCGGCAGGCCCGTGGCGGGATCGCCGGCCTTGCGCAGGAAGTCGAGGTGACCGTGCGCGTGGCCGGTCTCGCCCTCGGCGGTGTCACGGAAGTTGCCCGCGATCTCCGGGTAGCCCTCGACGTCGGCCTGCTTGGCGAAGTAGAGGTAGCGGCGGTTGGCCTGGCTCTCGCCGGCGAAGGCGGCCTTGAGGTTCTCGTGCGTCTTGCTTCCCTTGAGTTCGGGCATGTGAGGGTCTCCTGAAAAGTGGCGTTGGGGAGTTGTGAGCCTCTTAGATTGGCGAGCGCAGGCGGATGCTTCAAGCACCCCCCCGCCAATCGGAAAAACTCTCTTTCGGCTCAGCCGGGGCCGCTCGCCCCCTCCATCCGCGCCTCGACCCGGGCCTTGAGATCCCGGATCGTGGCGGGTCCGTGGCCGGCGTAGTGGTTGTTCGCGTAGCTGTAGACCTCGCGCACCCGCGGGCTCAGGGTCAGCAGCAGCTCCGCCCAGCGCTCCAGCCGCGCCGACTGGTCCAGCACGATCGCGTCGAAGCGCTCCGTACGGGCCTCGACCGCGGCGCGATCTCCGATCAGGCGCAGATACAGGAAATCCGCCGTCACCAGATCGAGCTTGTGGAGCCACTCGTCCGGATGCGGCATGTAGACCAGATCGAGCAGCACCAGCGCCACGCGCCGTACGCGCAGCGCTTCCAGCAGCTCCACGCCGATCCACTGCTTGTTGCGAACCTCGACCGCGTAGCGCGGACCGATCGGGAGCGCATCGAGGAAGGGCTCCAGCCGCGCCTGAAAGGCCTCGCGCGAGGCGAAGGCCCGCTGGTTGAAATAAGGAAACTGAAGCACCAGCGGTCCGAGCTTGTCGCCCATTCGCACCATGGTGTCGATGAAGCGCTGAGCCTCGGGCAGTGCCGTCGCGGGATTCAGCACGCGCTCGACATCCGGTTCCCGGCCCTCGCCGCCGTGCACGATGCTGCGCGGAAACTTCGCGCTCAGCTTGAAGCCGGCCGGCGTCTTCTGCGCCCAGCCATCGACGAGCTTCGTTCCGGGTGCGTGGTAATAGGTCGTGTCGGCTTCGACCGTGTCGAACTGGGTGGCGTAGTGGAAAAGAAACGCACCTGGCTTGGTACCCGGCGGATAGAAGGGCCCGACCCAGCCGGGTTCCGACCACGAAGAGCAACCCCAGCGCAGACGGGTCATCGCGCCCAGCCTAACCGCACTTTCAACGCGCCTTCACGAAACCTCAATCGGCGAAACGAAACGTGTGCCTCCGATGCAAACCGCCACACAGTCACCCTGGCATCGTATCCCCGCCCCCATCGGACGCCTGCTGGGCCTCACGGCACTGGAGAGCGATTACCTGCAGTTGGCGGGCATCCCGGATCTCGATGAGTTCCTCGACAAGACACTCCAGCGTTTCCGGATCGGCACCACGCTGGGCGGCTTGGAGCTGGGCAAGTTGCCGCGCAGCGGCCCTCTGCTGGTCGTCGCCAACCACCCCTTCGGCGCCATTGAAGGCATCGCCCTCGCAGCGGTGCTTCGGCGAGTGCGCCCGGATCTCAAGGTCATGGCCAACCGGTTTCTGGGGTCCATACCGGAACTGCGACCGCTCCTGTTTCTGGTCGACTCCTTCGGGGGCGAAGCGGGACACCGCCAGAGCAGGACAGGCCTGCGCAGTGCCAGCCAATGGCTCGGCGAGGGCCACGCTCTCTTGTGCTTCCCCGCAGGAGCCGTGAGTCACCTGCACGCCAGAGAAGGCGTGGTTCGCGATCCGCAGTGGAATGACGCGCCCGCTCGTCTGGCCATGCGTCATTCCGCGCGAGTGCTCCCGATCTGGATCGAGGGCCGCAACAGCAACCTGTTTCAGGCGGCGGGAGTGATCGCGCCCGCACTCCGCACCCTGCTGCTGCCGCGCGAGCTCGACCGCTGCCGGGGTCGGCAGCTGCGCATCGAACTGGGTCGCTGCGTGGAACCGGAGGAGTTGCACAGCGCACGCGATGCTCGCCAAGCCACCGAGTACCTCCGCCTGCGCTGCGAGTTACTGCGCGGGCGAGATGCCAACAAGCCTCTTCAGTCCGCGCGGCCGCCGGCAACCTGCAAGGCCATCGCCTCCCCCGCATCTGCCGCCGACACTGCACGCGAGGTGCGCGCGCTGGAACAGGACGGTGCACAGCTGTTCGGGAACGCTTCCTTTCAGGTGTTTGCCGCCAAGGCCGATGCCATTCCGGCCCTGTTCCACGAAATCGCGCGTCTGCGGGAACTCACCTTCCGAGGAGTCGGCGAAGGCACCGGTGAAGCTCTGGACCGCGACATCTACGACGATCACTACACGCATCTTGTGCTATGGGACCGTGAGCAAGCTTGCGTTGCCGGTTCCTACCGCCTCGCCGCGACGGATGAGGTGCTTCAGCGGCATGGTCCCGACGGGCTCTACACCGCCAGCCTCTTCCGATACGAAGAGGAGTTCTTTCACAAGCTGGGTCCGGCATGGGAGCTCGGCCGCAGCTTTGTCCGACAGGAGCATCAACGATCGTTCTGGCCCCTGCTGGCCCTGTGGAAGGGCATCGCCCGACTGGTTCTGCGCCGGCCTGAGCGCGCCCGGCTGTTCGGTGCCGCCAGCATGAGTGCCCAGTACAGTGCGGCATCCCGGGCGCTGGTGACCACGTGGCTGCGCGAGCATCGCGCGGCTGACCATGTCCGGGGCAGTGTCGAAGCCAGGACCCCGCCGCAGACCTCGCGCGAGGAAGCGTCCTTTCGCGGCCGGCTTGTGCCGGGTACGGACCTGGGATTGCTCGTGAGTGAACTGGAAGCCGATGGCAAGGGCATCCCGGTCCTGCTGCGCGAGTACCTGCGCATCGGGGCTCGCGTGGCAGACCTGCACGTCGACCAGAGCTTCGGCAATACGCTGGATGCGCTAGTGATCATCGATCTGCTCGAAGCCGATGCCCGCATCCTCGCGCGCTACTTCGACTCGGATGGCGTCGAGACGCTCTACCGTGCGCACGGCCGCACGCTCACACTGAGGCAGCCTGCGCTCAGCGCCCCGTGCTCGCGCGCCAGCGGTTGACGAAGTTGCTCACCAGACGGAATACCGACAGGTCCGGAATCTCCGTCGAGGCCTTGAAGGCGTTGTCCCAGAACTTCTCGTTCTGCGTGGAGCGCCAGTCCGCGTAGGAGAGCGACATGTGATCGACGGCGTAGGCCTGCCGGTCCAACGGCGTCTTCAGACCCTCGGCCAGCTCAAGTCCCTGCACATCGAAGTGGTTGACGCTGTCGAGCACGGTGCCGTGGCCGGCCCTGAACCAGACTGCCAGCTCGCCGCTGCCCCAGCGCTCCGCGCAGCCGGGCGAGTCGATCAGCACCTCGGCGCGCTCCGGATCGAGCACCTGAATCAGGTGCGCGCCCTGCAGCTCGTAGATCGGCCGCACATCATCGCCGAACACGCCGTCGAGATAGAAGCTGTCAGCGGCAGGAAAGGCCTCGACATGGTCGAGTACCTCGCTGGCGGTCTCGATCTTGCGCAAAACCCCCGGGAAGGCGCGCCCGATCGTCTCGGTGAGCGCCCAGCACGAACCGAACAGGTGGCCGCCGGAGAGCACGAACCAGCGCAAGCGCTCGACATCCTGGGCTTCGATCTCCCCCGTGCAGTTGGAGACGAACAGCGCATCGGGCTGCAGCGCGATCTCAGGCAGCTTGCCGGCCTGCGTGCGCACGTGGCCGATTTCGAAGTGATCGAAAAGTCGCTCGATGTGATCGCCGCGGCTCTCGAGCACGAACAGCGCCAGATTCTGGTAGATGCGCGTCAGCTCAAGCTTCGCCGAACGCCGATCGACATAGGTTCCGCGCGCGCGGTCGCGGGCGGCATCTTCGGCGCGCGAAACCGGATCGCGCAGATCAAGACCGCGCTTGTTCTTCGCCAGCCAATCGCGCCAGGCTTCCGGCTTGGGTCCGAGGCGCTCCAGCGTCAAGGCACCCAGAAAGTGTTCCGCCGTCGCCGCCACGGAGCGATCAGGATCGCTGAGGGCTTCGATCAGGGGCTCCAGCGCACCGGCCAGATAACTCTGTCCGAGTCCTGCGGCGGCGGCTCCGCGCAGGCGCCAGTCCTTGGACTCCTTCAGCACGCGCACGAGCGCATCGAGGCCGCCACCGGTCTGCGTTCGACCCAGCGAAACCGCCGCGCACACCCCCACCGACCACTCCGCATCGCTCAGCGCTTTGGTGAGTGGCGCGGCGGCCGCGCTCGAACCCTTGAGTCCCAACGCCACGCACAGCATCTCGCGCATCTCACGGTGGGTCTCCTTCTCCAGTGCCGCCGCGTAGACACCCGCCGCGGCATCGAAGGCGGCACTGTCACGCCCCAGCAAGGAACGATGGCTCGCCAGCGCCGCCAGACGCACGCGCGCACTCGCATCGCCGGCGAGCAGTTGGGCCGCTCTTGCAGACGCATTCTCGGTGCCGCAGACCGCGAGTGCCTTGGCTGCAGCCGCGCGGGAGTTCTCGTCCTTGTGGTCGAGCGCGGCATCGAGCACTTTCGCGAACAAGGCCTTGTCGAGCTGCAACGCGGACAAGGCGGTCGCCCGTTCCGCCATGCGCACCGCACGCGCGCGCACCAGGCCGCTCTTCGACTGCGAGAGCGACTCCAGCACGCCCGGCACCGAGCCCGCCTCCGCCAGTACGGACGCGATCAGCCGACGTTCGACGATGCCTGCCAATTCCTCGCGTTCCAGTCGTGCGCGCAGGATCGGCGTGTGGGCGGGACGCGGGGAAGCGGCCGCCGACTCCAGCGCCGCGCACACGACATCCACTCGGGCGTGCTTGAGCAGCGCTTCGAGGCGCTGCTCACTGCCCGGAGCCTGGCTGCTGACCAGCGCGCGAGCCGCGAGCGGTGCCAGTTCGGGCTGCTTGGGCTTATCCAGCAGCTTCTCCAGTGCTTTCAGTGGCTTGTCGAGCGGGCTCGCGCGCAGCACGTCTGCAAGGGCTTCCAGCGCCTCATGCACCTGCGGGCTGCCGAGCTTGCCGGTGAGCTCCTCGGCGGCCTTGTCGGGCGCGATCTTCGCCAGCGTGCGCGCAGCGGCCAGACGCACGCGCACGATCGGTCCGCTCAAGGCCAGCTTGACCAGCGGATCGACGCTGGCGGCCGTCCCGCTGTTCGCGAGCCCCAGTGCTGCACGCTCGAGCAGCTCCCAGTCTTCGTTCTTGTCCTTGATGACCGACAGCAGCGCCTTCTCGGCGGTCTTGTCCTCGCTCAGGGCCGTGACGGCCGCAATGCGCTTGTCGAAGTCCTTGGACTTGAGATCCTTGACGGGGTCCTGAGCGAGCACGAGCAACAGCAGCGGCAGCATGATCATGGCAGCGTACCTCTAGAAGACCGAAACACGCAGCATGTGCGCATACAGAACGAACAACAGCACAAACACCACGGTGTGCACCAGCAGCGCCGAGCCGGAACCGGTGAAGCCCTTGACGAAACTGTGGCCGTGCTGAACACCCGACTTGGTGAGGCTCTCGAGAAACAGCAGCACGCCGCCGAAGAGCCCGACGGTCATGCCCATCACGACCAGCACCTTGACCCAGTTCTCCATGCCGGAGGCAAGGATCGCGTCGGTCAGCTGGCTCTTGCCCCAGGCTGCCAGCAGCAAGGCCTCGATCGCCACCAGCTTGCGGTGCGACAGGAAGCCACCTTGGGAACTCTTCGATCGGCGTGTCTTTTCGGCCATGCACGGGGCCGAGGCACCCGCGCCGCAGCTTGCGCTGAGTGTCCTACTCGATGCGCACGATTTCCACCGGGTGCCCCCAACTCTGCGATGTCCAGACCTTGAGCCAGGCCTTGGAACCGAATTCCCAGGCCGATGCGCTGAGTTCGTCCTGTGACTCGTCGAAGGGAAACTGACGCCAGACCGGTTGCCCCGATGCCCGCAAGCCCTGCAGCACCTGATTCCCGCCGCGGGCACGCGCCGTGGGAACGACTCCGATCCCCAGGGTAAGGCCCTCCTCTCTGGCAAACCGCGCGACCGCATCCGCCGGGGAGGTGCGCCACCATTCCTCGCGCGCGATCGCACGGAGGTCCCAACACCCGCGTGGCTGAGCACCCAGTGCGACCTGATAGTGATCCCAGATGTGACGGAAGCGCGGATGCATGCGCTCCAGATTCTCCCGCCGGTTGAACAGGGGCAGAGCGAAGGTCGGTTGCACGCCGATCACGTCCTGTTCGCGGTTTGCGTGATTCACCAGCCAGTCGGCGGCGTGCTGAAGGCTTTCACCCTGGGAGCGCAGCCAAACCAACCGGACGCATACATCCAGACCGGGCAGCAGCGCCACGATGAACAGCGGGACAGCCACTCGTGAGCCCAGCACCCAGCGCTCTTGGAACTGTTGCATTCCCCATGCTGCCCAGACGGAAAGCAGCGGGATCAGGCTGACGAAGAAGCGCGACTCGGCCACATTGCGCAGACCGAACAGCAGGACGAACGGCAGGCCAGCACACAGCAGCACGATGCTGGCGCGGGACAGTCGCTCAGGACGAACGGTCCAGAGCAGCGCAGCCAGCACCACCAAAGCGCACAGCATGGGTTCGTAACCCAGCAGATTCCGAGCCATGTCGGCAAATCCGCGGCCAGTGAACAGGGCGAGATTGATGTCTTGCCCACCCAGCGAGACGCCACCCTGCTCGCCCGGCGCAAGCCCTGCGATCAGGATGTTCCAGTAGCTCGCCAGCACGCAATTCACCACGATGCAAAGGCCCAGAAGCCCGGCCCGCCAGTGTCGCAGCCGGTCCAAGAGCAGAAACATGACATAAGCCCCTGCGGCAAAGACTCCGGTGTGCAGTGTGGCGGCCGCCAAACCGCAGGTAAGGCCTGCCAGCGCATGATCCAGCAGACGCTGCCGCTCCTGCAACCGCAGGATGCATACCAATGCAAGGGTGAACAGACCTGCCAGAGCCGCGTGCGGGCGGGCCTGCTGGGAATAATTGGTCAGCAGGAGACTGGTGGCCGTGAGGAGTGCAGCGGCCCAGGCCCAGGACTCCCCGGCGATGCGCCGGGCCAGAAAGAACGAAGAGGGAATCGCCAGCGCGGACAACAGGGCGATCACGACTCGGGCTTTGAGGTAGGGATTGCCCAAAGACGCAAGATGCGCCTCCAGCGACGCGCTCGGATCCAGGACCGAAATGAACGACTCCCCGGGCAGCACCGCGATCAACCACGGCAGAAACTGCGGGTAAAAGCCTGAACTGCCCCACAGCGGACCGAATTCATCAACGCCTGCCGGTCTCGCCAGCCAGGCTGCATGGGGCACGAGGAGGACATCGGGTTCGCAGTGGTGTGGCAGACCACTGTCGATCCCGACCATGCGGAGGGCGAAGACCGCGAGAGCCAACGCCACGAGCAGGCAATTGCGTGTTGCCACGGTGCGAGAAGCCAGATTGTATGCTTGTTCCAGTCAAACTGGCTAGGCTAGTTGCGAATGAAATGGGTGCTGCGCATCGTCGTCCCGCTGCTGGGCCTGCTGCTCGCTCTGGAATTGCTCTCCCATCTTGCGGACAGCAAGGCCGATCCCGCCCGCATCGCGGGCAACCAGCCGGGCTTCTGGGAGAAGTGCAGCCGCGCCTATCTGGACCCGGCCGCCGAGAAGAACCGCCTGGCTCGCACTGAGGCGCACCCCTACCTCGGCTACGCGCTCAAGGCCAGCTGGCAGAGCGCCTCAGGCTCCGCGCAGCAGTGCTCGCACAACGCGCTGGGATTGCGCGGCAAGGAGACCACCTGGGAGAAGCCCGCTGGCACCTTCCGCATCCTGACGCTCGGCGGATCGAGCGTCTACGGGCAGAGTGAGTCGCACGACTCCAAGGTGTGGTCGCAGCGCCTCGAGGATCTCGCCAACGAGGGCCGCGGCACTCCGCGCATCGAGGTGATCAACGGCGGCTGCTCCGGCTACACCAGCTATGAGATGCTCGCCCAGCTCGCGTTCCGCGGCGTGCATCTCGATCCGGATCTGGTCGTGCTCTATGAGAGCGTCAACGACATGCGCGCGGCGCTCTACACCGCCGGCGCAAGCGAGCCCGCACGCGACAACACGCACTGGCGGCTCGCCTGGCCGGTGGATCGGCCCAGCACGCTGGAGAGCCTGTTCGAAAACAGCCGCAGTTACCTCATCTTCCGGCGTTATTTCACCAACTACGTGCAGACTCGCGCGGATCTGGGCTTCTACGCCATGGTCAACTACGATCCCAAGTCCAGCGAGCTGTACTGCAACCGCTCTCGCGGCGGCTGGCCGGAGGGCCGCGTCCCCGAGCAGGGCCTCGCCAACTACCGCCACAACCTCGAGAGCCTGATCAGCGTCGCGCAGGCCGGCGGGGCGCGCGTGTTCATCGCCACGCAGGCCCTGATGGAGTGGGACTTCGCGGGACGCGAATGTCCCGAGGTGCAGATCGCCACCTTCCGCCGCATTCAGGCCATCCAGCGTGAGGTCGCCGCCGCGCGCGGTGCTGCGCTGGGCGAAACGGGCGCGGCGATCGAGGCCGCGGACGCCTCGCACTTTACCAACACGGGCAAGCACCTGTTCAAGAACGATGTGCATCCCTTCGACGAGGGTTCGGAGCTGATCGCGCGCACGGTGCTGGCGGAACTGCAACGTCAGGGGCTGCTGCCATGATGCGCGGCCTCGCTTGCCTGCTGCTGGGGCTCATCAGTTCCTGCGGCGAGAAGCCGGCATCCGGCTCCTCGCAACAGCAGACGGCCGTCGGACTGCTGCCGGGACAGAACACCAAGGGCCTCGTCGTGCTCGACGCTCGCGCCGATCGCCCGTTCTACTGGGACTTTGACCGCGTGCCGTACGGCGAGCGTCCCGTGCACGTCTTCCGTCTGCGGAACACCGACTCCAAGCCCGTCACGATCCTTGACCTGCAGGCCAACTGCGGCTGCACGCAGCCGCGCATCATGATGGATGTCCAGGGCGAGACCATCGTCGGCCGCAGCCGGAGCCCGATCCTCACGATTCCGCCGGGCGCCGAAGCGCAACTGGAGATCGCGGTCGACACGCGTCTGGTCGAGAAGATGAACATCGACAAGCTCGGCGTCGTGCGCCTGCGCTGCGACAGCGAGAATACGCCCTTCCTCGCCTTCGAAGTCCACCTGGTCGTCGAGCGGCTGTTCCGCTCGGTTCCTGCCGAAGTCAATCTGGGCGAGATCCCGCGCACGACCGGCAAGGATCGGCGCGCCGATCTCAGCACTGAGCTGGCGCGCTCACCCGCGCGACTCGTGCGCATTGAGAGCATCGAGGGCCCGTTCCGTGCCACGTTGGATGCCACACAGGTCGGCGAAGAGCCGGTCTGGATCCTGTTGGTCTCCGCACTCCCCGACCTGCCCCTCGGTCCGGTGCGCGGCAAGGTTCGTCTGATCACCACCGACAACGCCGGTGTCGGCGAGGCCGGCCGCTTCGAGGTGCCGATCCGCGGCGATGTGGTCGAGCCGATCCTGCTGCGCCCCTCGCTGCTGGTGGTCTCCAGCGGATCGGGTGCCAGCGCGCGCATCGAGTGCCTGCCCCCCGGCATGCGCGTGTCGCACATCTCCTCGTTCCTCGAGGGAGAGGGCGCGGAAACCGTCGAGTTGAGCATCACGCCGGACTCACCGGATGCCGAAGGGCGAGCGAGTGCGTTCCTGGTGGAGGTGCGCCCCAGACAGGGCCTGCCGACGCAGGCGCTGGCGCTGCGGGCTCGCATCCGGCTCTCCGAGAGCGGCTTTGAGGATCTGCAGTTGCCGATCTCGATCCAGGCGCGCTGAACCATGCCGGGCGCCGGCAGGCCGATCGTGCTACCGCTCAGGTGACTGGCTGCGCGAAAGGCTGCGCTAAAGGCTGCGCAGCACGCGCGCGAACTTCAGCTTGCCGGCCTGCACCAGCAGCGCAGGCCCCTGCGCCGCGACCTTGGCCTTGGGATCCTTGACAACGGCTCCGTCGAGCTTGACGCCGCCCTGCTCGATCAGGCGGCGCGCATCGGATGTGCTGGCGCAAAGACCAAGTTCCTTCAGCAGGTTGGGCAGCGCGAAACCGCCTTCGGGAGCACCGGCCGGATAGGAATGCTCAGGGATCTGTGCCGGAAGTTCCTTGTCGCGGAAACGCCGATCGAAGTCCTCGCGCGCCTGCCGCCCCGCGGCCGCCCCGTGGAAGAAGCTCGCGATCTCCTGGCCCAGACGCGCCTTGGCCTCGCGCGGATGGCCCTTCAGGAGTTCCGCGACCTCCTCCATCGGCACGCGCGTCAGCAGCCGGAACCAGTCGCCGAGCACATCGTCGCTGATCGACATCACCTTTCCGAACATCTCGCCTGCGGTATCGGTCAGCGCGATGGCGTTGTTGTACGACTTGCTCATCTTGCGCCCGTCGAGGCCGTTGATCAGCGGGGTGGTGAAGCAGATCTGCCCCACCTGTCCCTCGCCTGCCTGCAGATCACGTCCGCGCAGCAGATTGAAGAGCTGATCCGTGCCGCCGAGCTCCATGTCGCAGCGGATCATCACCGAGTCCCAGCCCTGCATCAGCGGATACAGGAACTCATGGATGCCGATCGGCTCGTTTTCGGCGACTCGCTTCTGGAACGTGTCGCGCTCGAGCATGCGCGCCACGGTCATCTTGCCCGTGAGCCGCAGCACATCTTCAAAGCGCATGGCGTCGAACCACTCCGAGTTGCGGCGCACCTCGGTCTTCGACATGTCGAGCACCTTGGCAACCTGCTCCACATAGGTCTTGAGGTTCTCTTCGACCTGCGCGCGCGTCAGCTGCGGGCGCAGCTTGTTGCGTCCCGAGGGATCGCCCACCATGGCGGTCGCATCGCCCACGATCAGCACGATCCGGTGACCGAGCTGCTGCAGATCGCGCAGCTTGAAGAGCGGCACGCAGTGACCGATGTGCAGGTCGGGGCTGGAGGGATCCATTCCGAACTTGATGCGCAGCGGCTGCTTCGTGCGGAGCGAGCGCTCGAGGCGCTCCACCAGCTCGCGCCGCTCGATCAGATCGACCAGGCCGCGCTCGAAGACCTGCATCTGGCGGGCGACTTCGCCGCTCTCGACTCCACTGCCTCCCTTTTCCTGCGCCGTCATGAGCGGCGATGATAGAAAAGCACAGCGCCGGTTCGAGAGGGTGCAGCGGGGGATTTCGAACTGCCTCGCGCCGCCCTTTCAGCGCGGCAGCTTGAGGTCCGGCCGCGGGCGCGCGGGGCGACGGGCGCTGATCCACTGTTGCAGGCGCGACGGATCTTCCGGCAAGGCCTCCCCCGCCAGCCAGGACAGCGCCTTGTGGCAGCGCGTCAGATCCACGCTCGTCGCGGGGTCGAGCGCGGCGCACAGGCTCGCAAGCGTCTGCGCAACCCGCTCCTCGGGCACGGCGATGGCGGCTTCCAGCAGCGCCAGAGCGTCCGCATCGCCGCGCAGCAGAGCATGGGGATCGGCTTGCGGTCCGGCCTCGCGCAGTCGCTGTGTCGCTGCGCAGGTACGCGAGCTCACCACGTTCCAGCGCATGGCAGGCAGTTCCTCACCATCGCGCAGAAGCGTTCCTGCGCGCAACTCCAGCGTGAAGGCCAGCCGAACCGCCAGCTCGTTGTCGCGGGGCGCCAGAAAGAACTCGGCCATCGGGACGCTCAGCTCGCCCTCGGCTGGGATCTCCAGGGCGCTGTTGAGCTGGAAGGGCCGCAGTTCCTGAGAGCGCACGATCGCGCCGCCGGCGGAGACTTCCTCGCGAACGCTGGCGAGCGTGGCGGGACCGGGAACCAACCGCAGAGGGCTTGTCAGCGGGTTGCGCACTTGCAGCTGCAGCGCATAGCCCACGGCCGCAGGCATGCGCGAGCGCAGCTCTGCCGGCAGTTCCCGCGGCTCGGCCACCAGACGCAGGTCCAGCGCCTGAACGGCCTCGCGGCCGCCGAGCACGCGGTCGAAGGAGCGCAGCAACTCCGCGCTCGACTCATCAGGACCGAGCGCCCACAGCCGGGAGAGGATCGCGCGCGCCTGCTCGTCTTCACCGGCTTCGAGCGACTGTCGCAGCGAATCGATGCCCGCCTCCAGACGCGGTTCCACGCGGGTCGTGCGGGGTGCGCTCGGAGCTTCCGGCTCA
The DNA here is from genome assembly GCA_005799545.1 of Planctomycetia bacterium. Classification (GTDB taxonomy): domain Bacteria; phylum Planctomycetota; class UBA1135; order UBA1135; genus SYGM01. The sequence goes on along the minus strand of SYGM01000081.1, from coordinate 1,118 downwards.
AATGTGCGCCCGCCTGCGCCCTGACAGCTCGCGAGGAGCAGCAGTGCGCAGGCGGGCGCGATTCGCATCGGCGCTGGCGGCGATCAGCCGGCCGACTCGCCCTCACCGGCGTCCCCGGCAGCCTCGGCGGGCTTGGGGTTGGCGGCTTCGCGGGCCTTGGCTTCGTTGGCGGCGGCGATGACCTTCTCGTTTTCCTCGAAGTCCGCGTGGACGAACGAGAGACCGATCTTGCGCTCCTCGGTGTCGACGCGGATCACGCGCACTTCCACCTTCATGCCGGGCTTCACGATGTCCTCGACATTCGCGACCTTGTCATCCGACAGCTCGCTGATGTGCAGCAGACCTTCGAGATCGTCCTCGAGCTTCACGAAGGCACCGAAGTTGGTGATCTTCGTGACATAGCCCGAGAGCAGATCGCCGACGTGGTAGTTCTGCGGGATCGTCTCCAGCCAGGGGTCGGCCGAGAGCTGCTTCTTGCCCAGCGCGATGCGCTTCTTCTCCTTGTCCACGGAGAGCACCACGCACTGGACCTTGTCGCCCTTCTTGACCATCTCAGAGGGGTGCGTGACCTTCTTGGTCCAGCTCATGTCGGAGACGTGCAGCAGGCCGTCGATGCCTTCTTCGATCTCGACGAAGGCGCCGTAGGAGGTCAGGTTGCGCACCGTGCCCTCGATGACCGTGCCGATCGGGTAGTGCTCTTCGACCAGATCCCAGGGGTTGGTCTCAGCCTGCTTCATGCCGAGGCTGATCTCCTGCTTCTGGTGGTTGTACTCCAGCACGACGACGTTGACCTTGTCGCCGATCTTGACCAGCTCGCTGGGGTGGTTGACGCGCTTGGTCCAGGACATCTCGGAGATGTGCACCAGGCCTTCGACGCCGTCTTCCAGCTTCACGAACGCACCGTAGGACATGATGTTGACCACTTCGCCCTGGTGCTTGGAAGCGACCGGGTAGCGGGACTCGATGCCTTCCCAGGGGCTCGCCTGCTTCTGCTTGAGGCCCAGCGCGATGCGCTCGCGGTCGGAGTCGACGCGCAGCACGACCACTTCGATCTCCTGGTCCATCTTGACCAGCTCGCTGGGGTGATTGATGCGACCCCACGACATGTCGGTGATGTG
>SYGM01000080.1 GCA_005799545.1 Planctomycetia bacterium | reverse complement strand
TCGGTGGGGCGCAGTTGGTGGCGCTCCAGCAAGGCACCGAGGGGTTGAGGACCGAGATCACGCTCTGCGTTCATCCGACGGAGCCTACGCTCTGTGCGGTCGGACCGCGCGGCAATCAGTCGGGAAGGGAGTCAAGGCCGGCGGACTCATCGTCCGCGCGCGAGAGGATCCGCAGGGCTTCTTCGTCGGCGAGCAGCTGGCTGACGATCAGCACCTCATCGGGCGGGTTGCCCTCGGAGAGCAGGTCGACCTCGCTCACCGGACGGCCGCTGTGCCGGGCGGCCAGGCGGATCACGCGCAGCAGGTCCATCACCCGATCCTCGAGCTTGCGGCCGGCCGGTTCCTGAACGAGGAACTCGGTTCCACCTTCCAGCAGCTCGGAGGCATCCGGCTCGGGCGAGTCACAGGGACCGAGCAGTCGCACCAGAGCGCGGGAGCGGGCGAGGTTCTGCTGGCACTCCGCGCGGATCCCGAAAAGACGAATTCCGTCGTGCGATCGCAGACGGAATTCATGGACTTCAAGCCAGGCGCTGGAGAGCTCCGGGCGGGGCGTCAGAAACACGGAGCTTCGACTTAAGTTGTTATCTGACAGACGCTTATGCCAATAAAACCGGTCGAAAAGCAACGGGTGCAGTGGTTTCCTCGGCGGTTGGAGCACGAGGGTGGGGAGCCAGAGGGCGGTCGGGGGGCGAACGGACAAAGCCGAAAAAAGAAAGCTCCTAGCGAGGACGGGGTCCGTTGTTCGTGCCGTTCCGGGTCGCTCTCCTTGCGCCGAAGAGTGTCCGCGCCCGGGGTACGCACGCAGAGCCGAAGGCTCCGGACGGAGACAAGGATTTAGCATTCCCCGATCCACCTGAGCGCTCGCGCTTCCGCTATCCTCGCGCCTCGCTGTTCACCTCGGCCCCCCGCCCCCCGTGCACAGCGACACCGTCCGAGGTCGAACGAGTGTCGCGGCCCCTTCGCGACCCCTCGCGGTGACAAGGAGAAAAGACGCATGTGGATCCAGTTGGGCTGCTTGGCCCTCGCGCTGCTCGGTGGCGCGCCTCAGTCGGAGAAGGACCCCAAGCCCGAAACCAAGGCCCCGCCCGCCGAAAAGCAGGAGTCGCCTTCCAAAGGCGACGCAAAGAAGGACTCCGGGACCAAGAAGAAGGATGAGAAGGGCGAGAAGGCCAAGGAAGAGGCCAAGCCCAAGGAGGAGCCGCCGCGCGAGATCCTTCCGCCTCTTGAACCAGGTCCGACGCTGTTCATCCGCGCCAAGCGCGTGATCGTGCGTCCCGGTGTCGAGCTGGAAGGCGCCGCTGTGCTCGTGCGCGATGGCCGGATCGTCGGCGTCGGTGCGGGGCTGGAGCAGCCCAAGGACGCGCAGGTGCTCGATGCGGACACGGTCTGCGCGGGCTTCATCGACGTCTGGTCGGCGCTCGCGATCGATCCGGGTTCGCTCAACGACGGCGGCCTGGGGCCGGCGAGCAAGAGCGCGGATGCGTTCGACATGTGGAGCGCCGAGGAGCTGCGCCGTCAGACGCTGCGGGCGGGCGTCACCACGGCGCGCGTGCAGGCGGGAGCCACGGCGCGGGTCGGCGGCACGGGAGCCGTGGTGCGCCTTGCTCCGGGCCTGGATGAGCGTCTGGTGATGCTGACGCGCGAGGGGTGCGTCGCCATCAACGTCGGACTGAGCGCGAACGCCGGCGGCGGCGGCGGCCAGCTGCAGGTGATCGACGGCCAGCTGGTGCAGGTTGATGCCGGCGCCCGCGGCATGGACATCTTCGACCGTCTGGCGGATCTGGACCGCATCGGCGGCGCGCTGGAGCAGGGCCGCAACTACCTGCAGGCGCAGATCGAGTACAAGCACGAGCTCGCCGAGTGGAAGAAGAAAATCGCGGAGAAGGACGCGGAACTCGAGAAGGAGTTCAAGAAGGCCAAGAAGGACCGCGAGAAGGAAGAGAAGGACGCCAAGGACAAGGGCAAGACCTTCGAAGAGAAGAAGTACAAGGAAGACAAGCAGCCCAACGAGCCCCGCTACGACGATGACGGCGAAACGCTGGGTCGCGTGTGGAACGGCGAACTTCCGCTGTTCGTGCAGGTGCACCGCCATGCCGAGCTGCGCAGCTTCTTCAAGGCCACGGAACTCTACACACGCACGCGCTTCGTGCTGGTCGGCGGCAGCGAGTCGCGCTCCTTCACGAAGCAGCTGAGCGAGCGCGGCATGCCCGTGCTGGTCTGGCCGACGCTGCGCGGCCGCGGCGCACCCGATGAATACGACGGTGCGGATCTGTCGCTCGCCGGCGATCTCGCCCGCGCGGGCGTTCAGGTCGTGCTCGGCAGCGGCGGCGCGGATCCGGCGGCGACGCGGGACCTGCCGCTGATGGCCCAGATGGCGATGGGCCACGGCCTGGATGCGGACAAGGCGTTTGAGGCGCTGACGATCGGTGCGGCTCGCATCCTCGATGTGGATCGCCGCGTGGGCAGCGTGGAGCGCGGCAAGGACGCCGATCTGCTGCTGCTCGATGGACGGCCGCTGCAGGGAGCGACGCGCGTGGTGCGCGTGATCTCCGCCGGCCGCGTGGTCCTCAATCCGGAGAACTGATCCATGCTGCTGACGATCGCCACCGCTTTCTCGCTTCTGGCCGCCCCGGCAGCCGAGCTTCCTGCAACGTTCGCCATCCGCGCGGGGCATGTGCTGCTGGACGACAGCACCGTGCTCGACGGCGGCATGGTGCTGGTGGAGGACGGCCGGATCCGCGCCATCGCGCGCGAGGTCGACCTGCCTGAAAACTGCGCCGTGGTGGAGCACGCGGGCTGGCTCAGCGCCGGTCTCGTGGGCCTGCACTCGATGGGCTCTGATCCCGCGGAAATGCGTGATGCCACCCGCCCGGTGCTCGACGCCGAGGTGGCGTGGGCCTTCAATCCCCGCAGCAGCGAGTACGCCAAGGCAGCGGCCGCGGGCATCACCACGCTGGTGCTGACGCCCTCACCGCGCTCGCTCTCCGGCGGAGTCAGCGCGGTGGTGAAGACGGGCGGCGGGAGAATCCTCTCGCGCTCGGCGCACCTCTCGCTGGGCTTCTCCGCGGCCGCATTGTCCCTCAACGCCTATCCAACGAGTTTTGCCTCGGCCGTGGCGGAGCTGAACAACCGCTTTGAAAAACCCAGCGGCGCCTTTGCGCGCGCCCGCGCCGGCGAGCTGCCCTGCCTCTTCGAGGTCGCGACCCGGGCGGATGTGCAGCGTGCCAGCGAGTTCTCGCGCCGCTGGAAGCTGCGCGGAGCGATCTACGGCGCGGATCTCGCCGGCGAGCAGCTCGACGTGCTGAGCGAGGCCGGACTCGCGGTGATCGTCGCCCCGCTCGCCGGGGGTGCCGATCGTCGCTCCATCCAGTCGACGGTCAAGCTGGCGGCGAGTGACATCGCCTTCGGCTTCGGCGTCGACAACCCGATGCTGGATCCGCAGGCCATGCGCTTCACCGCAGGCCTGTGCATCCGCGAGGGCATGGACAGGAAGCGCGCGTGGCGCGCGCTGACGACGCAGGCCGCTGAGGTGGCCGGCGTCGCCAAGCATGTCGGCAGCCTGCAGAAGGGCCGCGATGCGGACCTCGTGCTGTGGAGCGGCAACCCGCTCGAGCTCAGCAGCGGCGTTCAATCGGTCTACATCGACGGCAAGCTCGTCCACGAGGTCAAGAAGCCATGAGCCTCCCCCTGTTCGCTCTGTTCATCGCGGCACTGCCCGCCCAACAAATCCGCCAGCCCCTCACGCAAGGCGAGGCTCCCCGTCAGAACTGGATCGTGCGCGCGGAGCGCGTCTACACCGCGACCGGTCGCGCGATCAAGGATGGCGCTGTGCTCGTCAACGGCTCCAAGATCGGCGCCGTGGGTCCCGGCGCCGCAGAGGAGAACGGCAAGTACACGCTCAGCGTGTATGCCGTCACTCCCGGCATGATCGACGCCAGCGTCCGCCTCGGCCCCGGAACTGCCGGTGTCGAGCAGTCGCGCGAGGTGACGCCCGAGCTGCGCATCGCCGACGCACTCGATCTTTTCGATGTGCGCTGGGATCGCCAGGCCGAGTCCGGCGTCACCACGGCGCTGGTCTGTCCGCAGGATGAGAACGTCATCGGCGGACTGGGTATCGCGCTCAAGACGGCCGGCAAGCCGACCGTCAAGGACCGCACGCTCAAGGCCGACGCCGTGCTGCGCGGTTCCATGGGCTCGCAGCCCTCGACCCGCAACTCACCGGCCTTCCAGCGTCCGCGCAGCTTCTACAACCGCCGTCCGACGACGCGCATGGGCGTGGAGTGGGAATGGCGAAAGAGCTTCTACGAGGCCGTGGCCGGCAAGAACGATCCGGCACGCGCCCTCCCGGGCAGCGCGGAACTGTTGCGCGCACTCGATGGCAAGCTGACCCTGTCGATTCAGGCCTGGACGACTCAGGACATCCGCACCGCCGTGTTCCTAAAGGAGGAACTCGAGCAGGAGCCGCAGATTGCCGGCAAGCCGCGCGTCTTCGTCGATGCTGCCGCCGAGGCCTGGAAGGAGCCTGAACTGCTCGTGCGCTCCAAGGTCGGCGTCGTGTTGCCGCCGTTCCCCGTGGATGGCCGAACGGGCGAAGGTTCGTTCATGGCGTGGAATGTCGCCAAGCTGCTCTGCGATGAGAACGTCCCCGTGGCGTTCTCCGCGCATGGCGGTTCCGGACCGCTGTACTCGCTGGCCAGTCAGGCCGGCTATGCCATGCAGGGCGGACTGGAGTTCGACAAGGCCCTGGCAGCCGTCACGAGTGTTCCCGCCCGCTTCCTCGGGGTCGAGGACCGCGTGGGCACCCTCGAGGTGGGCAAGGATGCCGACCTCGCGCTGTGGAACGGCGAGCCCTTCCAACCGACCTCCCGCGTCATCGGCGTGATCATCGATGGCGCTCTGGTGCTGGATCCGCGTCCCACGGACGCGCGCTGATTTCCTCATCTCTCCGCACAACACAAGACAACCACTCTCGATTCTTCCGATGCTCACCTTCAAGCAACTCTTCAGCGGCGCGACCTGCGGAACACTACTGGCCTCCTTCGCCTTTGCACAGGCCGGCGATGGCCGCATCGTGATCAAGGTCGGTCGCGTGATCACGCAGGCCGGTGCCGACATCAAGAACGGCGTCATCGTGATCGAAAACGGCCGTATCACCGAAGTCGGCGCCGACAAGCAGGGCGCGTGGGACATCGAGGTGCTCGAACAGCCGGACCTCGTGGCCTTCCCCGGCTACGTGGAGGCCCACACCTCGCGCGGCATGGACCGCCCCAACGAGAACATCGAAGTCGCGCCCTTCCTCGACGTGCGTGACTCGATCGACCCGATCAGCTTCTACTTCGAAGACATGCTGCGCGCGGGTCAGACCACGCTCAACATCCAGCAGGGCAACGCCTGCGTGATCGGCGGTCAGGGCATGGTGGTCAAGCCCTACGGCATCACGATCGAGCAGATGCTGGTGCGCCCCAACTCCGGACTGAAGATCGGGGCCGCTCCGCGTCCCGGGCGCTCGCGCGCCACGCAGGCTCAGGCGCTGCGCAAGGCCTTCCTTGATCTGCGCCAGCACGTGGAGAAGCTCGTCAAGGACAAGAAGGACGGCAAGGACTACGCCCGCCGTGAAGCGCTCTTCCAGGGCCGCGACATGGAGAAGGAAGAGAACAAGACCGGTCGCGCCATGGATGGCAAGGCCAGGTGGAAGGTGAAGGACTTCGAGATCGTCCCGCGTGGCGAGGTCGACGAGAAGATGGAGCCCCTCCTGCGCATGGTCGAGGGCAAGATTCCCGCGTTCATCGCCTGCGACAGCGCCGCCGCTGTCCGGCTGGCCATCGAGGTGATGCTCGAGAACGGCCTGATGGAGACGGCCACGCTGGTGCTCGAGGGCGATGCGTGGAAGGCCGCCGACCTGATCGCCGCCAACAAGATCCCCGTGATCCTCTCGCCCAACCTCGTGTATGTGGAACGCGATCCTGTCACCGGCAAGGAGATCGAGACCTTCGTGCCCGGCGCCCTCGACAAGAAGGGCGTGCGTTTCGCGCTGCAGTCGATGGGCAACTCCGCGCAGGGCCTGTGGATGCAGGCCGCCACCTGCGTGGCCTGGGGTCTGGATCGTCAGAAGGCGCTCGATGCGGTCACCAAGGTTCCGGCTGACATGCTCAAACTCGGCAAGCGCGTCGGCTCGCTCGAGAAGGGCAAGGACGGCAACGTCCTGCTGCTCTCCGGTGATCCGCTCAAGGTCAGCACGACCGTCCAGTTCGTTGTTCTCGAAGGGAATCTGGTCTACGACCGCAGCAAGGACACGCGCGTGCGCTTCCTGCGCGATGGCGTGGAGCAGCCCAACACGGCTCCGCGCGCTTCCATGGTGGAGCGCAATCCGGCCGCCGCGGTCTGCTGCGAGCACGAGGGCGAACCCGACCACGTTCACGAGACCAAGCTCGATCCGGGCGAGCGCGCCGAGCCGGCAGTGCAGCAGCCTGCGGACGACGGCCACGGCCACGGCGGGCATTCCGATCAGGACCAGCAAGACGGGAAGGACGGCTGAGCTTCGCGATGGCTTTCTCACCTCTGCTTCTCGCTCTCGCGCTGAGCGCCGGTGCTGATCCGGCGCAGGGCATCGTGGCACTCAAGGCAGGCACGATCCACGTCGTCAACGGCGCCAGCGTTTCCAACGGCACCATTCTGGTGCGCGGCGGCAAGATCCTTGCCGTCGGTACCGATGTGAACGTCCCCGCCAACGCTCGCGTTGTCGACTATGGACCGGATGCCGTGATCACGCCCGGCCTCGTGGCCGCGGACTCGACCATCGGACGTTCCGTGTCGGCCTCGGATCGCAGCGCGGATCCCACACTGCTCGCAATCGACCTCTACGAAGCGGAGACCAGCTTTGTCTTCGCTCTGCAGGAAGGCGTGACGAGCTCCTACATCGCACCTGCACGCCGCCGACTCATCGCCGGTCAGGGCGCGGTGGTGAAGCTGGCGGGCGCGGACGATGCGCACCGCGTGCTCTCCGCCTCCAACATGATCCACGGTGCGATCAGCGCCGAAGCACGCGCGACGCCCGGCTACTGGAAGCCGCCGGTGCCTGCGGTGATCGACATCGGTCTTGGTTACGAGAAGCCGCAGCTGCCGCGCACCCTGATGGGAGCGATGGTCGCGCTGCGCGAGCTGATCGAACAGGCCAACGGCGGAGCACCCAACGGCGAGTTCGGCCCCGAAGCCGCGCCCGCGCTGCGCGAGCTGATGGAGAAGAAGCTGCCCTGGCGCATGGCTGCGGAGAGCACGGAGGAAGCCGGTGCGCTGGTTGCCTTCGCGCGCGAATCCCGCCAACCCGTCGTGATCGACGGCGGTCAGGGAACCTCGGCGATCGCCACGGAGATCGCGAAGGCCGGCGTCAGCGTCATCGTGGACGCTCCGATCCTGCCCAACGGCTTCTCCGGCCGCGACATGGGCAAGGGCCCTGATGCGCAGTGGCCGGAATTCGCGATGGCTGCAGCGCTGGAAAAGGCGGGCGTGCGCTTCGCCATCAGCGCTCCCAACAACGCGCCGGTTTCGGCGCTGCGCTACTCGGCTGCCGTGGCCTCGCGCGGAGGCCTGAGCGAAGCCGCTGCGTTGCGTGCCGTGACGCTGTCCGCCGCGCAGATCCTGGGCGTGTCGGATCGCGTCGGTTCGATCGAACCGGGCAAGGACGCCGACTTCGCCGTATTCGCGGGAGCTCCGCTGGGCGGCAGCGGGAGTGCGCTCGCGACCTGGATCGACGGAGAAATCGTGTACAAGGCGTACGAGGCCGCGGCCACGGTCCTGTGCGTGGATGAGCTGCATCTGGGCGACGGCACAGTGCTCGCGCCCGGTGAGGTGCTGATGGAGAACGGCAAGATCCGCGCGGTGGGACGCCGCGTGGGCCGTCCCGCGGGCGCCACGGTGGTGCGCGGCAAGTCCGCCATGCCGGGCATGATCGATGCGATGAGCTTCCTTGGTCTGGAGGGTTCTCAGCGCACTCCGGGGGCACGCTTCGCACTGTCGCGCATTCTCGAGCCCGGGGACTTCACCGACCGTCGCGTGGCTCAGGCTGGCGTGACCACGGTGCTCATGTCTCCGCGCGGGGGCTCGCGCACCGGCACGCCGATGCTTGCCTACAAGCCGGCAGGCACCGAGGTCGAAGACATGGTCGTGTCCGAAGCGAGCGTGCTGCGCGTCAACTGGACCGAGCGCTATCGTCCGCAGTCGGGTGCCGTCGTGCGCAGCCAGCTTGCCAAGGCCGGGGACTACGCCAAGAAGTGGGACGAGTACGAGAAGAAGCTCGCCAGCTACGTCCCGCCCAAGCCTGCCGCCGCTGCGCAACCCGCCGCGAAGAAGGACGAGGGCGCCAAGAAGGAAGGTGAGGCCGCCAAGCCGGAAGAGAAGAAGGAAGGCGAGGCCGCCAAGCCGGAGGAAAAGAAGGAAGACAAGAAGAAGGGCGAGGAAGAGCCCGCCAAGCCGATCACTGGCTCCTGGGAAACCAAGCTTGTGATGGGCGAGGGCGAGGGCGAGGGCGTGCGCATGCGCATCTACGTCAGCGACGTCGACGGAGTGATCTGCGGCTCGCTGCGCTGCGCCAGCCTTTCCGATGATCTCATCAGCGTCGAAGGCAAGCGCACGGACAAGAAGGTCCACCTTGAGGGCGATGGCTCGAAGGGTCGCGTCACGCTCGATGCCGAGCAGGTCAAGGGCAAGCTCAAGGGCAAGGTGACGCTGGGTGAGACCAGCGCGGATTTCGAGCTCCAGCAGAAGAGCACCGAATACGAGGTTGCTGCGCGCCCCGAGCCCCGCAAGGCCAAGGATGACAAGCCCGAAGAACCCAAGGTCGCACCGCGTTCGCCAGGCATCGACCCCGAGCTTGAGGCGTACCGCCGCGCGATGAAGGGTCAGGGTGCCGTGATCGTCCAGTGTGACCGCATGGACGAGATCCTCGAGTGCGTCAAGGCCTTCGAAGATGCCGGGATCAAGCCGGTGCTGTACTCTGCGACCGAGGCCTACAAGGTCGCGGACCAGATCGCGGGTCGCGTAGCCGGAGTGCTCCTGACCCAGGCTGTCCTCGTGGTGGACGCAGATGCGGGGGCGCGCGAGCGCAATCGCTTCACCGAGCTGCAGAACGCCGGCATCCCCGTCGCGTTCCACAGCGCGGCGGAAGAGGGTGCCGCGGATCTGCCGCTGATGGCGAGCTATGCGATCTCTGAGGGCATGAGCCCCGAGGGAGCGCTCAGGGCCCTGACCAGCGACGTGGCGAAGATGATGGGTCTTTCGGCCCGGGTCGGAAAGCTTGCGGTCGGCATGGACGCCGATGTGCTGCTGCTCGACGGGACTCCCGTGGAGCCCGCAACCAGCGTGCTGCGCGTCTGGGTCAACGGTCAGGAGGTGCGCTGATGGTCCGCTTTTCCTTGCGTCGTGCGCTGTGCCTCGTGTGCGCCTTCGCACTGGGTGCACTCACACTGGGTACACTCACACTGGCCGGCCTTGCCTCGAGCGCGGCCGCTCAGGAGTTGCAGGGTGCAAACACCGTGATCGTGCGCGGCAAGCTGCCGCCCAAGGCCGGTGAGAAGGGCGGTCCGGGTCTCGCGCTCAAGGCAGCCAAGATTCTGGCGGTCCCGCTCGAAGGCGCGCAGGTGATCGACAACGGTGTGTTGCTCGTTCGCGATGGCAAGATTCAGGCCATCGGATCCGCGCGCACGACGCCGATCCCCGCAGGCTATGAAGTGATCGATCTGGGCGCCAAGTGGCTGATGCCGGGCATGATCGATCTGCATAGCCACATCGGCGGCACGTTCGACATCAACGACATGGTGTACCTCGCCAACCCCGGTCTGCGCGTTTCGACGGCGGTGATCCCGCGCAACGAAGCGATGAAGCTGGCGCTGGCCTCGGGCGTCACCAGCGTGCTGTTCATCCCCGGTTCCGGCGTGAACATGGGCGGTCAGGGAGTGCTGATCAAGACAGGCCACGAGCGTTACGAAGACGCGCTGATCCGTCAGCCCGGCTCGCTCAAGGTCGCGCAGGCCGGCAACCCGGAGCGCTGGGTGATCAACCCGGGCCGCAGCTTCATGAACTGGAACCTGCGCAATACGCTCCAGCGCGGCCGCGAGTACGCCAAGAAGTGGCGTCTGTTCGAGGAAGGCAAGGGCCCGCGCCCCGAGCGCAACATCGACTTCGATGTGTTCCCCGAGCTGTTCGGCAAGCGCACCCAGATCAGCACGCACACGCAGATGTTCCAGGTTGTCCTGATGACCGTCACGATGCTTCGCAAGGAGTTCGGACTGGACGTGTACATCGACCACGGGGAAATGGCCGGCTACCGCACGGGTGAGCTGGTGAAGGACACAGGCATGCAGGCCATCCTCGGTCCGCGTGCCGTTGAGGTCCCCACTGCGCAGTTCATCCAATGGACTGGCTCCAACCCCGAAGCGATGCTGGGCATCGGCGCCGAATATCAGAAGCGCGGGGTCAAGATGATCGGCTTCAACACCGACGCACCGGTGATTCCCGCCGAGGAATTGCAGCTCCAGGCGGGCATGGGCGGCCGCTACGGAATGGACTTCTCGAATCTCGAGGGTGTGCGCGGCCTCACAGTTGTTCCGGCGGTCACGGCCGGCATCAACCACCGCGTGGGGTCGCTCGAACCTGGTCGCGATGCCGACATCCTCGTCATCTCGGGCGATCCGGCCGACCCCCGTCGCTGGGTTGAGCGCGTCCTGATGGACGGCAAGTGGGTCTACGACTCGAAGAACGAGCGCCGCATCTGGTGATGAACCAAGCTCCCAAGTTCCACGCAGCCCTGCTGACCGCACTCGCGCTTTCCGGCGCGTGTGCGGCTCCGCGCGGCTCTTCCGGCGTGGATCCGGAGCGCGGCATCGCCCTGCTGGAATCCGGCGACACCGGTCATGCCATCGTCGTCTCCAAGGTGATCGCCTGCGACGAAGGCGACAGCGTCTACTCGCCGGGTCTGGTGGTCACGCGCAACGCCAAGATCGAATACGTGGGACCCGTGCGCGATGTTCCCGCAGGCTATTCGTACCACGATTTCCGCTCGGCGATCGCCGTGCCGGGCATGGTGGACCTCCACTCGCACGTGCAGAGCGGCGGTTTCGGCGACACCAACGACATGGTGATGCCGGTCAATCCCGAATATCGCGCCTCTTCGGCGCTGCGGCCTTCCAACCGCCTGGTCAAGCTGGCCTGTGCCGCGGGTGTCACGACGCTCTTCGGCATCCCCGGCAGCGGCACCAGCATGAGCGGCTTCGGAATCCTCTACAAGACGAAGACCAGCGGTACCTTCGAGGACTGCGTGCTGCGCAACCCCGGCGGACTCAAGGTTGCACAGGCCTACAACCCTGAGCGCCGTGCAGGCGATCTGGGGCAGACACGGGCCGGCCTCGCGTGGATTCTCGAGGATGTCAACGCCATGGCGCTCGGCGCCACGCGCGAGGGTCGCGACGACCCGGCGCTGGTGAACCTGCAGCGCGTTCACTCGCGGGATCTTCCGATTCTCATTCACTGTGCTGGCAGCGACAGTTTCCCTGCAGCCGCCCGCATGTGGCAGGAGAAGTACGGCACACGCTGCGTGCTGTCACACGGTTGCTTCGACGCCCACGCCACCGCGCCTTACATCGTGCAGACGGGCGCGCCGATCAATGCCGGTCCGCGCACGATGGACTACCTGTCCACCCGTGACGGACGCATCACCGGCACTGCCGCGGTCTATCTGGCAGCGGGCGCGCGGAATCTCTCGCTCAACACGGATGCACCGGTGATGCCGCAGGAAGAACTCTTCCTGCAGGGCGCGATGTCCGCCCACCTGGGTGCTGATTCCTATCAGATGCTGCGCGCCGTCACGATTCATCCGGCGCGTTCCTTCGGTATCGACGACCGCGTCGGTTCACTCGAGTCCGGCAAGGACGCAGACGTGGTCATCACCACCGGAGATCCGCTCGACCCGCGCTCGCGCGTTGAGCTGGTCCTCATCGACGGACAGATCCAATACAACCGCGGGGCGGAAGGACAGCTCTTCTGAGTCCGCGCGGAGCCAAGAAACCATGATTCTCTCACTCCTACTCTCAAGCCTTGCCGCGGCCTCTTCGGACCAAGGCACGAGCACGCCGAACCTCTTCGCTCTGCGCGTGGGCCGTGCCGAAACCGTCAGCAAGGGCGTCATCGAGCACGCAGTCATCCTTGTCGAAGGCGGCAAGATCATCACGATCGGCGAGGACCTTCCGATCGAGCGCGGCATCCCCGTCTACGACCGGCCCGAGTGGGTCGTGATGCCCGGCTTGGTCAGCGCGTACTCGCGTTACAGCCTCGACAGCGAAGGCGGTGACGACAACTCCCCGGAGGTGCTCGCCAGCATCGAGCTCTACCCGGCCAGCGAGGAGCTGCGCAAGATCGTCGAGACCGGCGTCACGACGCTGGGTCTCTACCCGCCGGGCAACGGCATCAGCGGCCAGGCTGTCGCGATCCGTCCGCTGGGTGAAACGAAGGAAGAGCTGATACTGCGCGACAGCGCCTATCTCAAGATCCTGTCCCGCGCCAACGGGGCCTCCAAGCGAGCCATCAAGGATGGCTTCAAGAAGGCGGACGAGTACGCGGAGAAGGAGAAGAAGGCCAAGGAGAAGTGGGACAAGGACAACGCCAAGAAGGGTTCCGAAAAGAAGGAAGAACCCAAGGCCGGCGAAGAGAAGAAGGAAGAGGCCGCACCTGAAAAGGGCGGTTATGTGCCCCCGGAGCCCGAGCCCAAGGCCAAGCCCTTCGTCGATCTTCGCGCGGAACGCCTGCGCGCCGTCGTGAGCATCCAGAGCGCGGCGGAATATCTGCACTTCCTCGACGCGATCGGCGAGGAGAAGTTCCCGTGGGATCTGCGCCTGCCGATCACCCGCGAGAGTGACCTGTTCTACGTACTGCGCAAGAGCGAGTTCGAGCTCGATGTCGACGGAATCGGCGACAAGCACGTGCGCTGCATCATGGAGCCCGTGCTCAGTGTGATGCCTGGCACCCTGCGCACACGCAATCTCGCCAAGGATGTCGTCGCGGCCGGCGGCAAGCTCGCATTCATCCCGCGCGGCGACTCTTTCAACGACCACCGCCAGTGGCTTGCCAACGTGGGTGAGGTGGTCAGCGCCGGCCTCGATCGCAACGTCGCCCTCCGCGCGGTGACGCTGGAGCCGGCCTCGGTGCTCGGCGTCGAACAGCGCCTCGGCAGTCTGGAAAAGGGCAAGGACGCCAACATGATTTTCTACGACGGTGACCCGCTGGAGGCCAGTTCGCGCCTCAAGGCGGTGATGCTCGACGGCAAGTTTGTCTTTGGTGAGGTGAAGCTGTGATGCGCTCCAAGTGGTACTCGACGCTGCTGTCCGGCCTCCTGCTGTCTGCATTTTCGTTGCCGACCGCGGCCTACGCCCAGGAAGCGGCTCCTGCCGCCAAGCCCGCCGATGGCAAGGCCGAAGAGGGCAAGGACAAGAAGAAGGCCGATGAGGATCGCTGGCTGGCGGTCACCAACGGCGATGTCTACATCGGGCCGGGAGCGCTGCTGCGCGAGGCCACCGTGCTTTGCAAGAACGGCAAGATTCACAAGATCGGGCACGATCTTGACCTGCCGGCCGACACGAAGGTGATCGATGCCCAGGGCATGCACGTCTACCCGGGTCTGGTGTCGCCGTCTTCGTCGGGCCTAGTAGGCAACACGGCCGGCGACTTCGCCGATACCATCGATCCGTTCAATCGCAACATGGTTCTTGGCCTCGCGGCGGGGATCACGACGACAGGGGTCGGCAACGCGGCCGTCAAGCTCAAGCGCTTCACGATCAAGGACGCGCAAGTGCGCGACCGCGCCTTCGTCACGATGGTCTGGTCAGGTCGCAATCCTCAAGGCAAGAAGGGCCTGCGCGAGAAGTTCGTTTCCACGGCGGAGTATCTGCGCCAGTACCGCGACTGGGAGGAGCGGG
This sequence comes from Planctomycetia bacterium, assembly GCA_005799545.1. Lineage (GTDB taxonomy): Bacteria > Planctomycetota > UBA1135 > UBA1135 > SYGM01. The sequence goes on along the minus strand of SYGM01000080.1, from coordinate 19,354 downwards.
TCAAGCGCGAGAAGGACCTCAAGGAGCCGGCCAAGAAGGATGTCGATCCGGGCATTCTGATGGTGCTGCGGAACGAGGCCTACGCACGTTTCTCGGCGAATGATCGCGACGACCTGCTGGGCATCGCTCGTCTGGCGCAGGAGTTCGGCTTCCGTCCGGTCATCGAAGGCTGCACGGAGGGCTGGACGGTGGCGGATGAGCTTGGTCGTGCGGGCGCGATGGCGATCCTCACGATCCGCAACCAGTCGCCGAAGGACGAAACGCTGGTCCGCGCGGGCGGCTCCAGCATCCAGAACGCGTCCATCCTGCACCGCGCGGGCGTTCCGATCGCGGTGGTTCCCGGACAGGACAGCGTCAGCCTGGACGGCATCGTCGGTCGCGACATCCAGCACATCACCGTCGAGGCCGGCTTTGCCGTGCGCGGCGAATTACCGGATGACGCGGCCATCGCCTCGATCACGACGATCCCCGCCCGCATCATGGGCATCGGGCATCGAGTCGGCTCAATCGAAGTGGGCAAGGACGCCGATCTGATCGTCACGGACGGCGAACTCCTGCACTACAACACTCACGTGCAGTGGGCAATTGTCGATGGCAAGGTTGCCTATGACAAAGAGAAGGAGATGTTCTTCGCGCACATTCGCCCCCGCAAGAAGAGCGAAACCTCAGAGGTGAAGCTCGACAAGGGCGAGACCGCTCCCAAGCCCGAGGATGCCTCAAAGCAGGACGGCGACAAGCCGGCCGATGGGGAAAAGCCCAAAGAAGGCGACACTCCGAAGGACGGCGACAAGCCCAAGGAGGGCGACAAGCCGGAAGAGAAACCCAAGGACGGAGACAAGCCGGAAGAAAAGCCCAAGCAGGGCTGATCCGCCCGCACGAGCATCACTTGGCGGCCGTGGAGCCCTTGGCTTCGCGGCCGCTTCCGTTGTCGGGCTTCCGTTGTTGGGACAGAGCGGCTATCCTGCGAAAAAGCCTGCATGAAGCTTCGCCAAGCGATGCGCATCCTCGGTCCAGGCCGCAAGGACGGGCGCAACCTGACCTTTGAAGAGGCGCAAGCCGCCTTCAAGGCGGTGTTGTCGGGCGAGGAGAGCGAGATCCAGATCGCGGCCTTCCTCGTGATGATGCGCGCCAAGGGCATCACGGTGCAGGAGCTGACCGGGTTTGCGCGAGCCACGCGAGAGCAGGCGCGCATTCCCTGCGCCGGCATGCCGGGCCTCGTATCGATCTGCGGACCTTCGGACGGCATCGACCACCACCCGCCGCTCGAGGTTGCCGCCGGTCTGATCACTGCGGGCGCGGGTGTGCCCGTGTTGATCCTCACGGATCGTTGCGTCGCGCCGCGCCGCGGTCTGACGGCGGCCAGCGTGCTGGAGGGCCTCGGCCTGCGCTTGCATTGGGATCCACGCGAAGCCGAGCAGTCCGTCGAGCAGGCGGGCTTCGCAGCCATGGCGCTGCCCGGCATGCTCCCGGCTCTGATGGGATTGCGCCGAGTGCGCTCCGAAGTGTCCGTGCGAACGCCGCTGTCGACCGTCGAGAAGCTGCTCGCGCCCACGGAGTCCGCGGTGGTGCTCGGCGCGATGGGGGGACCGGTGCTGGGCTCCGCTGCCGAGGTGATTCAGGCGCTCGGCCACCCGCGCGGAATCGTGGTGCAGGGCCCGGAAGGCGGCGTGATACCCGCACTCTCCAAGCGCACGCGTGGCGTGGAACTCTCCGAGCGCTATCTCGTGCCGATCCATATCGAGCCGGAGGACTTCGGCCTCTTGAGCGAGGTCGAATGCGAGCTGCCGCTGTTCAGTTTTCCGCCGGAGGGCATGGGTTCGGGAGACAACCCAGAGCTCGTCCGCGAGTGCGCCGCGATCACCCGGGAGGTGCTGGACGGCGTTCTGGGACCGGCCCGCAATTCGGCGCTGCTGGGTGCGGCGCTGATGCTCAAGGCCTCCGGCCGCGCGCTGACGCTCGCCGAAGGCGTCGATGCGGCGGCGCATTCGCTGGACAGCGGAGCCGCGCGAGAAGTGCTGCTGCGAATCACGCCGCAGCGACGGGGCTGAGGTCTTGAAGCCGCTCGAGGCCAGCGCCTTCCGCCGCGCCGGTCTGCGGTTGTGGGAGCGCTATCTGCGCTATCTCACGAAGCGCGAGCGCCTGCGTCCATGGAACCGGGTGACGCCGTATTTCTCCGGCGAAGAAGCCTTTGCTGCGATGCTGGCTGCGATCTCGGCCGGCAAGCACTCGGTTCACCTGGAGATCTACATCTGGGCCGATGACCACACCGGTCGCCGTTTTCGTGATGTGCTGGCCGAGCGCGCGCGCTCCGGCTGCAAAGTGCGCGTGATTTACGATGCTCTGGGATCCTTTGCCCTCAGTGATCGCTTTCTGGAGCCGCTGAGGTCCGCGGGAGCCGTCGTGCTGCCGTACGCGCCTCTGCTGCCGTGGAGGCGCAACTTCGGACTCAACCAGCGCGACCACCAGAAGATTCTGGTTGTGGATGATGCCGTGGCCTTCGCCGGCGGTCTCAACCTGACGGATGAATACATGCCCGTCGAACGCGGCGGTGCCGGCTGGTATGACACCCACGCCCGGGTGGAAGGACTCGCGGTGCGCGATCTGGCGATGCTCTTCCGCCGCACGTGGATCAAGAGCGGCGGCGATCGGTTCGAGGAGCCGCCGCCGGCCAGCCCTGTCCTCCCGCGAGGCGGCGCCAGCGTGCCCGGGGTGCAGGTCTTCAGCAATGTCTGGATGCGCAGCCGCTCGCACATGCGGCAGGCCTATCTGCGCGCCATTCGCCGCTCCGAGCGCAGCATCCACATCATGAACGCGTACTTCATCCCCGACCGGGGTCTGCGGCGGGCCTTCGCGCTTGCGGCTGCGCGCGGCGTGGAGGTGCACGTGATCGTGCCCTCGCGTTCCGACGTACCCGCGGTGGGCCATGCCACGCGAAGGCTCTACGCGCGTCTGCTGAAAAGCGGAGTGAGGATCCATGAGTGGCCGGGCCCGATGATGCACGCCAAGACAGGCGTGATCGACGGCATCTGGTCGACCATCGGAAGCTACAACCTCGACAAGCGCAGCTTCCTGCACAATCTCGAGGTCGGCCTGATCATCGTCGACACCCAAATCGGCGAGACCATGGACCGGCGCTTCGAGGAGGCCCGTGCCCTCTCGCGCGAGATCCGGCTCGAAGAATGGGAGCAGCGCGGCTGGTGGCAGCGCACCAAGGAATGGTGCTGCTACCAGCTGCGCTACTGGTTGTGAGCCGGAGACCTCAGTAGTTCTTCGCGAACAGGACCCGGCGCGCGCTGGGCTTGCCGGTCTTGATGCACACACCCGGCTCGGCCGCAGGACCCTGACCGGGGTACGGCAGGCAGCGGATGGTCGCCTTGGTGGCTTCCTTGATCGCCTTTTCGGTCTCGCCCGTGCCGTCCCAGTGTGCGTAGACGAACTTCGAGCCCTCGCCGGCGAAGACCTCGCAGAATTCTTTCCAGCTATCGACGGTGATGGTGTTCGATTCCCGGAACTGGAGAGCCCGCTCGAACAGGAAGCGCTGAAACTCGTCGAGCACTTTGCCGAGAGCCACGCCGAGGCCCTCCATCGCCAGCTTCTCCTTGATGGCCTTGCCGTTGGCATCCACGGGAGCGATGCGGCGCTTGATCATGACGCTGCGCGACTCCAGATCGCGCGGCCCGATCTCGACGCGCACGGGGACCCCCTTGCGCTCCCACTCGTAGTATTTGTCACCGGGGCGCAAGTTGTCGCGATCGTCAACCTTGACGCTGAGGCCGTCGTCGCCGAGTTCCTTGGCGATGCGCCGCGCGGCGTCCACGGTGGCGGCCTTCTCTGCATCGCTCTTCCAGATCGGGACGATCACCACGTGGATCGGTGCCAGTCGCGGCGGCAGCACGAGGCCGTCATCGTCGCTGTGCGCCATCACCACGGCGCCCACCAGGCGGGTCGATACACCCCATGAGGTCTGCCAGACGTGCTCTCGCTCGCCCTTCTCGTTCTGGAAGGTGACGTTGAAGGCCTTGCCGAAGTTCTGGCCGAGGTCGTGACTGGTTCCTGCCTGCAGCGCCTTGCCGTCCTGCATCATCGCTTCGATGCAGGTCGTTTCCACGGCGCCGGCAAAGCGCTCGTTGTCGGTCTTGACGCCCTGAAGGACCGGCAGCGCCATGACTTCGTGAGCGAAGTCGCGGTAGACGTCGAGCATGCGGCGCACCTCCTCCTGCGCCTCGGCGTGCGTGGCGTGAGCCGTATGACCCTCCTGCCAGAGGAACTCGCCGGTGCGCAGGAACAGGCGCGTGCGCAGCTCCCAGCGCATCACGTTCGCCCACTGGTTGATGAGGAGCGGCAGATCGCGGTAGCTGTCGATCCATTTGGCGAAGAAGTGCCCGATGATCGTCTCGGACGTGGGGCGCACCACATAAGGCTCCTCAAGCTCGTTCTTGAGCGTGAGCTTGCCGTCCGCGGCCTTGAGCCCCGAGTGGGTCACGACGGCGCACTCCATCGCGAAGCCCTCGACATGCTGGGCCTCTTTCGCCAGGAAGGAGAGCGGGATCAGGAGCGGGAAATACGCATTCTGGTGGCCGGTCGCCTTGAAGCGGCGGTCGAGATCGGATTGCATCTTCTCCCATATGGCGTAGCCGTGCGGCTTGATCACCATGCAGCCCCGCACCACCTCGGCGGGCTCGGCCAGGCCTGCCTCCCGCAGGACATCCTGATACCACTGGGCGTAATCCTTCGAACGAGTCGTGATGCGTGCTTCGGCCATGTTGTTTCCGGCCGGAAAGTCTAGGGCGCGGGCAGGTGCGCGGCCATGCCGGCCCCTGAAATGAAGGTGCCCCGCGGCTGGACGCCGCGGGGCTTCAGAGCTCGGCGCATTCGGACGACTGTTCCTGGCAATCGCCTTTCCTGTGCCGGTCTTTGACTCCGATCAGTCGACGTTGCGCTGAGCCGAGGGGCTCGTGGTCGTCTTCACGCAGACCGTGCCCGGGTGCGTCGGAACGGCGTTGTTGTTCGACTTGTACTTGAACTCGCCCTGATTCAGGGCGGGGTCAACCACGACGTTCGCCGTGACGAGGCCGAGGCCGTCGCACGAGAGGTCGATCGTCACCTGAGGAGCGATCAGGCCGGTCGCCTCGTTGCGGGTCACGAAGCCGCGCACTTCCACGCTGCGCTTCGAGGCGTTGTACAGCGCCTTCTCGATGATGACCGTATCCGCGTTGGGCGTCGCGACGATGACTTCCGTCTCGACGACCTTGGCGTGCAGCTCGGTGCCGATCATGTGGCCTTCGACGCCCACGAGCGTGCCCTCGTAGCCGGCCATTTGCGCCAGGCTGATCTCGTTGCCGCCGAGATCAAGGATCATCGAGGGCAAGCGGGGGTCCTGATTCATCTTCACGACCGTGCCCGCCACCTGGATGGTTCCGGCGGCCGCGTTCACGGCGACCAGCGGTCCCACCACGACGTTCTCGGCGAACTCGAAGTAGACGCCGTCAGCGGTGAAGCGAGCCTGGCCGGCCACGCTGGCGGCGGTGCCCGTGATGATCATCGATCCGCCCACCGGGGTCGGCAGCGCGGGATCAGCGAGTGCTTCCAGCGTGATGTCGCCGACGCCGTCCGCATCCGTGTCGATCAGCATTCCGGCCGGCAGCACGATGCGGGTGTCGTTGACATCGACCGTGCGAGCGGCCACGTTGAAGGCGGTCAGCTTGCCTTCGATTTCGAAGACATTGGCACCTGCGACCAAGGTGGGGAGAACGAAGCCGTCGATGGCAACGGCGGTGGCCTGATTGGTGTAGACGACGCCGAAACCAACGGCGCCGACGAGTCCGAGGGCGGACACGAAAGCAGAGAGACGCATGGGGAATCCTAGAGTTTGGGGGGAGGGAGTACTTTGGGTCACTCCGCCTCACGGGGGGTGGGGCACAAGAAGACTACCCCCCTCCCCAAAATGCAATGTCGTAAAAAACACCCACAAATATGCCCCCCACATGGCACAACGAGACTTTTTTCAACCCTGTGGGGAACATTTTTCCAGCTCGCCTTCCGTGAGCGTTAGATTTCGACCGGTTGTCACCGTCAGGCTAGGATTCTGTACCGCCATGAGTTCCACCCTCTCCATCCAGCCCTCCATGACCATGGAGGAGATTCTTCATATCGCTCCTGCCGCCCAGCGCGCGCTGTTCCAGCGCTACCACGTGGGAGGCTGCTCCTCCTGCGGATTCCAGCCCACGGACACGCTGGCACAGGTCTGCAAGGATCACAACATCCTCGACATCCCCGAGGTGATCCGCACGATCCAGCACGCTCAGGAAGTTGATGCCCGCATGCAGGTTGACTGCCAGACAGTCAAGGCCTGGCTGGATCAGGGCGAAGATTTCAGCTTCATCGACGTGCGCACGCCGCAGGAGCTCGCCATCGCCAACATCCCGCAGGCCGAGGCACTCGACTTCGACAACCCGGCCAAGTACATGGAGCTGCCCAAGGACCGCCGCATCGTGTTCTCCTGCAAGAGCGGCATGCGTTCCCTGGATGTGGCGGCGTACTTCGTGGGCCATGGTTTCACGCGCGTGCACTCCATGCGCGGCGGCATCGATGCCTGGCGCGAGCAGATCGATCCCAAGATTCCCAGATACTAGAAAGTCGCGCGAAAGCGCTTCAGCGAAGCCGGGAAGCCACCGATATCACCTCTGTCTGGGGGAAGAACCTGCCATCCGAACCCAGATGCTGCGATCCCCATCGCAGGACCCTGAAATCACCCCTGCCTAACGATTTCAGGCGCCGAGAGCAGGAACTGCCACCGGCCTCGGCCGTCGAGCGCTCTCCCCGAGCGCGATCGACTTCAGGAGCTGCCCCTTTCGGGGGGCGGCTCCTGCACTTTTTCCGCCTGCGCTAGACTCCCGCGATGCACATGCGTTGGATGCTGCTGGTTCTGATCGCAGGTTGTTCCATGGCTCCGAGGCCGCCGGTGGACAGCTCGACCTCAGCAGCCAAGCCCAACAGCACTGTTCCCGACAGCACTGTTCCCGACAACGCTGTGCCGCACGGCTCCGATTCAAACGGCACCGATTCAGGCAGCGCCGGCAGTCCTGTGACGGCGCTGACGTTCAACATCCGCTACGGAACAGCGGATGATGGACCGGATGCCTGGCCCCTGCGCAGGGAAAGCGTGGCTGCCCTGCTGGTGGGCACCGGTGCCGATCTGATCGGCCTGCAGGAAGCGCTCGATTTTCAGCTGGAGTATCTCGATCGAGTACTCGTGAATCACGCACGCGTCGGCCAGGGACGCGAAGGAGGGACGCGCGGCGAGCACACGGCGTTGTACTTCGACACTCGACGCTTCGAGCTCGTCGAAGCCGCGGACCGCTGGCTCAGCGAGACCCCGGAAGTCGTGGGTTCGGTCGGTTGGGATGCGGCGCTGACGCGGCTGTGCACGCATGCATTGCTGCGCGAGCGCGCCACCCGGCGTGAATTCGTGGTCTGGAACACGCACTGGGACCACCGCGGGGAGCGGGCGCGCCTGGAGTCTGCGCGCCTCATTGCAGACTGGGTGCGTGCCTGCGATGCGCCGAGCATCGTGCTGGGGGATTTCAACGCAGAGGAGAGCAGTGCTCCGCTGGAGCTTCTGCGCGCTGCCGGCCTGCGCGACAGCTTTCGCGATCTGCATCCCGACGCACGCGAAGTGGGCACCTACCATGCCTTTCGCGGGGGAAAAAGCGGCCCGAAGATCGACTACTGCCTCGTGACGCGGCAGTGGCGTTCACTCGGCGCCGGACTGCTCGACCAACGCGGGGCACACGGTCGCTGGCCCAGTGATCACCACGGAGTGTGGGCTGTGCTCGAGCGGGTGGACTAGCGCAGCCAGTCCAGCCAACCGCGATTGCGCGTGGAATCCGGACGGAGGGCGATGCCTCGACCAGCATCGATCACCACGGAACGGGTCTCGCCCTCGTAGCCGAGCGTGATCGTCGCTCCACGCTCCGCGCGGCCCTGGGCATCGAAGCGCAGCTGCGTGGCTCCGCCCAGATCCAGCTGCCGGACGCGAACGCCCTCGAAGACGCCGTCCGCCGAATAGCGGCGCGCCACGGGGGGAATCAGCTCCTTGAGGTGTGCAGGACCGAAACCGAGGTCCTCGATCGCGTAGCCGTCACCGTCCTCCTCGAAGCGCAGCGCGACGGGCACCTGCAGCAGCATCGCGCGGTTCTGGGCAGTACGGATGTCATCCGCCAGCAGGCGCGCCGCATTGTGGAGCGTCACTTCCGTCTGCGAGAAGAAGCTCGAGATGGCGACGAGCGCGACCAGCGTCAGAGCCACGAAGCTCAACAGCAGCTCCGACAGCGTGAAGCCGCCGTGTGCGCCTCGTGAGGTGGAAAAAATGGCCGGGCGATGCATCGGATCCAACCCAGCATCGGCGTCCGAGGACGCGAAACTGAAGCGCGGCTCAGGTTGTGCGCACGACCCAGAGCAGGGCGGCGACGAGGCCGTACACCACCAAGGCGACCACCCAGCGAGACCGCTCGCGCGAGGCTTCCAGGTGGGAGACGGGGGGCATGGGATCCTGAATATCGGCAGCGGACAGCGAAGCCTTGAGTCCGCGGTACGGTGCCTGCCCATATCGGGTAGATTCGCCGCCCGATGAATTTTCCGCTGCGAGTCCTGCTGTTCCTGTCTCTGCTCCTGCCTCTGCGCGCCGAGTGGCGCGATGCCCTGGACCGGGCGGGTTCCAACCGCGCCGAGCTGGAGGCGGCCGTGGCCGGTGTGCCCGAGGAACAACGTCCGGCGATGCGCTGGCTGATCGAGCGCATGCCGCTCGAGGATGCGCAAAGCCTCAAGGCGGAGTTTCTCATCGCGCACTGCAAGGGGGCGTTCGAAGCCTGGCATGCTGCGCCTTGGCGGGAAGCCGTGCCTGAGGATGTCTTTCTGGATGCGATCCTGCCCTATGCCTGCGTCAACGAACGTCGCGATGCATGGCGTCAGGATTTTCGAGCGCGCTTCTGGCCGCTCGTCAAGGACGCGACCAGCGCCGGTGCCGCCGCCGCGAAGCTCAACCAGCAGATCTTCGCGCTCAACAAGGTCAGCTATTCAACGAAGCGCAAGAAGGCCGATCAGAGTCCCTACGAGACCCTGGAGAGCGGTCTTGCCTCGTGCACAGGTCTGTCGATCCTGCTGATCGATGCCTGTCGATCCGTGGGTGTGCCCGCCCGCTTCGTCGGTACGCCGCTGTGGTCCGACAAGAGCGGCAACCATTCGTGGGTGGAGATCTGGGACAACGGATGGCACTTCACGGGCGCTGCGGAAGCCACCGGCGATGCGCTGGACCAGGGTTGGTTTGTCGATCGCGCAGCGGGGGCGCGTACCGGCGATCCTCAGCACGCGATCTTCGCGACGACGTGGAAGGACTCGCCGCTGACGTTCCCGATGGTCTGGGCACCGGAGAACACCTCCGTGCGGGCGCTGGATGTGACGGAACGTTATCTGCGCAAATCAAGCGCTGTGCCTGCGGGCATGGCTCGAGTGCGCTTCCGGGTGAAGGCTGGCGAGACCCGGGTTGCGGCTCTGGTCAAGGTCGTGAACCCGCTGGGTGTGACGATCTTTGACGGACGCTCGAAAGATCAGCGCTTCGATGGCAACGATCACCTGACGGCGAATCTGCCGCTCAACGGCCGTTATCAGGTGCAAGTGATCGGCGGGGGTTCGTTGCCGCTGTTGGTCGAGCGCGACGAGCAACTCATGGATCTCAAGGTGGGTGCGCTGGGTGCGCTGGAGGGCTTGCTGTCCTCGGGGGGGCTGGATGCGGTGCTGCGTTCGCCTCTGGCGACCGAGCCGCTCAGCAAGGCGGAGGCCCGCCAGGCCTGGTCGCAGCTCACGCAGCACCGTGCCGCACAATTGGCGGAACAGCGCAAGGCGGAGCTGGAGGCGCGCAAGCTCGAGGTCGCCGGCGCGTCCATGCCGTTCTGGTACACGAGCTTCGGATCAGCCAAGCGAGGTTCACGCTCGCTGTGGATCTCGATGCACGGCGGCGGCGGTGCGCCCGCGGCCGTCAATGACCAGCAATGGGAAAACCAGAAGAAGCTCTACACGCTGGAGGAGGGCGTTTACGTCGCTCCGCGCGCACCCAGCGACACCTGGAACCTCTGGCATCAGGGCCACATCGATCCGCTCTTCGAGCGCCTGATCGAGAACATGGTCGCCATCGAAGGCGTCGATCCGAATCGTGTTTACATCCTCGGATACAGCGCAGGCGGCGATGGCGTCTACCAGCTTGCCCCGCGCATGGCGGATCAGCTTGCGGCGGCAGGAATGATGGCGGGTCATCCCAACGAGACCCAGCCCGACGGTCTGAGGAACATCGGCTTTGCCCTGCACATGGGTGCCAACGATGCGGCCTACAACCGCAATCAGATCGCCGCTCAGTGGAAGGAGCGGCTGGACAAGCTCGCGATGGAAGACAAAGGCGGATACGCGCATCAGGTCGTCATCCATGAAGGCAAGGGCCACTGGATGGATCGACAGGATCGTGAAGCACTGCCCTGGATGGCCACATTCACGCGCGACCCCAACCCAGCGAAGATCATCTGGCTGCAGGACGATGTGGTGCACAACCGCTTCTACTGGCTTTCGGTCAGTGAACCGCGTCCGGGCACGCGCATCGTGGCAACGCGCGAGGGTCAGAAATTCCGCATCGAAGGGGCGAAAGATGCCGGCTTGGTGCGCCTGCGACTGAACGATGCCCTCGCCGATCTGGATCGGCCCGTGGTCATCGAGCGTGACGGCGTCAAGGTGCATGAAGGCAAGGTCACACGCACGCTCGCTGCCATGGCGGGTGCGCTGCTGGAGCGCTTCGACCCCGCCGCGGTCTGTGTGGCGGAAGTGAGCACGCAAGCACAGTGAGTTCGTCCGAAAACACGTCCTTCGAAGCGCTTCCCCTCAGCCGGGCACTGCTCGCCAATCTGCCCAGCCTCGGCTATGAGCGCATGACGCCGATCCAGGCGCAGTCGCTGCCGAGGACGCTGGAAGGTTCGGATCTGCTCGCCCTTGCCAAGACGGGCAGCGGAAAGACCGCGGCCTTTTCGCTGCCGCTGCTGATGCGCCTCGAGGCTGCCTTTCACGGCACCCAGGCGCTGGTACTGACACCCACCCGCGAGCTGGCGGAGCAGGTTGCGGGCGAGATTCGGCGACTGGCGCGCGGCATGGAGAACATCAAGGTCTTGGTGCTGTCCGGGGGTCAGCCGATCCGGCCGCAGCTCGCGAGCCTCGAACATGGCGCGCACGTCGTGGTGGGAACGCCCGGTCGCGTCCTCGATCACCTCGGTCGCGGCTCTCTCGAACTGCGACAGCTGCGCACGCTGGTGCTCGACGAGGCCGATCGCATGCTCGACATGGGCTTTCTGCCCGACATCCAGCGCGTGCTGGAGCGCTGTCCGGAAGATCGCCAGACCCTGCTGTTCTCGGCCACATTTCCCCCGGAGCTGGAAGCCGTGGGCCTGCGTCTGCTGCGCGACCCGGTGCGCATCCGCCTCGAAGAGGCCCGTACCCACGAGCAGCTGCGCCAGCAGTGGTTCCGCATCGAAGAGGAACAGCGCCCCGAGGCCGTGCGCAGGCTCTTGGAACACCACCGCAGTGAGCGCGCGCTGGTCTTCTGCAATACCAAGGAAGCCTGCAAGCGGCTGTGCGAGCATCTCAACGCCGCAGGCCATGCCGTACTCGCGCTCCACGGCGATCTGGAGCAGCGCGAGCGGGATCAGGTGTTGATCCGCTTTGAGAACCGCAGCGCCACCGTGCTCGTTGCCACGGATGTGGCCGCGCGCGGCATCGATATCCCGGATCTGGAGCTCGTCATCAATGCCGAGGTATCACCCGATGCCGACACCCACACGCACCGCGTTGGGCGAACGGCTCGCGTCGATCGGGAGGGACTGGCGTTGAGTCTCGTGAGCCCGGGCGAGCGCCACCGCGCCGAACGCATCGAGGAGATGCGTGCTCGAGCCTGCGAGTGGACCGATTGGGCTGCCGTTCCGCGAGCGCAGGCGAAACAGGTAGCTCCGCGAATGGCAACGATCCAGATTCTCGGCGGACGCAAGCAGAAGCAGCGTCCCGGTGACATTCTCGGCGCGCTGACGGCCGAAGGCGGGCTGCGCGGCACTCAGGTTGGCAAGATCGAGATCCTCGACATGGCGAGCTATGTTGCGGTCGAGCGGGAGCAGGCCCGGCTGGCGCTGCACATGCTGCGCGGAGGCGTCAAGGGCCGCGCGGTTCGGGCGCAGTTGTTGTGAAAGTGGCCTGAACCAGAGGAGAGCCAACCGCTTCTTCAAGCTGCAAGTGGAGACCGAAGCTGGCCCAGCGGGCCGCTTCCAGACGCCGCCTGGTTTCCAGAACCGATCGTTCCGCGGCAAGCTGAGCCTGCAGGGTGGCATCACCGTGCGCCACAGCCTCGCGCAGTGTCTAAAGGCTCTGTTCCTCAGCCGACATCACAACACCTGTCGCACGCATGAACTGAGCTTCTGTCTCATTCAGAGCCTGATCGACCAGCTTTGCAATGCCGATGCTTTGATCAAGAGAGGTGCCCGGCTCCGTGACTGCTCCGATGACCAACGCGCCCTCGTTGAACTCAGGCAGAAACCCGGTGCCGGTTCGCGCAAGCCCGAGCCCCGCCGCCACAAGACCGCAGGCACCCAGTCCAGTCAATACTGCGAGTCGCTTCAGGGACCAATCGAGTACGGGTTGGTACAGCCTCTTGATCGCGATGACGAGTCGTGAATCCCCTGCTGACGAGATTGCCTTGGTGTCCGGCAGAAACCACGCCGCGAGCGCAGGAGTCAAAGTCAAGGCAACCAGCAGGGACACGCTGAGCGAGATGCAGAACGCCATACCCAGAGGAAGCAGCAACCGGCCCTCGATTCCAGAGAGGAAAAACAGCGGCAGAAACGCCAGCAGGATGATGGCCGTGGCAAGAACGATCGAAGCTCGAACCTCAACGCTGGCGGAATAAATGACCGCCAAGACCGGCTTGCGCTGCTCTTCCGGCAGTGCGTGGTTCTCCCGGAGTCGGCGCACAATGTTCTCGACATCGATGATTGCGTCGTCAACCAAGGCGCCAATTGCAATGGCAAGGCCGCCCAGCGTCATCGTGTTGATTCCTCCGAAGAAATATAGAACTACTGTTGTCGTAAGCACGGATACAGGGAGCACGACAAGCGTCAACAAACTTGTTCGAAGACTGGCGAGAAACATCAGCACGACAAGCACGACCATTGCAGCGCCTTCAACCAGTGCGGTGCCTGTGTTCTCGACAGACCTTTCAATGAAGGACGCTTGGCGAAACAGGTCGCGCCGCAACCGCATTGCGGATGGAAGCTGGTGTTCGATGTCATCAAGTGCACGATCCAGATCCTGCGTAAGAGCAAGCGTGTTCGTCCCCGGCTGTTTCTGCACAGCAAGAATGACAGCGTCTTCAATCCTCGCTGTTCCGTCCGGATTGCGGGTCGCCGAGGCGGCGCTTCCACGCCGCGCTGCTGCGCCCACACGGATGACCCCAAGATCGGAAACCCGGATCGAACGACCCTGCCTCAGCGCCACAACGGTGGAGGCGAGCTCGTCAACTGTCCGAACCCTTCCCATAGCCTCAATCACGAGCTCGCGTGGACCGTCGACGATTACCCCTCCGGATAGATTCGAGTTCGTCGCTTCGAGTGCTTCCACGACAGCGCTCGCATCGAGGCCGTATGCAAGCAGCGCTTCCGGGGAAAGGACGATCTGAAACTGAGGAACGCTGCCCCCGAGAACCGAAACCTGCGAGACCCCACTCAGTGTGAGCAGTCGTCTGCGCACAATCGTCTGAGCTGTGGTGCGCAGTGCCAGATCGTCATGTCGTTCACTGACAACCGCGAAGAACAGCACCTCGCCCATGATGGAAGACGCAGGCGCAAGCTTTGGTTGGTTGGCCTGTGGCGGCATGCGATCTGCAACAAGAAGCAGTCTTTCGCTTACGGTCTGTCGGGCCTGCGACATCGGCGTGTCCCAGTCGAACTCAACCCATACGACGCTGAGTCCGAGAGCTGTACCGGATCGGACTCTCCGAACCCCATGTGCGCCGTTGAGGGCACCTTCAATGGGAATGGTGACTTGGGTCTCCATTTCCTCGGGGCTGAGGCTGGTCCCCTCTGTGATCACCGTAACCGTGGGTGCCGTCAAGTCGGGCAACACGTCAACGGGCATTTTCGATCCAAGCCACGCCCCGGCAATCGATACAGCGAGTGCAAGGATGACGACGAGCACGCGATTGCGCAGCGACCATTGAATGAGCGATTCGACCATGTCGTGATCCTCCGTGCTCAGTGTGCGTGGCCGTGTCCGAAGCCTTCAGGGACCATCGAAGCAAGCCGGACGAAATGGGCGCCACGGGTGACAACTCGCTCTCCTGCAGTGATACCGGAGAGCACTTCCACACGTTCGGAATCCCGAGTGCCAAGCTTCAGGACCCTGCGCTGGAACTTTTCGCCATCCAGCATGACGTAGGCGGTGGACATGCCCTGATCCGAAACGACGGCCTCAGGCGGTATGGTCACGGCGGCTGCCTTTCGGAACTCGGTTGCCATCACGGTGAGCAGCATTCCAGAACGCCAGTCCTCAGGCACGACTCGAGGCCTCAGAATCGCGGTCAGTGCGCGAGTTGAGGGATCGATCTCGCTGGCCAGCGTCAGCTCATTCGGCGTGGCCTGAGTCGATGCGGATTTTGCGAGGGCCGGTGACAGATCGAAAAGCTCCGAGGAAAGGAAGAGGGAGAGACTTTCTTCCGGAACCGTGACTCGCACCCTCAGAATGAGGGGGTCAGCGATGAAAAGCAGACGATCTCCGGCCTGAACGTGTTGGCCCAATACGGCGCGTGTTTCGGTAACCACGCCCGCAATCGGAGCCAGCACAAGAACGCGCATCGGTCCCGCCGTCGGCTCCTGCGTCACAACCACCCGTACTCTCTCCTCGAGCGCAGCCACATGCAGCTGTGCTTCCTTCACGACACCTGCGGCCTGGTCCAGTTCAGCCTATGTGGCAAAGCCGCGTTCCTTGGATGCGTGGGTCCGCGCGAGCTCACGTTCGCCTTGCACAAGCTGCGATCGGGCCAGGTCGAGTTCGTGTCGCGTCTGTTGTTCGAGCAGCTTGGCTTCCAATTCCCAAACACGCAGCTGTGTTGCCTCGACGGTGTTCAGGAGTGGTTCAAGTGAGACGATGGGTGCGTTGCGCTCCACACGCTCTCCTATACGCGGCAAACCCTGATCGCCGGAGCCTGCGAGCAGGCCGGAAATCCCAGCGGAAACGCAGGCTTGTGCGGTCTCCTCAAGCTCAAGCACCGCAGGGACTGAGCGCTGCACCTTGATGAGTCCATCCGTGGCGGGTCTGACCAGAAGCCCGATCTTCCATTGTTGTTCGAGCAGGAAGTCGACCGAATCGCAAGTGCTGTCTGCGGAGGAAGGAGGGACCCCTTTGGCGTTCTCGAATACCTCGACGAAGCCCAGGTCGAACTCCTCTTGCAGTTCGGAGGTCGCAAGTGTGACCTTCAGCGGGAACCTGCCGGCAGCCGGGGGTGCGCCTGCGGGAATGAACAAGCCATCTCGGGCCGGTGAATTCTGCTCCCACCGCAAGTCTCCCAAGGCAAGTTGCACGCGTCCTTCACGGACCGGTTCTCCTGTTTCGAGGATGCTGAAGTGAGCGAGAAAACGCGCTGACTCCGCTCGAATCAGCGGAGGGTGTTCAAGAAACAGGAGCAGTTTGCTGCCGAAGACCGTATGCCGGATCGGCTCCAGCTCGGAATCTGCGGGCGGGTGCGTGTGATCCTCGTGATCGTGAGAGCATGCAATCGGAGCACAGATCAGCAGGAAGCAGGCAAGAACGGGGAAAGGCAACGAAGAGAACTTCAACGGGAAACCTCACAGTGACGATTGAAACAGCGAACATGGCGGCACGAACACGCGATGCGTGCTCGGGGCCGCGATGTCAGATCAAAAGTGCGTGAGTCGTTTGTAGAAACCGTTGTGTGCCGGAACACCCAGGTCGGATCGGATCCGGCGGTCCACGCTGCAAGGCCTGCGGCAAGGTGATCGGAACGTCGATGCCGACCTCCGGAGCGGGCCTTGGGAACGAAACATGGCCAAGCGCGGTGTGATCGAATGCCGTGCGGGATGCAGTGCAAGCGGGCCAGACAATCAGCATCGAAAAATGCTCGTTGTCAGCCTGCGCAAAGGTGGGATGGCTGTCTTGATGGGCGGGCGCCTCAGCTTGCAAGTGGGCCTGCCCGTGCATCGCAGGAGCGGGCTCTGTGTGAACTCGACCCAGGATGTGCACGTGCGCATCCACCCCTTCGTGGGAGTGCACAAGCATCGAGCTGCCTGCGAGCATCAAGAGCAGGCTGGCGAGCCCCAGCAGCACTGTCACACCCCACCTTGAGGAGTGCTCTGCGTGCCAGTGGCCCTGATCGGATGCAGCCATGCCGGGCAGTATCGCGCAGGCGCCGATTCCGGCTCAAGGGAAAGGCGGCCTGAAAGGGGGATATAAACCTCCCATGCGGTTCGGGGGTAGACTGGGTTGCATGCGCTTGGTCATGTCGGCGGGGGTGTGGGTGCTGCTTGGGATCGCACAAGCTCAGGATCTGCACCGTGAGCAGGTTTACTGGGACACTCTCGATGCCAACGGAAATTTGACAGGTGGTAGGGTCGACATGCTGACCCCCGTCAAGGGATCCGTGACCTCCGTGCAGCCGGCGCTGGTCACCACTCTGACACCCTTCCTCGTCGCTCCCAATCCCGCCAACCGTGTGGATCTGGTGATCGTTGGTGATGGATACCAAAGTGCCCAGCTCGGAACGTACGCCACTCAAGCCGCCGGCATCGCCACGAACTTCTTCAATAAGGAACCGTATCTCACCTACAAGCCGCTGTTCCTCGTCCATCGCGTAGACGTGGTTTCGGTGGACTCCGGCGTCGACAACGATCCGGCTCAGGGTATCCAGCGCAATACGGCCCTGGACATGGGCTACTGGTGCAACGGCATCGATCGTCTGCTGTGCGTGGATGTGACCAAGGCCTATCAGTTCGCCAACAACGCTCCGGATGTCGATCTCGTGCTGGCGCTCGCCAATTCAAGCACCTACGGAGGCGCCGGCTATCCCTCCAATGACCTCGCGACATCGGCTGCCGGCAATGGCGCCGCTCTGGAAATCGTCCGGCATGAGTTCGGTCATGCACTGGGCAATCTGGCCGATGAATACGACTACGGCGGCCCGGCGACCTACACAGGGGGTGAACCCGGCGCACCCAACTCCTCCAAGCTCACTTCATCCGCCATGCTCGCTGCGCTGGCCAAGTGGTATCGCTGGCTGGGCATCAACAATGCGGCTTTTGATGGTCTGGTCTCCACGTTCGAGGGTTCCAGTTACAGCCAATTCGGAGTATACCGGCCGACCAACAACTCGTTGATGCGCAGCCTCGATCGGCCCTTCAACCTGCCGAGTGCCGAGTCGATCATCATCGAGATCTACAAGCTCGTGGATCCGATCGACGATTCCACGCCGACGGGGGTGACCCTCAACGGAAGCGAGACCCTGTTTGTCACGCCGGTTGCTCCCACGGGCAACCCGTTGGCGATCCAGTGGTACCTGAACGGCAATCCGATCGTGGGAGCCACAGGCACGACGCTCAGCCTGCCCAGCCTCTCCCTTGGCGCCTGCGCAGCGATCGTTTCAGTCACCGTCGTGGACAACACGACGATGGTGAAGGATGAAACCAAGCGCGCGCAGTTCATGACCGAGTCGAGGTCCTGGAGCATCCTGCCTTCGAGCGCGTTCACGACTCTCTGCCCGCTCTCGCCCAACTCCGCCGGTCCGGGAGCGAGCATTCAGGGCCTTGGTAGCAACAGTCTTGCCGCCAACAGCCTCCAACTGCTGGCGATCAACTGTCCGCCGCAGGTCAACGGGATCTTCTTCTTCGGGACCACGCAGACGCAGACTCCGCTGGGCAACGGGGTGCGCTGTGCGGGTGGCTCGATCTTCCGCTTCCCGATCACCCAGACCAACCTCTTCGGTGACGCCACACAGACGGTCAATCTCCAATCGCTTCCGGGTGGTGCCATCATCCAGCCGGGCGACACGCGCTTCTTCCAGTTCTGGTTTCGCGATATCCCGGGAGGGGGCTCGGGAACCAACCTCAGCAACACCCTGCGTGTTCAGTTCTGTCCGTGAACACAGCCGGCCCCGGCCTGAGGCCGGAGCCGGACATGTCGGGCCTTCAGCGTCTCAGCGCGCCGCGACCGCACCACCGCGGGTGTGACGGTAGTACTCCTGAGGCACGTTTGTCGCGACGAGCTTCACCGACTCGGCGATGGCCTTGCGGATCGCATCACCCATCGGCTTCTTCTCGTACTCCGAGAAGACGCCGCCGAGGATCGCGCCGCCGCCCCAGCCGAATCCGCCGAAGGTGAGCCCGGACGAGCTGGCTTCGCCGCGGACCTGGCGCGCGACGAGCTTGTCACCCGTTTCGAGATCGATGATTTCGACCTGAACCACGACCTTGCCCTTCTGGGAGCTCAGGCCGATGCCGCCGGCGATCGGACCGAGGAAACCACCGCCCATGCCGCCCGAGCCGCTGGCATCGTCCTCCCATTCGAGGACCGTGCCGCGAATCAGCAGTTCGGCGCTGTTCACGCGCCCCATCTTCGGAGCGGTGTCCGCCTTGACGATGCCTTCGTCCTTGAGCTTCTGCTCCTGCTTGTACTGCTTGAGCATGGCGCGGTCCTGAACGATGAAGCGATCCGTCGACATCAACGACTGGCTCAGCGATGCCTGCAGGCCATTCGTCACTTTGTTCGACTGCGCGCTCCAGCGGCCGCGGTGCGTCTCGCCATCGGGACCTTCATATTCCCACTCGGCGGCATAGCTGCCATCGCCGCCAACACCCCAGATGAAGTCGTCGATCAGGATGCGGGCCTTGGGACCGTTGTAGGGCGGGAGGTTGACTTCCGCGGAGGTCTCCTGCGCGGCCGAAGAAGTGGATTGGCAGGAGGGGAGGATGCAGGGGATCAGCAAAGCAAGGCAGGCGATCAGGGAGGGCTTCATGGCGTATCTCTGTAGTGAGGAAAAGCGTGGAGGGTGGACTGCGGGAGCAGTGCCCGCACGCCTTCTCAAATTCACTTGGCCACGCGATCTCACAAGGATTTCCTGCCCGGCATGGGATTCTCCGAAGCACTCCCATCCGGGAGCCACAGGCTCACCTCACAGAGAATTTCGAGAATTCTTGAGTGCTTCCAACGGCGGATGACAATGCCCCCGTGTCATGACCGAACCCTCCCCGGACCAGCTGGACCTGTGGATCAGCAC
>SYGM01000079.1 GCA_005799545.1 Planctomycetia bacterium | reverse complement strand
CTTCGATCGTGAAGTCCACGTGGCCGGGCGTGTCGATCAGGTTGAGCGCACACTGCTTCCACGGAATGCGCGTCGCGGCTGCGCTGATGGTGATGCCGCGTTCGCGCTCCGCCGTCATCCAATCCAGCGCGCTGGTGCCCTCCTCCACCTCGCCCAGCGAGCGTTCCACGCCACCGATGTAGAGCATGCGTTCCGAAAGCGTCGTCTTGCCCGCATCGATGTGCGCCGCAATGCCGAGATTGCGCAGACGGGAGGGGTCCATGGCTCCTGCGATGCTAGAAGACTCGTCCCAGCACCACAAACAGGCTGGTAGAACCACCTTCGGTCAGCCCCACGCCGGCATAGAGCGGTCCGATCAGGGTATCGAGGCCCAGAAATGCCGAGTTGGCGAGGCGCAACTCGCCCAGCTCAAGCTCGGAGAGATCCGCGAAGACATTGCCCGCCTCCAGCGAAGCGCCCGCATACCAGGTGAAGTCCTCGCGCTGCGCGCGCGTCGCCCCGAGCTGGCGGAAGTAGACCGCCCGCGCCAGCGCTGCAGTCGGTCCGCTGATGGCATCGCTGCCAAGCCCTGAGAGACGCAGGAAACCGCCCAGAGGGAAGAAGTTCTGGACGCTGGCGCCGCTCTCCAGCACGGTGTCGAGCTCCGCCCCCAGCACCAGCGAACCGCCGGCCACTGTCTCGACTCGGTCGTAGGAAAACTGCAGCAGTTCATCATCCGCATTGCCCAGATCCGCAAGCGGCAGGAAGCTCGTCCAGCTGAGCGTCGATCCATCCCGGGGAAACGCCGTGTCATCGAGGCTGTCGTAATCCGCAGCGAGCACCAGACCGCCGGTCTGTTCGGAATCAGTACCCAGATCGGCGTCACCGATGTCGACGGCCGAGCTGGAATGCGTCCACAGCAGGCCCGCGCTCCAGCGCCAGTTCTCATCCGGCTCGTAGGCACAGTCGACTCCGAGTTCGAGTCCTTCGACGGTGAACTGCGCGGAGTTTGAGTTTGCGAGCTCGACGCGCACGGGCCGGCGCGAAAAGTTGGCATGGGGCACGAGGAACCACTTGCCGCCCGCTTCCAGCGCCTGACGGCGCTCGAGCTCGAAAAGAAAGCGATTGCCGACTTCCGCGCCACCACGCCACTCCGAGCCCCAGGCGTCGCTGGGAGCAAAGCGCAGTGACGCGCCGAGCACGAAGTTGACGTCCTCGCCCGCCGTCAGCTCGCCGGACATCCCAAGGCGCAGGTGCCAGGGGGCTGCCGGCAGATCCATCAGCCGCAGGCGCAGATCGGCGTAGCCGGCATCCGCCGTCGGCTCCAGACGCATGTCAATGCGCTCAAACTGCCGCAGGCCGTAGAGCCGAGCCAGATCCTCACCCAGCACTTCCGTCTGCAGCGGTTGCTCCGGCTCGGATTCCATGCGCGCGCGAATGCTCTGCGGGGAAAGCGAGGCCCCCGGCTCCACCTGGATCGAACGCAAGCGCGGCAGCGCGGGCAGCCGTGCGCGGCAGCGCTCGCGCCATTGCGCGTAGGCCTGCGGATCGAGCGCATACGGACGCAGTCGTTCCAGAAGCGGCTCCAGCGCGGCGCGCCCGCGTGCACGGGCCTCGTGCGCCTGCTCCGGTGACCAGGCCTGCATGCCGCCGAGTTCGGGCACGCAGACCAGATCCTGACCGCGCAGCATGGAGAGCTCCTCCTGTGCGCGCGTGGCCACGAACAACTCCAGAGTCTGCTCCGCCACATCCAACAAATCCGGACGCTGCCACTCGCGTGTCCTGCGGGCGACATCGACGATCAGCATGCGCTTCGGTTCCAGCTCGAGCGCCGCGCGCACCGGAACGGGTGCGGCCACGGCACCGCTGATGAGCCAGTGCTCCGCCAGCGGCACCGGAGGCTGAATCACAGGGGTGGCGAGGCTGGCTTCCAGTGCGAGACTCAGCGAACCGGAGTCCAGAGTGTGCAGGCTGCCGTCGGCAAGCTCGGTTGCCACGGCCCGGAACGGCAGGGGAAAACGGCTGAACTCCTCCACGCCGGCCCCGCGCATCGTCAGGCGCGCCAGCTCCAGACGCAGGCGCGTTCCGCTGCGCACGCCGCTCGGCAGCAGCCACCCGCGCGCGGACCAGCCGATCGGCAGATCGAAGAGGAAGTCACGATCCTCCTGTTTGGCGCGGAAGGACAGCCAGCGTCGCAGGGGACGGTCCTCGAGCGCGTCGAACCACTCGCGTGAGAGCAGACTCTGCTCGATCTCGCTCGCACTCAGGCCCAGCGCATACAGCCCGCCCACCAGCGCGCCCATCTCCGAGCCCACGATGCGTTCGACGGGAATGCGCTCGGCCTCCAGTGCTTCGAGCACGCCGATGTGCGCAAAGCCACGCACGCCGCCGCTGGAGAGCACGAGCGTCCAGCCCTCCGGCTCGGGAGTTGCCTGCAAGGCGCAGCACAGGGCCAGCAGCAGTTCCATCTGCCCACGAGCCTAGCAGGTCATTAGGCTGATGAGGTGCCCCTCCGTCCCTGCCTCTGCTGCCGGCCCCCGCATCCCTCGCCTGCTTCACGTGATGGCGGGAAAGGCTGTGCGCGGTGAGAGAGTTGCGCCTGCCTTCCGTGCGAGCCGTATGGATCGGCGCCGCGGTCGCGGATGGGACGCTGCTGATCGCGCGTCAGGCGGGCGCTGATCCGCGCTGGCTGGGACTCACCGGCATCCTGCTGCTGGGCGCCAGCGCCTTTCTGGTCGCCGCCTGGGTCGGTGCGATTCTGTTCTTCGACCGGGAGCATGCGCGACGCGGCATGACCTACATCGGCCTGCTTGCGCTGCAGACGCTGTTCACGCTACTGCTGCTGCAGCCCCGCTAGCGCCGGATTGAGCTCGAAGAAGGCCTCGCGCCAGCGGTAGTCACGCAAGAGCTCCGGGCGAGGATCGCCGAGGATCGCGAGCGCGGCATAGAGCGCCTCCACTGAGGCGAGACCGCTGGCGGGATCCTCGAAGACCGTGCTCTTGCGCGGATAGGCCGTGCGCAGCGGCGGCAGCCGGCGATGCACAAGTTCCCCATCGATCCTGCTCAGTAGCTGCGGCACTCGGCGCCAGGCGCAGTCAATCAACAGCAGCGAAAGCCCCGCATCCTCAGGCTGCAGCTCCGGTCCTTCGGGGTGCAGCAGCAGGCGCCGTCCCGCGCTTACACGACGCTCGGGGTGGTAGGTGACGAATTGGATGCGCTCCAGACCGCGCAGCGGCGTCAAGGAACACTTCTTCACCGACTCGCGCGGGTCGCGGACGATCAGAACGTCAATGGGCATGTGGGGTGCGGAAGGACAGATCCGTGGAAGTACAAGTTCCGGATGAGCTGGAGGAGCCCGCCCTGAATGGCTGTGGCGAGCCCGGCAGGACTCGCCACAGTATCCGTGTCCGGGCCACGTAATCGTGCGGACTAGCGCGCGTAGTGCGCGTAGGCCTTGTTGGCCTCCGCCATCTTGTGAACCTGTTCCTTCCACTGCACCGAAGCGCCCGTGCCCATGTAGGCATCGGCCAGTTCGTCGGCGAGGCGCTTGGCCATCGGCTTGCCCTTCTTCTTGCGGGCGTTGTCGACGATCCAGCGGATTGCCAGCGCCTGCTGGCGGTTCTTCTTCACTTCGCGCGGGACCTGATAGTTGGCACCGCCAACGCGCTTGGAACGGACTTCGACCATCGGCTTGACGTTCTCCACCGCGCGGGTGAAGAGCTCAAGCTGGTCCGGGCAGTCCGTGACCTTCTTGGAGGCGAGATCGAGGGCTTCGTAGAAGATGCCCTGCGCAACGGCGCGCTTGCCGCTGAGCATGATCTTGTTGATGAGCTTCGTGGCCAGCATCGAATTGAACTTCGGATCCGGCTTGAGAAGTACCGCTGTCGACTTGTAGTTACGGGGCATGGCGCTGTTTCAGGACTGCTGGCGGCTTACTTCTTGGGACGCTTGGTGCCGTACTTCGAGCGGCTGATCGTGCGGTTGTCGACGCCCGAGGCGTCAAGCGTACCGCGGATGATGTGGTAGCGCACACCGGGGAGGTCGCGCACGCGGCCACCGCGCACCAGCACCACCGAGTGCTCCTGCAGGTTG
>SYGM01000078.1 GCA_005799545.1 Planctomycetia bacterium | reverse complement strand
TGGCCGCCGGAAAGCTCCGTAGGCCGGTGCTCCAGGCGCTTGCCGAGTCCCACGCGCTCTGCGAGCTGGCGCGCCCGCTGCTCGGCGTCCTCGGGCATCTCGTCCCAGTAGGACAGGGGCACCAGAATGTTCTCGAGCACGTTGAGCTGCGGAATCAGGTTGTAGGACTGAAAGACGAAGCCGATGTGATGTCCGCGGATCTCGGAGAGCTCGTCATCGGACAGGGTCGAGACCTCGTTGCCGCGAATCCTGTACGAGCCGCTGCTAGGACGATCAACGCAGCCCAGAATGTTGAGCAGCGTCGACTTGCCCGAGCCGGAGCTGCCCATGATCGACCAGTACTCGCCCGCGCGAAACGTGAATGAGAGTGCATCGAGCGCACGGACTTCGTGATCGCCCATGCGGTAGACCCGACTGACCTCCTTGAGCTCGACAACCGGCGTGCCGCGCTGATCGCTGGCGTGCATCGGCTGGCTCATCCTCCGCCACCGCCGCCGCCACCGCCTTCACCGCCGGACCGATTGCGGCGACCGCCTCCGGAGCGCATGCGCTCCATCATCTGCTCGCGTTCTTCCGGGCTCATCGCCTCCCACCGCGCGCGCATTTCCGGCGGCATGTTGGCCGGATCGAAGCTGCGGCGCTGACGCTCACCCGCGGCGCCACCCGCGGCGCCACCCGCGGCGCCACTCTGGCCTGCCGACTGGCCTCCAGCTTGCGGCGCTGCGGCACCGTTCGCAGGTTGAGCCTGCGAGCCCGCAGCGGGTGCAACGGCACCGGCCGGAGCACCTTGGGCACCACCGGGCGCGGAAGCGGCAGCATCCGCCTTCGCGCGCGGATTGACCTGCGGCACATCCTTTGCCTTCTCATCCGCGGGCTGCGGCACGAAGCCCGCCGGCGGAGCCAGCAGGACCTCTTCATCAGCCTGGATGCCCTCCACGACCTCGACGAACTTCTCGTTGGAGCGTCCGACCCTGACCTTGCGCTGGACAGGCTTGCTGCCCTCCATCACGAAGGCGATCGTCTCGCCGCGGTGCATCACGATGCACTGCACGGGCACATGGACGCAGTCGGCGACCGTGTCCGCAAAGACCTCGATCCCGCAGGACATGCCCGGGCGCATCTCCGCATAGGCCTTGAGCGTTTCCGGCGAGGCGTCTTCCGCCGGCCGGATGATGACCTGAGTCTTGTACAGACGCTGATTGGGGTTAGCCCACCAACTGGCCTTGTCCGGCAGCATCGCGACGTACTGCACGTCCCCGTCAAAGAACATGCCCGGCAGAGCGTCGACCTGGATCTTGCAGGGCAGGCCGGCTGTGACCTGCTTCAGCGCGCTCTCGTGCACGCTGGCTTCCGCGATCATTCCGCCGGTGCGCGGGATCTGAAGGATTTCCTGCCGCTCGCGGATCTGCGTGCCTTCCTGGATCGGAGCCTCGCCGCCCATGCGGCCGCCGCCCTCGATGCGCGCGTACACGACCATGCCCTCCGCGGGCGCCTTGATGACGCTCTTCTCGATCTGATCGTTGAACTTGTTGAGCTTTTCGCGCTCGAGCTTGAGCTTGGCCTCGCTGGAGCGCAGGCCCGCTTCGTAGTCGACGATCAGGCTGGTGGCCTTGAGGTGCGCGCGCTCGAGTCCGCGCTCGGCCTCTTTGAGATCGGCCTGCAGTTCCGAGAGCTTGCGCGGGTGGTCGTAGCGCTCGAGCAGCGACTTGGCGACCTTGGCCTGCTCGTACTTCACGTTCGAGCTCTGGAACCGAATGCTGTCGCCGTCGAGCTCGGTCTTGGTGAGGAAGCCCTGGTCGGCGAGCGTGCGCGACCAGTTGAAGTTGTTCTCGGCCTGGGCGCGCTCCTGCTCGGCGAGCAGGATCTTGTCGTCCGATTCCTTGATCTTCTGGCCGTAGTCGCCCTTTTCGTACTTCTCGAGATCGAGCTTGGCGAACTGCAGCTTGCGTTCCGCCGTCTCGATGTCGCTCTTGTTCTGGCTGGCCTGAATGTCGTACTGAGCCTTGGCCTTCGTGAAAGCGGCCTCGGCGTTCTGAACGCTGATCTCCTGCGCCAGCTGCTTATCGACCAGCTCCGAGGTGTCGAGCTTGCAGAGCACATCCCCCACCTTGACCTGCGTGCCTTCGGGAATCAGCTGGATGATCGTGCTCTGGCCTTCGATTTCACTCTTGATGCTGACGGCATCGCGAGCCGCAAGGTTGCCGCGCTGCACCACCGAGATCGTCAGCGCACCGCGCCGCGCGCGGGCGCCCTTGATCTCCACCTTGGCTTCCTGCGCCCACCAGCCTGCGGCCTTGCCGCCGAGGTAGAGCCCGGGAACACCCAGGACGAGTGCCAGCACGATCCAGGTCTTCGAGTTCGATTGCTTGGCCATGATCAGTTCTTTCCTTCCGCCACGGCCGGCTGGGCCTGGGCGAGCAGTTCCAGTTCTCCGCGGATGCCCTGCTCGTCGACGCGCAGGATCTCCAGGTCGCGCCACAGCGCGTAGCGGTTGAGCGTGTAGTCGATCAGCGCGCTGGTCGTGTTGTTGCGCGCTTCGAGCAGGTCATTCTCAGCTTCCAGCAGGTCGCGCGTCGTCGAGCGGCCCGCATCAAGCTTGAGTCGCGTGCTCTGGATGCGCCGCTCGGCGAGCTCCACCGCGCGGCGCTGGATCTCAAAGGCCTCCCGGCTGGCGAGCGTGACTCGCAGCTCGTCGCGGATGTCCGCGGTGATCGAGTCGGAGGACTGTTCGCAGTTGCGTGCAGCCGCCTGCAGGTTGATCAGCGACTCGCGGTAGCTGTTGCGCTCGGGCAGGGTGTCGATCGGCAGATCCCAGGCCAGCGTCGCCGACCAGTCTGCGTTGTCGAGGTCGAGATCCAGCGGCTTGCCGGGCGTGCTCGTGAGGCCCGCGCCGCCCGAGACGGTCAGGCCGGTGCGCAGCTGGTCGGCGGCGATCGCCACGGCGCGCTTGCGGTCTTCGAACTGCTGCAGGATCGTGGCGTGGTCCAGCCGGTTGGCGAGCGCGTACGACACGGCCAGCGGCTCCTGCACATCGCCCGAAGCCCCGGTCTCCAGCGATTCGAGCACGGCCGGGTCGAGCACCAGCGTGAACTCGATCGGCAGACCGAGGAACAGCTTGAAGTCATCCAGCTGCGACTGCAGGGAGGCACGCGAGATCACCAGCTGGTTGCGCGAGCTCAGCTCGTTCTGCCGTGCCTGCCCCAGCTCGATGTCGGAAAGGCGGCCGGCCTCCGCCAGCTTCTCGTTGCGCAGAGTGAGCGTCTGGAGCGAGGTGAAGTTGGCTTCCTGGTTGGCAAGCCGCTGGTAGCTCTCGAGCAGGTTGTAGTAGCGCGAGGCGGTGTCGTAGGCGAAGGTGCGACGGAACCGCTCAAAGGCGCGCACTTCGTAGACCAGATTGCGCTCGGCCTGCGTCAGGGGCTCGCGCACGATCTGGGAGCCGAACCCGCGCAGGATCGGCTGCGTGATCGAGAAGCCCACGTCTGAAACCGGGTCCCAGTCCTCGGAGAAGGTCAGCGAGCGCGCCAGATTGCCGCCCAGATCGAGCACCAGGTTGGCGCCGGACCCGAACAGCTTGGTCAGCGTGAAGCCGCCGCTGGCGCTGGCGCTCGTGGCTTCATCGCCCGTGCCCAGCACGGAGGCCTGCCCGTCGAACTCCTCCCGCCAGCCGAAGCGCCAGCGCTCCAGCGTCAGGTCCAGAGCGCTGTTGTAAAGGCGCTCCTTGCGGCCGGCGTAGTCGCGATTGTTCTCGGCCGCGATCTCGAGGCACTGCACGAGGCTCAGGGCCCCCTGCGGGCCGGATTCCCCGCGCAGGAGCCGGGCGCGCAGCGAGTCGGGATCCGGGTTGATCGACAGGGGCGGCGCGTCCAGACCGAGGCTGGCTCGGCGCTCGAGCACCAGCGGATAGACCTCCCGGTCGGCAGAATCGCGCGCCTCCTCGGGGCTCTGGCAGCCGGCGGGGATCAGCGCCAGAGTCAGAAGGCCCCAGCCAAGCACTCGGTTGGACAACATCAGTGGTGCAAAGTACCAAAAGCGGACCGTCGCCGGACCTGACAGGCCCGCCACGACACGCTAAGGCTTCGCAAATCCTCTAGCGTCCGGATGCAGCCACGAGCGGCCGCCGCGCCGATTCCACGGCTAGGCGCCACTCCTCCGGCTGGATGCGACGGCCGCTCAGGGCCGGGCCCAGCCGGAACCCGACCAGCGAGCGGCCCTCGAAACACCAATACCAGTCCTGCGTGATGCCCTGCTCGGCGGCATCGCGCTGCCATTCCACGATTCGACGCTCCGGGTGCTGCCAGAAGTAACGGGTGCGCACCCGTGTGCCCACAAACCCGGCTTGCAGCGGCTCGAACACGCGCAGGGTGCCCACCGCGAGATCACCGCGGCGGCACATTTCCAGCAACGCCAGCGGCAGGACTCCCCCGGCACCAAGATCGAGGGCCCGCTGGATTCGGTCTTCACGCTCCACAACTTCAAGACGCCAATCGCCGCTCGCAGGCATCGGCTCCAGTATCAGGGAGCGCCCCGCCAGCTCGCTGCGCTCGCGCCAGACCAGCCGCCAGTTGTGCGCGCGGAGCTCCTCGACATGGCGCAGCTCCCATGGAGTCTGTCCGGAGCGCAGCAGCGTCCACTCCGCCTCCAGCGCGCGACCACCCTCCAATTCGCGTTCGAGAAGGCGCAACCATCCGATGCTGCTGCTCTCGGGGCCTTCCAATGCGAAGCACTCGACCTGCGCCGGTTGGGGCACACGCAGTTCCTGCGCGGAGAGCAAGAGTGCCAGAGCGAAAGAAAGCATGACGCAGCGGTTTCATCGACCGGGACGCGATCCGGCCCAAGCGCCGGAACCCGGTCGCTTCCCGAAAACACGGCGGAAAAAAATTCCTGCGCCCTAGGGCTTGGTTTCCGGTGAGCGCGCCGACTCCAGCGGGAGCGCGGGCGCAGGCAGGTGTGCCAGCACCCAGGCCTTCATGCGCGCCTGGAGATCCGCAACCACCTCCGGCTGCAGACCGGCGGTGTCCTGCGTCGCAAGCTGATTGCCGGTGACGGCATACAGCTCCACCTCCGGCCTCGCCCGTAGCGGATCCTGTTCGGGCAGGCGCGCACGCCAGGGGTTCCAGACGATGCGCCAGGCGCGCGTGCGCGCCGTGAGAACGCGCGCGCGGGTCTGCGTGATCAGCGCACGCTCCGGATACTCACCGAGGCGGCGTGAATCGGTGAGACCCAGCAGCGAATGGCCTTCCATGGTCTGCGGTCGTTCCCAGCCGAACAGGTCGATCAGCGTGGGCAGCACATCGGCGAGTTCCACTGGCGTGCTCAGCACGCGCTCGCCCGTGAGGCTGTCGGGATGCCGCAGGATCAGCGGCACCCGCAAGGCCGCTTCCGAGTGAGGATAGGTACCAGGCGCGCATTCGCCCGCGAGCTCGTGTCCGTTCGTGCCCGCGATCACAAAGCAGGTGCGCGCGAGAAACTCCGTGCTCTCCGTGCCGCGTGTCTGGTAGTCGAACGCGAGCGCGAGCGCATCCGCCAGTTGGCGGTTGAGGCTCGCCAGTGCGGCGTCATAACCCTGCACATCGGCAGGTGCCTGCGCGAGCCCCGACAGATGCAGCCACAGCAGCGTGGGCCTGTGATCGCCGAAATCGCGCCGCAGCCACTCGCGCAGCATGCTGCAGGCCACCTCGTCGCTGCTCGCCCAACGTGCGGTTTCAAAGCCGCGCCCCACTCCGGCGAGCAGGTCGGTCCGCGACGACACGAAGGCCACCGTGCGCATGCCCGAGCGCGAGGCCAGCTCACCGAGCAGCGGCATCGAGCGCGGTACGCGCGATTGCTGATCCTGCACGGCCAGCGAGATCGGCGCCCGCGCCGTGAACAAGCTTGCCAGCGAGGGCAGCGCGCGCTCGGAGGGCGCAAAGGCCTGCGCGAAGACCACGCCCTGCGCAGCAAGATCATCCAGCGCGAAGACGCGGCCCTCCATGCGCGCCGTGGGATCGCTCGGCAGCATGCCGGTCGGCTTGGGATAGCCGTAGGCGGAAAGGTGATCCGCGCGCAGATTCTCGATCGTGACGATCAGCAGATGGCGAGGAGGCAGGCCCGGCCGTTCGCGCGAACAGGCTGCGCTCCACAAGGTCAGCAGCAGCAGAAGAACTCTCATGGAGCGCACTCCGTGCGCAGCCAGGCCAGATAGCGCGCCTCCACCCCCGCCGGGCGCAGCGCAACGCACTCCGGCACGCTGTAGGGATGATGGGCCGCCAGATGCGCCTGCAGCGCCTCCCAGCGCGCCTGTGTGGTCTTGATCACCAGCAGCACCTCTGCGGC
This sequence comes from Planctomycetia bacterium, assembly GCA_005799545.1. GTDB lineage: Bacteria > Planctomycetota > UBA1135 > UBA1135 > SYGM01. The sequence continues at coordinate 10,974 of SYGM01000078.1, read as the reverse complement.
GCGCTCGATCCTTCCCTCCCAGGCATAGATGCTGGTCGCCCCCGGCAGCAGGTTGACGCAGGCGGCGAGGCGTGCCTCGACGAGCCCGAGGGCCAGCCGCTCGGCTGCATCCGGATCGGGCGCGGTGGAGAAGACCACCAGCGGCTCCTGCGCTTCGCCTGTCATGCTCCTCATGGTAGGTAGCGCAGAGGCTGGAAGCCAACGCTAGACTCGCGCGGCCACCAGACCTCCATGTCCATCCTCACCAAGCCCGTCCTCGCGATCCTGCCCCATATCCCCAAGCCGATCATGCGCCGGCTCGCCGCGCGCTACATCGCGGGTGAGGAACTCTCCGATGCCATGGCGCGGCTGCGCGCGCTGGCCCAGCGCGGACATCCCGGCATCCTCGATGTGCTGGGCGAGAACGTGCGCGACGAGGCCGAGGCCCGCTCGGTGGCCGCGAACTACATCTCAGCCTGCGATGTGCTCGCCGCGGAACAGCTCGACTGCTACGTGTCGGTGAAGCCCACGCACGTCGGCCTGACCATGCGGCCGGAATTGTGCTTCGAGCTTTACTCGAAGATCGCCGCCCATGCAGCCCGCCACCGCATCGAGATGCGCGTGGAGATGGAGGATGCACCGACCACCGACGGCACGCTGGCGGTGTTCGAGCGCCTGCGCAAGCAGCACGCCAATGTCGGCATCGTGCTGCAATCGCGCCTGTTCCGCACGCTTGAGGACATCGACCGTCTCGCACCCGGTCCGCTCTCCGTGCGCATGGTCAAGGGAATCTATCTCGAACCTGCGGCGATCGCGCACACCGAACCCGAGCCGATCCGCAAGGCATATGTCGATTGCGTCGAGAAGCTCGCACGTCGGCGCGCGAAGATCTCGCTGGCGACTCACGACGAGGGTCTGGCCGAACGCTGCCTCGAGGTGCTGCGCAAACACCAGTACCGTCGCGAGGAATACGAGTTCCAGGTGCTGCTCGGCGTGCGCGAGGAATTGTGGCGACGCTGGCGCGAAGCTGGCCACTGCGTGCGGATCTACGTGCCCTACGGACCCGAGTGGAAGCCCTACTCGATCCGCCGCATGCGCAAGAACCCGCAGATTCTCGGGCATGTCATCAAGGCCGCGTTCACGCCGACGCGGCGCTGAAATCCGGCCGAAACCGCCAGTCGTTTCCTACTTGCCCGCGTTCCTACTTGCCCATCGAGAGGCGGTGGGCGAGCACTTCCGACAATTCGCCCGTGTCGCGGATCTTCTGCGCGGTTTTCTTGTAGTCGTACGGAACGCGGTGCCAGGTGACCTGCTCGTCCTCGAGCACCGCATAACAGGCACGATTGTCACCATCCCGCGGCTGGCCCGTAGATCCGACGTTGACGAAGGCGCGCTTGCCCGCTGGCAGAGGCAGTGTCAGCGTCGTGCGCCCCTCCAACCCGTGGAACATGAAGTTCTCGTCGTGCAGGCCGGGATGATGCGTGTGCCCCGCGAGACACACGCCCTCGAAGCAGTCAAAGATGGCGCGCAGCTTTTCGGGATTGAGGAAGCCGTCCGTTGACAGCACATACTCGCGCACCGGATCGCGCGGACTGCCGTGCACGAACAGGAATCGGCCTTCCTGATGTCGCAGCGGGCGCTCGCGCAGGTATTCCCAGCGCGCCTTGCGCTCCGCGCCATGGTACCAGCGCGGCTGCATGCGCCTGCGGGTGAACTCGATCGCGCCCCGCGCATGCGGATTGAAGTCCGAGCAGTCGCCGAACAGCGCATCGTCGTGATTGCCCATCAGGCAGAGGGACGTGTGGCCGCGCACGAAGTCGACGCAGAACTCCGGCTCGGGTCCGTAACCCACCACATCACCGAGGCAGTAGATGGTCTGGATGCCCTGCGACTGGATGTGGCTGTAGACAGCCTCCAGCGACAGGCGGTTGGAATGCAGGTCCGAAATCACCGCAATCCTCAAGCACGGCCTCCCTCAAAGCCCTCCAGCGCGGCCTGAATCAGCGCGGCGCGGCCCTCGGCGAGCGGCATGGCAAGCGTCGCGCCCGAGGCCTTGCGATGGCCACCGCCTCCGAAACGACGGACGAGCTGGTTCACGTCATAGTCTGTCTTGGAGCGGGCGGAAACCTTGCAGCTCGCGGGGCTCAGCTCGCGCACGAACAACACGACCTCCACCGTCCTGACCGAGCGCAGGATGTCGAGCACCTCATCGCTGTCGACCTCATCCGTGTCAAAGCGTTCGCTCAGCGGCTGATCGACCACGGCAAGACGTCCGTCGGCGAAGTACTCGGTGCGGCCGAGGATCTGGGCCACGAAACGCGTGTGGGCCATGCCGCGCTGCTGGAACAGCCGATCGTAGATCAGCGACGCGGGGACACCGGTTTCCAGCGCTTCCCCCGCCACGCGCAGCGTTTCCGCATCGGTGTTGGAGTACTTGAACCAGCCGGTGTCGGTCACGAGCGAGGTGAACACCCCCACCATTGCGGGTCCTGGCAGTGCCACGCGCAGCTCACGTGCGATGCGATGCACCAGCAGCCCCGTGGCGCTGGCGCGCACATCCACATACGCTGCGTCCCACCAGACCGCACCGTGGTGCAGGTGATGATCGATCACGAGTTTCTTGGACGGCGCGGACTGAATCAGCGGCGCCATGCCCGCCGTGCGCGACAACTCGGAGAAATCGAGCATCACGCAGACATCGTGTTCCGGCAGCGCGCCACCGTCCCAGGCCCCGAAGCGCAACGGTCCTTCGAGATAGTCGTAGCGCCGCTCCGCAGGATCCGGGTTGACGATCACCACTTCGCGCCCCATGGCGAGCAACAGATTCCCCAGTGCGGTCTGCGCGCCCAGCACGTCACCGTCGGGACGCTGGTGTCCTGTGAGCAGAAACCGTCGGCCGCTGCGCAGGAGCTCGAGGGCCTGCTGCTGCTCGCTGCGCTGTGTCTGGGAACTCGTCATCTGGGCCGCTTCCACAAAGCCAAGCCTAACGCGAAAGTCACAGGAATTCCCTGCATGAGCGCCCCGCGATCCAGAACTCTGTCAGCAGCGGTTCCGGATCGCACAGGAACTCGCCCAGCTCCGAATGGGAGCCAGGCAACCCTCGCAGGACGATGGCATCGGCATTCGCACCTGCGCTGAGGCAGCCGGCACGCCCGGCTTCCCCCAACGCGCGCGCCCCGCCGAGCGTGGCAGCAGCATGCGCCCGCCAAGGATCGAGTTGCGGCTGATCCTGCCGCAGCCAGGCGAGTTCCTGCCGCATGGAGCTGTGGGTATTGCTCGCCAGCGAGTCCGTGCCCAGAGCGAGCTCAACCCCGGCCGCCTCCCATTCCGCCCAAGCGAAGCGCGGCCGGTCAAACCAGCGGTGCGTGCCCGGGCAGTGCACCAGCGTGGCACCGCAGGCAGCCACGCGCATTCGCTCCGCAGGCGTGGCGGCGTTGCCGTGCACCAGCATGGTGCGCGGACCGAGCAGGCCCGCGACCTCAAGCCGCTCAACTCCACGGCCACCGGGACTGGCTGGCAGGAACGCGGCGAACGGACCGGCGCAGGCCTCCAGATAGTGCTCTTCCTCGGGCGTTTCGGCCCAGTGAATCGAGAGCCAGCTCGTCTGAGCGGCCGCCAGTCGCCCCAGCTCCTGCAGCGTGGCCACGCGCAGCGTGTACGGCGCATGGGGAGCGATGTGGCGTTGCCCCTGCGCCCGTATCAGCGCCGCCGGACTGCGCGTCGGGTCCTGCGCATCGAGAACCTCGACATAGCGCACTCGTCGCAGCGGCAGCTCTGGATCCTCAAGCCCCAGCGAGTCGATGTCCGCGACGAGACTGGTTCCCGAGCGCAAGAGCTCACGCGCGGCTAGGTGCAGCCCGGCCTGCAGCGCCTGCGGCCTGAGCGCCGCGCGTGCGCCGATCAGTTGCCGGATCCAAGCCGAAAACTCGGTGCCGGGGTAAAGCTCACTGCGCAGCGCACCCAGCTCCAGATGTGCGTGCGCGTTGACCAGCGCCGGTGCCACCACGCAGTCGCTGGCATCGAATGTTCTCGCACCGAGCGCTCGCTCCAGAGCATCGAGCTCGCGAGGTTCGCGCAGAACCGAGTGAACACAGCCGTCGCGCAGCAGCAGGCCTCCATCGCGGTGCGCCAGACCGGACCGCTCCACCAGCCATCCGGCGCGCACGAGCAGGTCGGCTTCAGGGTTCATGCGCGCAGCCTGCAAAAGCCGCGAGGGCTGCACAAGGCAGCCCCCGCAGGAGAAATCGTCACGCAGCAGGATCGAATCAATCCGGCAGCGCGTTGATCTTGAGGTTGGTGACGCCCTTGATCAGCGAGGGCGTCGAACTGGGGGTCACCAGCGCCATGTCGAACACGATGCAGAAGCGGATCATGTTGGGACGCGGGCTGAATTGGTTGAGATCGGAGGGGTGCTTGACCCACGGGGTCAGCGATCCGGTCTGGATTTCCTGGCCCACACCGTTGAGCACCACATCGCAGGGCTGGTTGCTGATGTTGGTCAGCGACTTGGCACCTTGGAAGCGCACGGCGAAGTAGGAACCTTGACCCGCTGCCAGTCCGTGGTTGAGCTGGTTGCCGATCGCTTCCTCGAAGTCATCGAAGCCTGAGATCGGGAAGTTGGCATCCGGTCCGCGGTACTTCACCAACAGATCTCCACCCGTCGTGGTGTAGATGACATCCATGTTCCAGCCGTAACGCTGGGCCGGATCAGGATTCGCGAGATCGTCGGGGTTGAAGCGCAGCAGGAAGAAGTTGCCCTGCGGTTGCAGCCAGCACGAAACCGAAGCCGTGAAGCTCTCCGGACGCTTGCGCGGCAGCACCCACGCTCCCACCGAGACGTAGTCCTTGGACTCAGGATCGAGGATCGAGTTGAACGGAGCCACCAGCGGCGCGATCAAGGCGCGCGTGAAGGTCGCCGGAGGACCATCCTCCACGCGGATCAGACCGGGGCTGCCCGCTCCACCGATGGCGTTGTCCACCGAGGCGCCGGGCAGCACATTGAAGTCCGTGATGCCACCGGCACCGCCTCTGATGTCGACGCGACCCGCCAGCTGGGCGAAGTCGATCGCCGGAGCCTGCAGACGGACGGCACCGCCCGAACCGCCACCACCCGGGGCCGCGAACTTGGCGCGATCCGGGGAGATCGTCGGCGGAGCCGGGATGGTGATGTTGGCCGGGTCACCCGAGCCACCGTGACCACCCGCGGCATCGATGCTGCCGGAGAGCGTGATGCGAGTGCCGGAGACCAGTTGGAATGCACCACCGCCACCGCCACCGCCAGCGCCGCTGTGGTCCCAGTAGTCGGTCATCACGGCGTTTCCGCCGCCGCAGGGCGAGGTGAAGTTGGAAGACTTGGTGCCGAAGAGGCTGCCGCCGCCGCCAGCGCCACCGGATCCACCCACGAGGTAGCCCAGATCGGCATCGAGCTTGCGCTTGACGTGTCCGCTCTGGGGATCGGCTGGCTCCAGCGGGTACTGGGTACCCGGCAGGCTGTTGGTCGGAACGTTGGAAACGCTCTGCTCGTTCACGAGGTCGGGCGTGTCCGAAACGCCCGCTTGCCCCAGCAACGAGAAGCTGCCGCCACCGCCCGCGCGCCCGGGTTGCTGGACTGCGCAGCCCGAGTCCAGCGTCGCCGTCCAGGCAAGGCCGGTGTTGGTCGAGGCCGGAGCCACGTTGGAGTTGGGGAAATTGGAGCCGGGGTGCACCAGCGCCCCCGGTGCAGCACCGAAGCCGCCACCGATGCCGCCGATGCCACCGCCCGCCTGGCCGTTGTAATCGTTGCCGGCGCTGGGAGCCGTGCCCGTGATATCGATGCCGCAGGTGTACGGCGAACTCGGGGTTGTGAAGTTCAGCAGCGACGTCAGGCCTCCGTTGTCAAAGCGCGTGGCACCGTTGCCACCAGAGCCCGCATTGGGACCACCCTGACCGCCGACACCGCCGATTGTGTTGGCCGAGCCGTGGACCGGCGAATCCGCACCGGAGATGTCGATCAGACCTCCACCCTGGATATCAACCGGGCCGCGGACGAGAACTCGTGCGGGATTGACACCCGTGAAGGCCAGAGACGCACCGGGTTCGACGGTCAGCGAAGTGAACTCGAACTGCCCGTTGGTCACCGTGATCGTGGGCCAGGTGGCCGGATCGGCGGGTGTGTAGCTGGTGATGTCGCTGTTGTCGAGCAGGCTGCGCTCTTGGCCGGCGATCGGGAAAGTCTGGCTGGTCGTGCTGAGCGTGAGCGTCCCGCCCGTGGACACAACGAGGCGTCCTAGACGACCCGATCCGCCACCGTAGCCGCGCGTCAGACGGCCGCTGCCCCAAGTGGCGGCGGAGAGATCCGTCTGTTGCAGCGCGGCGTTGTCAAACTGCTCGCCGTTGGCATCCGGCAGCGCCACCGGCGACTGCGGGAGCACTTCCGGCACGAACGAGACCTGACCGGGATTGGCAAGACCGTTGCCCGCCAGATCCTGCATCGCACCGGGGAAGGTCACGACGACCTTGCGCGGCTGCGGGTTGATGGTCGGATCGCCGGCCGAGGGCATGCCGCCGGCGGCCGTGAAGGTCATGATGGTCTTCAGGTTCGCGAGATCCAGCGTGACGATGTAGCTTCCCGCCAGCGTGGCTTGATCGCTTGTCGTGGCGAGATTGCCGTCCAAGTCAACCTTGACCGTTGCACTGGTGGCTTGCTGGTTCAGCGAGCTCGCCAGCGTCACGGGGTTCATCACGTCGTTGAACTCGAAGCGAATCGTCGAGTTGCGCCAGACGTTGGTGGTGCCGTTGGCAGGCTGGTTGGGGACGACCGTGTTGGTCGTGGTGTTGAACACATCGACGAAGACCGAGCAGCTGGGAGCACCCGGCACGTAGTCCACGGCCGAACTGGTAGTCGAGATCTGGCAGGAGAGACGGCTCTGGTTCTGCTTGCCGTTGGTGCCCTTGATGTAGGGCCCGGTCAGATCCTGACCGGTTCCCGGCACCTCGATCGAGTACGAAGCACCCGGCTGGAACCCGTAGATCGGGTTGCCCGTCGTGTCGAAGCTGAGCGAGGGACGGAAGATCACGCGCCGCGGGTTGGCGGGATCGACCAGTCGGGTACCGATCGGTACGGCACCCGTGAGGGTGTTGATCAGCCGGAAGGTCTCGGTGTTGATCGAGGAGGCCTGCACGGGCTGGGAGAACGTGATCGAGATCTCCTGGTTGAGCGCGATGCTCAACGGGGTGCACTGCACTTCCTGTCCACCGACGCCGCTGGGGCAGCCCAGCGAGCAGGTCAGGATGTACATGTCACTGGTGCCGCCGGAGGAGGAGGAGTCGCTGCCACCGCCGCTGCAGGCGGGGAGGAACAGGGCCAAAGATGCGGCCAGGGCGCTCAGTCCGAGGTGTCTCATGAGGACGCGGAGTGTGAGGATGGGGAGGCTATTTCGAAGCAGGATGGACGACTGAAGTGCAGCCGCCACCCCACCGGGGGGGGTACCTCGGGCGCATGCCAGACGAGGTTGGGGGGTGCGCACTATAGGGTCCGACTGCCGAAGGTTGCCAAGGATTTTTGAACTCGGCACCGTTTTCGGAGGCAGGGAGGCTCCCCGCGCTTCGTTACCATGCCGGGCAAGTCGCTTATCAACTTCCATGCCCAAGCATACCCCCCACTGCAGCCCCCCCACCGCAGGCTCCCGATCGCCGGGGTGTGCGCAAGCGCACACCCCTCGGTCCGCCCCGCTCGCAGGCACACTGCTGCTGTTGGTGCTGACCAGCCTTGCGGGCTGCGAACCGGATCCCGCGCCCTCCCCCGCTGCAAACACCGCGCAAGCTGAGCGCGTCGCCAAGCTGGACCGGCTGGTCGAGTTGTTCACCCCCCTCGCAGAGACGGTGACCAGCAACATCACGGACCAGCGTTTCATCGATGGCCAGGCGCTGCTGGCCGAGCTCTCCGGCCCGGATCCTGCGCTGGGCCAGTTGGCACTCGCGCGGCTGCGTCAGGATTCGAGCCCCAAGCTTTCCAAGGATGTGGAACGCGCCCTGATCACGGTCGCGGCGCGAGCCGACCGCGAAGGCACCCGCACCCTGCTCGAGAATCTGGTGACCCAGTACGGCGCCGAACTGTCGCTGCGCACCGAAGCGGTGCTGCTGTTTGCCGAGGTGCATCCCGACAGGGCGGTCGAAGTGCTGGAACCGTACGTGCGCAAGGGCCGGCATGAGTCCACTTTGCCGCCGGCGGAGTTCCTTGTGCGCTCCTGGATCATCGCCTGCGACAAGCTCGGCAAGGATCCGGTGCCGGTGCTCGCGGATGTCGCCACGAACCTCTACATGGACTCCAGCGCGCGCGTGATGGCGGTCAAGGCGCTGGGTCTGCACCCGGAAAGCCGCCTCAGCCAGCAGGCCATCAGCGCGATCCTGATCGAGTCCACCGGCGATGGCTATCTACGCCGCATGGCGGTGCAGAGCCTGCTGAAGCTGGTGCCGCGCGAGAGCGCTTGTCAGATCCTGACGCAGGTGGCCGATCGCGAGGGTGACACCAACATGCTGTTCTTCCTCAAGGACGTGCTCGACAAGAACTGCAGCCGATGATCACCGACACGCATGCGCATGTCTGGTGGTCGGACTTCGACGCGGATCGTGAGGAGGTTTTCGCTCGCGCCCAGGCTGCAGGCGTTTCGCGCATGGTGCTGGTCGGGACGGATGTGGAGAGTTCGCGGGCGGCCTTCGCGTTGGCGCGCGAGCGCAGCTGGGTCCACCCCACCGCAGGGATTCACCCCCACGATGCCAAAGACTGCGATGCGCGGGCGCGCAGCATCATCCGCGAGCTTTGTCAGCAGAGCGAGTGCGTGGCCGTCGGTGAGAGCGGACTGGACTGGTTCAAGCAGCACTCAACGCGCGAAGTGCAGCTGGAGGCGTTTCACTGGCATGCGGCGCTGGCGTGCGAGCTCGACAAGCCGCTGGTGATCCACTGCCGTGATGCGCACGAGTCCCTCGTCGAAGCGCTGGCCGAACATCCCGGCCTGCGCGCCGTGATGCACTGCTATTCCATGGGCGTGCCGGAGCTGGCCCCCTATCTGGAGCGCGGCCTGTACATCTCCTTCTCCGGAGTCGTCACCTATCCGCGCAATGAGGCCAACCGCGCCGCGGCGCAGGCTGTGCCGGCCGACCGCCTGCTGGTCGAGACCGATTGTCCCTTTCTCGCACCGCAATCCACGCGCGGCAAGCGCAACGAGCCCGCGTTCGTGCGTGAGACCGTCGATCGCATCGCGCGTCTGCGCGGTGTCTCCTTTGAAGAGCTCGCGCACACGACCAGCGCGAACGCCCGGGCGCTGTTCCGCTACGGGTGAGCGGAGCTCAGTCGACCAGCGACCAGAGCGTGCCGTCGTTGCCGCCGACCGAGCCCGTGCGCAGGCCGGAGTTCATCATGCCCGCCGTGTCGTAAGCCTCATCGTATGAGGGACCGTAGCCGCCGCCTGCCGGATCGCCGGTGTAGCGGTTGGCCTGACGGTTGTTGCAGCTCAGGAGATCGCCTTCGCTCGAGATGAAGAAGGCGCGCGTACCCGTGCTACCGACTTCCACCGGCCAGGTATAGCAGCACCAGCCGACCTCGTTGTGATCGGAGTGCGGGAAGTTCGCAGCGTCCGCTCCCCCGGTGAGAGCCTCGGGTGCTCCGGCCCAGGCGAGATCGGGGAGCCACATGCGGAAGTGATAGCCCGAGCGCGTGATCAGGCCGTTCTGCACGGTGCCGAAGCCCTGCGGCAGGATCGCCGGATTTAGGAGATCGCCCGCACCGCCGGCGGCCGGCGTTCCGTTGTTCGTGACGCGCAGCGGCACCGCGCCTGAGAGTTCCGCGAAGTAGCCGTACTCGCCGGAGCCGTCGCCATCGCTGTCGATCGCGCCGCTCGACTGCAGCTGAGCCTGAGCGGTGCTGACGGTGCGCAGCGTCGCCAGCGCCGCGGCTTCGTTGGCCGCAAGGCGCGCGCTCAGCAGCTTGGGGATCGCAATCGAAGCGATGATGGCGATGATCGCCACGACAATCATCAGTTCAATCAGCGTGAATCCGGCCGTGTTCGTTTGTTTGCGCATGTTCTGACTGCTCCTCCGAGGCCGCTGGAGTTGATCGGCCGACATGCAGCTGCGGCTGGAACCCAACTCGCCAATCCGCTGCACGCGCGGGCCACCGAGCGAGCTCGACACTTGAGAAAAAGCGCAACGCCCGCCCGACAAGTGCCGGACAGGCGCCGCGTTCAACAGCAGGCTCGACCTGCTGCCCCCCCGGTCAGCGCAGCCGACGGTGTCGACTGCAGACCGAGGCTTGATTCGTCACTGGACGGGCGTCCAGATCGTGGTGTCGTTGCCACCGGCGGTGCCGATGCGCAGGCCCGAGCTCATGTCGGTCGGGTCGTTGTAGCACTCGCCGTAGTCAGGAGCCGTGCCGCCCGCAGTCGGATCGCCGGTGTAGGGCGTGGCATGGCGGTTCTGGCTCTGGAGCAGATCGCCTTCCTGGTTCACGAAGAAGCAGCGGTTGCCCGTGCCGCCGACATCAGCCGGCCAAGCGTAGCAGGCCCACATGATCTCGCCTTCGTTGCTGCCGGGGAACGGAGCGGCCGTCTTGCCGCCGGCGGCATCTTCCGAGACGCCCTGGAACGATCCGTCCGGCAGCCACATCTGGAAGAAGTAGCCCGAGCGCGAGACCACGCCGTTGGCAACCGTGCCGAAGGCCGTGGGCAGGATCGCCGGGTTGAGCAGGTCGGTGCCCGCAGCGCCGGCCGCAGCCGCGCCCGCGTTGCTCACGCGCATCGGCACGGAGCCAGCCAGTTCCGCGAAGTAGCCATACTCACCCGAGCCGTCGGCATCGGTGTCGATGGCGCCCGAGCTCTGGATCTGCGCCTGCGCCGAGCTGATCGAACGCAGCGTCGAGACCGCAGCGGCTTCGTTCGCCGAAAGGCGAGCGGCCAGCAGCTTCGGGATGGCGATCGAGGCGATGATGGCGATGATGGCCACCACGATCATCAGTTCGATCAG
>SYGM01000077.1 GCA_005799545.1 Planctomycetia bacterium | reverse complement strand
GGCAACTTCGGTTCGATCGATGACGATCCGCCGGCCGCCATGCGTTACACCGAAGCGCGCATGTCCGGCATCGCGGTCGAGCTGATGGCGGACCTCGACAAAGAGACCGTCGACCTCGAGCCCAACTACGACAACACGCGCATGCAGCCGATCGTGCTGCCGAGCCGCTTCCCCAACCTGCTCTGCAACGGCTCGGAAGGCATCGCGGTGGGCATGGCGACTTCGCTGCCGCCGCACAACCTGCGCGAGATCTGCGCGGCGCTGCGCATCGTGCTCGACCGGCCCTCGGTGCCGATCGGCGAGCTGTGCGAGATCGTCAAGGGCCCGGATGTCCCCCCCGGCGGCATCGTGATGGGAAAGAGCGGCATCCTGCAGGCCTACCTGCACGGCCGCGGTCTCGTGCGCGTGCGCTCGAAGTACCACGTCGAGGATCTGCGCACCAAGCAGGCGATCATCGTCACCGAGATTCCCGATCAGGTGCGCAAGTCGGCGATCATCGAGAAGATCGTCGAGGTCGTGAAGGATGACCGCATCACCGGCATCTCCGACATCCGCGATGAATCCGACCGCGACGGCATGCGGCTGGTGATCGAGCTCAAGAAGGGCGAAGACCCCGAGGTCATCGTCAAGCAGCTCTTCCAGTACACGCCGATGCAGACGACCTTCAGCATCATCAACCTGGCGATCGATGATCGTCAGCCGAAGACGCTGAACCTGCGCGGTCTACTGGACGCCTACATCCGTCACCGCAAGGAAGTCATCCGCCGGCGCACGGCCTTCCTGCTGCGCAAGGCCGAGGAACGCAAGCACATCGTCGAGGGTCTGCGCATCGCGGTGGATCGCATCGACGAAGTGATCGCGATCATCCGCCGTTCGAAGGACCGCGACGAGGCCAAGAACGCGCTGATGAGCGCCTTCAGCCTCTCGCAGCGCCAGTCGCAGGCCATCGTCGACATGCGTCTGGGCGCGCTGACCGGCCTGGAGCGCGAAAAGCTCGAGGAGGAGTTCAACCAGCTGGTCGCCGAAATCGCCGACCTCAAGGACATCCTCGCGCGCGATGCCCGCGTTGTCGCGATCATCAAGACCGATCTGGATGAGATCGAGCAGCGCTACGGCGACGAGCGCCGCACCGAGATCTCCGCCGAGGAAATTGACGGTTCCTTCGACATGGAGGAGCTGATCCAGAAGGACATGATGGTGGTGACCGTCTCGCAGGACGGCTACATCAAGCGCACGGCGCTGGACACCTACCGTCAACAGGGCCGCGGCGGCCGCGGCATCATCGGCTCGGAGGCCAAGGAAGGCGATGTGCTGAAGTCGCTCTTCGCGGCCGGAACGCACGATTACCTGCTTTGCTTCACCAACCGCGGCCAGGTGCACTGGCTCAAGGTCTATCAGGTGCCCGAAGCGGCGCGCACGAGCAAGGGTCGCGCGATCAACAACCTCCTGCCACTGGAAGAGGGCGAGATCGTGACGAACGTGCTGCGTGTCCCGGAGTTCGACAAGGAGAGCTCGGTGTTCTTCGCCACGCGCAAGGGCACCATCAAGAAGACCAAGCTCGAGGCCTATTCGCGTCCTAAGAAGGGTGGCATCCGAGCCATCCTGCTCGAGGATGGCGATGCGGTCGTCGGCGTCGGCCTCAGCAGGCCCGGCGACACGCTGGTGCTGTGCTCGGCCGACGGTCAGGCGATCCGCTTCGACGAAGCGGCGGCCCGCTCGATGGGCCGGACCTCCTTCGGCGTGCGCGGCATCCGCCTGATGGGCGACGACTATGTGGTCGGCCTCGTCGTGGCGACCGCCAACAACGGCACGATCATCACGGCCTGCGAACAAGGCTACGGCAAACGCACGCCGCTCGAGGAATACCCGATCAAGGGTCGCGGCGGTCAGGGCGTCATCAACATCAAGACGACGGACCGCAATGGACGCGTGGTCGGCGTCGCGCTCGCCAAGGAAGGCGATGACGTGCTGTTCATCACCCAGACCGGCATGCTCGTGCGCACGCCCAGCAAGGAGATCTCCGAGATCGGCCGCAACACGCAGGGCGTGACGCTGATCAACCTCAAGGACGGCGACAAGCTTGTTGCCATCGAAGTGGTTTCGGAGGACGACCTCGAGCGTTACGCGCACGAGGCCGCCAACCGCCCCGCTCCGGCCATCGTGATGGACTCGGGCAGCGACGAAGATGCGAACGAGCCGGAAGACGAGGCCGAGGAGCCCGAACCGGACCTGCCCGAGGACGATCTGCCCGGACCGGAAAACGACGAGGAGTGAACGCCATGAGCCTCAAAGCGAAGCTGGAAGTCGATCTCAAGCAGGCCATGCTCGCCAAGAACGAGCTGGTGCGCGACGTGCTGCGTCTGATCCTCGCGGAGTTCAAGCGCCTCGAACTTCAGGAGGGTAAGACGATCACGCCCGAGATCGAGCAGGACGTGTTGCTCAAGGCCGTGAAGACCCGCCAGCAGTCGATCGACGAGTTCACCAAGGCGGGACGCTCGGAGCTGGCCGAAAAGGAGAAGGCCGAGCAGGTGATCGTGCAGTCCTATCTGCCCAAGGCCCTCAGCGAAGAGGAGACGCGCGCGATCATCCAGTCGACGATCGCAGAGCTGAAGATCACTTCGAAGAAGGACATCGGCATGCTGATGAAGCCCTTGATGGCCAAGTACAAGGGCCAGATCGACGGCAAGGCCGTGCAGCGCATCGCAGGCGAGCTGCTGCCCTGAGTCCGACGGCTCCGGCATGAGCGTTCCGCCCCCTGCCACGCTCTCCCGGCACAACCAGCTGCTCTCACGCACGCTGCTCGTCTCGAGTCTGACTCTGCTCTCGCGTATCGCCGGCTTCGTGCGCGAGAGCATTGCCGCTTCGGTGTTCGGTCACGCCTCGGCGATCAACGATGCCTTCGTGACCGCCTGGCGCGTGCCCAATCTGTTCCGCGGTCTGCTCGGCGAAGGCGCGATGACCACCTCGCTCCAGACCGCGCTGACCGAGGAGGATGCCGAGCGCGGTGAAGCGGCCGGCCGGCTGCTGTTCTGGCGCCTGGTGCGCTTTGTGCTGATCGCAAGCGTGGTGGTCACCGGGAGTGTGATGCTGCTGGCGTGGCTGCTGCCGGATGTGATGCCTGTCACGGGCTGGCAGTGGCTGGGCGATCACCCTGGCCCAGTGCGCGAGCTTCTGCTGCGCATGATGCCGTTTGTGGTCTTTGTCGCTCTCGCCGCGGTGCTGGGCGGCGCATTGCAGGTGCGCGGACACTTTGCGAGCACGGCGCTGGCGCCGGTGCTGATGAATCTGTGGTGGATCGCGGCGCTGTTCCTCGTGATCGCTCACCATCCGGTCGTCGAACCCGCTCAGGAATACGAACGCCAGTTCGACATGGCGCGCGAGCTGGCTTGGTATCTGCTGGTCGCCGGAGGCCTGTTGGTGATCGTGCAGCTGCCCGGCCTGTTCAAGACCGGACTGTGTGGTAGATCGACAGGGACACCCGGTGCGCCTCCTTCCGCGCTCGACGCGCGCGTGCGGGCCGTGTGGCGCGGCGCGCTGCCGCTGGCCTTCGGTGCGGCTGTCTACCAGATCAACGTGATGATCGGCGGCCTGATGGCCGAAGGACTCCTAGCCGACGGCGGACCGTCGATCCTCTACTACGCGACGCGGCTGCAGCAGCTGCCGCTGTCCCTGGTGGCGGTCGCCGCCACCAGCGCCGTCTTTCCGGCGATGGCCACGCTGGGCCAGGCCGGGCAGCGCGAGCAGCTGCGACGCCTGCACGCCGACACGCAGTTGGCGGTGGTCTATGTGGCGCTGCCGGCCGCGGTCGGCCTGTTCGTGTTCGCCGAACCCGTGATGGCCGTGTGCTTCGAGCACGGGGCCTTCGGAGCCGAGGGTGTCACGCGAGGTGCAGCGGCCCTGCGCGGTCTGGCCGTGGCGGTCATCCCGGCAGGAGCCGTCGGGCTGATGGCGCGTTGCTGCTACGCGGTGGGGGACCTGCGAACACCGGTGCGCGTTTCGGTGTGGGTTCTGCTGCTGGGGATCGGCCTCAACTGGCTGTTTGTCCCGATAATGAACCTCGATGTCCTCGGAATCGCACTTTCGAGCGCTTTTGGTGCCTGGTTAAACCTGGCTTTACTGCTTCCGGTCATCCAGAGGCACCTTGGAACCAGCACGCGACTGCGTGAGCGGCTGTGGCGCGTCGCGCGAATGCTGCTCTGCGCGCTGACCTCGGTGGGCATCGGTTTTTGGGTTTGGAACTTCGTAGCGGACGACCGCCGTTCCGCGCTGTCTTTGACCCTTGGGATCGGGGTCGCGATCGGTGCTTATGCGCTGCTGACCACGCTCGCCGGCCTGCCCGAGGCCCGACAGGCCCTTCAGCGGATCGGGTTGTCTCGGGGTCGGACGGCCGGGGGCTCAGGCTGACGCAATTCCTAGTGGCCCCGTAAGTCGAGTAACCACAACCCCTAGTGGTTGTCGAGACAACCTTTTTTTGAAAAGGGCTTTCATGCTACCTTGAATCCCTCCTTGCTCGAGAGAGCGAGGGGGCCCTGCCCTCTCGTGCTTGGGCATGGTAGATAAGTCCTTACTCCTGAACAACTTAGGAGCATAGACCCGGTTGGAGCGCGGCG
The DNA here is from genome assembly GCA_005799545.1 of Planctomycetia bacterium. GTDB lineage: Bacteria > Planctomycetota > UBA1135 > UBA1135 > SYGM01. The sequence goes on along the minus strand of SYGM01000077.1, from coordinate 7,802 downwards.
CACGGAACAGCGTGCGGCACAGTCCAGCCGCCCCCGCACGCCTTCCAACCGCCTCCGATAGACCCCCAGCGAAACCCGCATCCCCGGATAATGAAGCCCACCGCTCTGACGATGACCAAGTCCCAACCGACGGCCCAGCAGCCCCAGAGCGCCATGGACGCCATGGCCGAGCTCGAAGCCATTGCGCCGCCGGCGGATCTGCCCGATCCGATGCTGACTTCGAACGCGGTGACGGTGCTCGAGCGCCGCTACCTCAAGAAGGACAGCAACACGGGCAAGGTCTGCGAGACCCCGCGCGAGATGTTCTGGCGCGTGGCTACGCACATCGCCAAGGGCGAGCTCAAGTTCCCCGGCGGTACGCCGACCCGCGCCCTCTCGGTGGCGCGCGAGTTCTACGACCTGATGGCACGGGTCCAGTTCATGCCGAACAGCCCGACCCTGATGAACGCCGGCCGCGAGATGGGGATGCTCTCGGCCTGCTTCGTGCTGCCGGTGGAGGACTCGATCGAAGGCATCTTCGACTCGATCAAGGCGACGGCGCTGATCCAGAAGGCCGGCGGAGGCACCGGCTTCAGCTTCTCGCGCCTGCGTCCTGCGGGTGATCTCGTTCGCAGTTCGGGCGGCACCACGGAAGGCCCGCTGTCCTTCATCCAAGTCTTCTCGAAGGCCACCGACGCCATCCAGCAGGGCGCGTTCCGCCGCGGCGCGAACATGGGCATCCTGCGCGTCGATCACCCCGATGTCGTCCAGTTCATCACGATGAAGGACAACCTCGGGATGCTGACCAACTACAACATCTCGATCACGGTCACCAACCGCTTCCTCAACGAGCTGCGCAACAAGCCCGAGACCCCGCACCAGGTGCAGAACCCCCGCACCAAGCAGTGGTCCAAGCTCGAGAAGCGCAACGAGAAGGGCGAGGCCACGAGCGAGTTCTGGTCCGTCGGCGAAGTCTGGAACATGATCATCCAGCACGCCTGGCAGACGGGCGAGCCGGGTGTCGTCTTCATCGACCGCGTCAACGATCGCAACCCGATCAAGAACGTTGGCCTGATCGAAGCCACCAACCCCTGCGGCGAGCAGCCGCTGCACCCCTACGACTCGTGCAACCTCGGCTCGATCAACCTCGGCGTGCTCGTGCGCGGCGAGGGCGCCAACGCGCGCTTCGACTGGGATGAGTACAAGTCGATCATCCACACCACCACGCGCTTCCTCGACAACGTCATCGAGGTCAACAAGTACCCGCTGCCCCAGATCGACAGCATGTCGAAGACGACGCGTCGCATCGGCTTGGGCGTGATGGGCTTCGCGGATGCGCTGTACAGGCTGGGAATCTCGTACAACTCGGCCGAGGGCTGCGCCTTCGGCGAGAAGATCATGCAGGTCATGAATGAGGAGTCGCACAACGCGAGCGAGCTGCTCGCCGAAGAGCGCGGCGTCTTCCCGGCCTGGGAAGGTTCGGAATGGGAGAAGCAGGGCCGCCGTCTGCGCAACTCCTACACCACGACCGTGGCCCCGACCGGCACGATCTCGATCATCGCGAACTGCTCGGGCGGCATCGAGCCGATGTTCAGCCTGGCCTTCATCCGTCAGGTGATGAAGGACAACCAGGGCAAGCCGACGATCATGCGCGAAGTCAACTATGTCTTCGACCAGGTGTCGAAGCAGCAGGGCTTCTACTCCGACGCGATGATCGACGACATCGTCGAGCATGGCTCGCTGCAGCACCGCCCCGAGATCCCGGAAGACCTGCGCCGCGTGTTCGTCACCGCGCACGACATCTCGCCGTTCTGGCACATGAAGATGCAGTCGGCCTTCCAGCGCCACTGCGACTCTTCGATCTCCAAGACGATCAACTTCCCGCACGAAGCGAGCGTCGAGGATGTCCGCCAGATCTTCGAGCTGGCGATCGACGAGGACGTCAAGGGCGTCACGGTCTACCGCGATGGGTGCCGTGACATGCAGCCGATGGCCCTCAAGAACTCCAACCACGGCAAGAAGACCGAGGAAGCCAAGCAGGAGGAAGCTCCCGCAGCGACCACGGCAGCCGCACCCGCACCGGTGGCCGACACGCTGCGCATGTCGACCAACGATCAGGGCCAGCAGGAACTCAGCCCGGTCAAGCTGCCGGAGATCATGAGCTGCCTGCGCATCCGTCAGATGACGCCCTTCGGCAACATGCACGTGAAGGTCACCGTCGACCCGATCTCGGGCCGCGAACGCGAAGTCTTCGCGCAGCTCGGCAAGGGTGGCGATGTGGCCAACTCCGACCTCGAGGCGATCTGCCGCATCCTCTCGCTGTGGCTGCGCTCGAACGGCTCGCTGAAGATGGCGATCAAGCAGCTGGAGGGCATCGGCTCTTCGCTCTCGGTCCCGACCAAGGATGGCCGCATCATGTCGCTGGCTGACGGACTCGCGGTGGCGCTGACCCGTTACCTCCAGGCCAAGGACCAGTCGGGTCTGCACGCGCTGCTGCTCGGTGGCGCCGCTCCGGACATGACCAAGACCAACTTCACGCCCCGCAGCGAGATGACCGAGGCCGCCGTGGCCGAAGCCGCTCCGGTCAAGAAGGCCAGCAGCGCTCCGCGCAACTCCAGCCAGTACAAGCTGAAGTGCCCGGCCTGCAGCTCGAACCTCTCGTTCGAAGAAGGCTGCGTCAAGTGCCACAGCTGCGGCTTCAGCCAGTGCTGATCACCTGAGCGTGCCAACGCAACAGCCGCCCCGCGTGCGAACGCGGGGCGGCTGTTTTTTTGCAACCAGGGAGGCGGGAGATCAGTAGAGGCTACTTTGCGCAACCATGACAGACGCACCCTCCGACGACGATTTCGCGGCACGGCTTCAGGCGGAGCTGCCGCGTCTGCGTAGGTGGTTACGGCGCGCTGCCGGCGCGGAAGCCGACGATCTGGTTCAGGAGACGCTGCTGAGAGCGTGGCGTTCGCGAGCGCATCTTGATCCGGCCCGTCCAATTCGCCCTTGGCTGGATCAGACGGCGCGCTCGGCGCTCAGTGACTTTCGACGTGCGCACGGCAACCGCCAACGGGTGGAGCCGCCGCCGCGTGAAACGGGAGAGATCGACGCGCTTGCAGTGCGGGAGGAACTCGGGATGCTTCTCGAGAAGCTCGATCCCGCCGAGCGAGGGTGTCTTCTGCGGCATCATCACCGTGGGCAGAGCATCGCTCAGATTGCCGCGGAGATTGGGATGCCCAGCGGAACCGTCAAGTCGCACCTCTACCGCGGTCGCCAGAGGCTGCGCCGCACATGGATCTTGGGCGGCGCAATGATCCTCGCGGTCGTGCTGACACGATTCCTCATCAGCGACACGGAGCTCCAGGCCGGTGAACTCATCACAGTGGAAATCTCCCGGGGTGCCGCGGGTGTGCACCAGCCTGCGCCAAGCCGCGTCGAGCGCCTGTCCACCACCACCGCCGGTGACGGGGTCACATTCAGCCTCGAAGTAGTCCAAGAACGGAGACAGTACCGATGATCGCGACAGCATTGCTTCTGGCAGTAGTTCTGCAGAACCCTCAAGCCACCGAACAAGGACGCGATGTGCGTCTGATTCAGTACCCTGTGACGCCGTGGGTGACCGCCGAGCGGTCCTCTCTTGCGGAAAGCCAAGCACTTTCGGCCTTGCTGCAACGCTGGGTGCTGCAACCGGACGGTTCCAGCGAGGCCTTCTCGGAGGACGAATGCCTGTTCGGCGTTACGCGGGCGGACAGGATCGCACTCGCGGCGGTTCCACAGGCGCACAAGCGGATGCAGCAGCTGATTGCCGTGCAGGAGAAGGAAGCACAGGTCTACACGCTGTGCCTCACCGTTTACGAAGCGGATCCCAAGGGCCTTGATGCAAAGCTCAGCGACCTGGAACAGCTTGTGCGGCTGCGCAAACAATCCGATCTCGTCCTGATGGCGCCCAAGCTCAGGCTCTCCGCCGCGCAGCGAGCCTCACTCTCCACGGGAGAGGAGCACCTGTTCGTCACCGACGTTCAAGGCGACGGAGACAAGCTCAAGCCGCGGCATTGACTGGTATGGGAGGGCCTGCGGATCGAAGCCAGCGTGCTGCGACTGGATGATACTAGGTACGGGGTCGAACTCGAGGCGGAGTTCGCAGAGCTGCAAAGGCCGGTGCGCACCACGAAAATCGAGGTTCTCTCCAGCGGGCAGTCCGCCATCGAGATCAGCCTGCCCGAGGTAACCAGCGAACGCAGCCGTGTCGCCGCACGACTGAAGCACAGGGACCAGATCGCCTGGAACCTCGGCTCACGCACGACCCCAAAGGGTGAAAGGGTGCGCATTGTCGGGTTGGAGCTGCTTGTCGAGGCAGCGGAGCAGAAGCGCTGATCGCTACTTGGCTTCCGTTTCCTTCTCCGGGATCACGCGACCGTAGGCATCGCGTCGCTCGTTGGCCCCGATCGGTGCGCGCTGAAACGTGAGCTTTTGTCCCTTGGCGTGCGTCAGGATCAGCTTGTCGCCGAGCAACTGCACGTCGTAGCGGTGAGTCGAGCCGGGTGCGCGGAACTCCAGGCGATTGGCCTTGCCGACGAACGGCGACCAGAGCACGTTGGGATCCTCGGGCCGAAGGTACGATCCGATGATCGACGTCAGCATCAGTCGGTTGGCTTCGGCGATCTCGAAGCGCCACATGCCCGAGTCGAAGATGGTCTGCTCCGTGCGCTGATCGGGGCCCTTGACGATGATGTGGAACTCCATCGAGAGCACGTTGCCGCTGACGAGGCAGTACGCCACCTGCTCCGTCGCCACCTCGCGCAGCATGGGCCAATCCATGGCCGTGAGCTTCCACAGACCCTGCAGGTCACGCTGAATCCGGTCCATCTCCTTCTCCTGACCGCGGGTCGGGGTCGGCTTGGGATCTTCCGGCTTCTGCCCGAAGGGTCCGGTCAGCAGCACGGAGGCGGCGAGCACGCACAGCGAGGAGGTCAGGATCAAGGGTTGCATGGCGCTGAAGAGCATAGGCAACGCCGAGCCCCGCTTCCGTACGGAATCCAAACGCGCCGGAGGCGGCATGAGGTCGTACAGCCGCCGTTGGATACCATAGAGAGACCCCCATGAAGCGACACGCGATCCACTGGCTCGGCTGGCTGGTTCTGCTCCTGCTGAGCAGCCCGCTGATGGCCCAAGACATGAAGGCCGCCTCCCGACTCTTTGCCCGTCTGGAGGGTGAGGAGCTGCGCATTGCCGTCGAGGTCACCGTCGAACCCGCCTGGCACCTGTACCACGGGCCGACTGCGAAGGAGATGGGCGATGAGGGCGCAACGGGTCTGCCGACGACGGTGGAGTTCGACGCGGGCGGCTTTGATGTCGGTGCCGTGATCTATCCCCAGCCGATCAAGGTGCTTCAGGAGTTCGGGGACGAGAAGTTCACGATCTACGAGCACAAGGGCACGTTCGCGCTCTATGCACGCGGTATGCGCAAGTCGGCCGATGCCAAGCTGGAGGACCTGAGCGCGACGATCGCCGGCCTCACCTGTCAGGACGATGGCGTTTGCATTCCCTACGACGAGGAGCTCGTCTACGGCGGGGCCGGCCCCGATGCGCTGTTCGCGGCCTTCCCGGCCAGCAAGCCTGCGGATACCAAGCCGATCGACCGCAAGCCTGCTGACTCGAAACCGGCGGACGAGAAGCCGGTCGACCGCAAGCCGACGGAAGAAAAGCCTGCAGAACCCAAGCAGGAAGACTTCAGCCTCGGCCTGTTCCTCCTCTCCGCCATCGGATGGGGCATCTTCACGCTGCTGATGCCCTGCACCTATCCGATGATTCCGATCACGATCAGCTACTTCACCAAGCAGGCCGCCCAGCGCCAGTCGAGCACGCTGCCGCTGTCGATCGCGTACGGAGTGGGCATCATCGGAACCTTTGTGCTGATCGGTGTGGTCGTCGGGCCGCCGATCATCGAATTCGCGGCGCACCCGGTCACCAACATCGTGATCGGCGCCATGTTCGTGTACTTCGCCCTGAGTCTGTTCGGCGCGATCAACATGCAACCTCCGGCCTTCCTGCTCAACATGGCGAGCAATGCCTCGCGCAAGGGCGGCATGGGCGGTGTCTTCCTGATGGGCGCGACGCTGGTGGTTACCTCGTTCACCTGCACGGCGCCGTTCGTCGGCACGCTTTTGTCCACGGGCGCTTCCAGCGGCGGACTCGGCCGGGTGGCGCTGGGCATGGCGGTGTTCGGGGCGACGATGGCGATCCCCTTCGTCTTCCTGTCGATGCTCCCCGCCAAGGCCAAGAGCATCCCCAAGAGCGGCGAGTGGATGCACACGCTCAAGGTGGCGCTGGGTTTCATCGAGATCGCGGCCGCGCTCAAGTTCTTCTCCAACGTCGATCTGGTGTGGGGCTGGGAGTGGCTCTCGCGCGAGCTGTTCCTCATCCTGTGGGTCGGCATCTTCCTCGCCGGCGCCCTGTATCTGTTCGGAGTGTTCCGCCTGAAGGATGAGAACACCGAACCGATCACGCCCGGTCGCATGGTCGGCGCGCTGGTATTCCTGCTGATCTCTGCATACTGCCTCTACGGTGCGATGGGCAACCGCATGGATCGCATCATGACCGCGATCATCCCGCCGTATTCCAACCGCATCGCGATGTCGGGCGAAGCGGGCCAGAGCGGTCCGAAGTGGGCCATGGTGATCGATGACTACGAGGGAGCGCTCGCCAAGGGGCGGCAGGAAAACAAGCTCGTCCTGCTCAACCTGACGGGCTACACATGAGTAAACTGCCGTCAGATGGAGGAAGAGATCTTCCCCAGACCGGCGGTCGCCGGTGAACTCTCGAAGATGATCGAAGCGCGGCTGCACTACGACGGCAGCCGCAAGCAGGACATTCGGAAGATCCAGAAGGATCTGCTGAAGTCCTATGCGGCCCCGATCTACTGCGTCGTGGATCCGGCCACGGGTGCGATCCTGCGACGCAACGACGGGCTGCTGTCCGAAGCGGACTTCCTCAAGTTGCTGCGCGGCAACTGATTCAGGCGAAGCCGAGCGCGCGCCCGCCCTGGTACACGACGAAGCTCGCCACCCAGGCCAGCGCGGTCATGTACGCGAACAGGAAAACGGGCCACTTCAGGCTCTTCGTCTCGCGGTACACGGCTCCCAAAGTGCTCATGCATTGGCAGGCCAACGCGAAGAAGATCATCAGGGAGAGCCCCATCAACGGCGTGTAGAGCGGGGTGCCGTCGCTGCGCTGTTCGGATTGAATCTTCTCACGCAGCGAGGCGGATTCCTCGTCGACTTCGCCTCCGACGCCGTAAACGACGCCCATGGTGCTGACGAAGACCTCGCGGGCTGCGAAGGCGCCGATCAGCCCCACGCCGATCTTCCAGTCGAAGCCCAGCGGCTCGATCACCGGCTCGATGGCGTGCCCCATCTGACCGGCGAGGCTGGCGCGGAGCTCCTCGGCGCGCACCGCTTCGGTGCCCTGCTCGGAGAGCGCGGGGGCGGGCGCATCCGCCCACGGAGAGCGGATGGTCAGCAAGGCCCAGAGAACGATCGAGCAGACGAGGATCATCCCGCCGGCCTGCGCCAGGAACGCGCGCGAGCGTTGGAGCATCATGCGGAGGATGCCGCCCCAGTGCGGCATGCGATACGCCGGCAGCTCGAGAATCAGCGGGAGGCTCTTGCCCTTGAGCACGGTGCGCGAGAGCACTGCGGCGGCGGCGAGGGCCATCAGCGTGCTGAACAGATACATCGCGACCATCAGGAGTCCCTGCACTGGCAGGAAGCCCAGCACAACGCTGGCCGGGAACAGCGTGGCGATGATCAGCGTGTAGACCGGCAGACGCGCCGAGC
>SYGM01000076.1 GCA_005799545.1 Planctomycetia bacterium | reverse complement strand
TAGAGCAGGTTGTCTGCGCACCAGATCCATGCACAGTCGGCACGGCCCTGCGTGTCGAAGCCGATCGCCGCGCGCGTGAGGGGATGTGTGAAACTCTCACGCTGCACGCTGGAGACACCCTTTGCCACCAGCTTGCCTTCATCGATCACGACGCTGACCGACCCGCTGCTCGAAAAGAAGCCCGCATTGATCGCGACCAGTGCCTGCAGGTCACCGGCCTGACGGGTCGTTGTCCGCAATCCTTTCGCAGGAACGCTGGCCTCAGGCCTCCAGGACTTGTCGGGGCGCGCTTCGACCAGCCACGCACGCAAGGGCAGCCGCGTGTCCTCGCGTTGCAGAATGCGAATCGACTCCGGCAGCGAAGTCTGGAGGTCAGCCCTCAACTCCCAGCCCTGCGGCGGCTTCTGCAGTGCTGCGACTGTCAACCCGAGCAGGAGCATGCTGTTCATGAAGTGGCTTCAGGGCTTGAGGCACTCGTCAAACCAGCGTTTCCACTCGGGAACGGCGCGCGCGAACGTCTTGCGGTGGTTGGCATCGGGACCGGCGCTGATCGCCTGCACAAGATTGTTGCCCATGGCGTGCTGATATTCACTCGGCAGACGGGCGAGTCCGATCGTGAGGCACTCATCGACATCGCCGTAGTACATGCGCACGGGTGTCCGTATCTGCCAGCGATAGGGACGGATCTCGCTGACCAGCTTGCCGTAGGCGCTGTTACGGAAGTAGACGGGGTCGAAGTACTCCTTGCGTATGAGTCGCTTTAGATCACCCGGCCACTCAGCTTCCTGATAGGGCTGCTTTTCGTAAATCCGCCGTGCGATGTCGTACTGCTCCTCAGTGAAGAGCGAGCGCGCGAGCCCGGGTTGCCTGTAGTAGTTCTCATACGAGAACGCGGTGAGGATGAACATCGCCGATACCCACGGTGCGTCCAGCGGGCGCGGAAACTGCAAAAACCCCGTGAGCATCACCAGGCCGTCGCACTGAGCGCTGGCGGTTCCGGCCGCACGCACGGGCACACCGAGGCCCTCGAGCTTGTCGAGGAAGGACATCGTCACGACACCGCCTTGCGACCAGCCCGTGAGGAACACCTCAGCCGGTTCTATGCCCTGCGAGCTCAGTACGCGCTGTCCGACCTGCAGCATGTCGAAGCACGCTTGCTGGTGGCTGCCGAGAACCACATAGCCATCCGGTTCCGTGGATTGTCCCAATCCGAAGTAGTCCGCGCCGATGACCGCATAGCCCTGCGATGCGAACTGGGCGATCATCAGCAGGGTTTCAGGGGATCGCTCGCAGGAGGAAGGTACGCCGAGCTTCGACATGACGGTCCCGTGCTGGTACGAGACGATCGGCAGTCGCTTTGCCCCGGAATCAGGTATCGCAACCAGACCGGAGGCGAGCGTGGGGCGGTTGCCCTGCTCGGGGATCACGGACGGGTAGCTGACCGTGAACAGCCGCACCGCATGGCGCGGAGGGCTGTAGACCTGCGCATCCCCGGTGAATGCCGGTGCTTCCTTGACGAGGATGTTCTGAAGCCGATCGACCTCCAGGCGACCGATCTCCTTCCAGCTTGCCTCCGTTTGGGCTTGAAGGGCGGGCGCAAGCAGACAAAGGCCGAAGGCCAGCAAAGGACGGATCATTCCTTCGATTCTAGCGCGTGGTGTGCGGTTGCGCAGCCAGATGCGCACGCAGCGCGTTGCCGTGATCGCGCTCGAAGTCGTGCCACACGTGGTGCACATGATCCGTGCTGCTCGTGCAGTCAAACTCGATGGCGAAGAAGCTGCCGCGCAGACACCAGTAGTGCCGGCCCTCCGGCGCATCGGAGCCGGCCCAAATCAGGCAGAGCTCCTCTTCCCCTTCCGCGAGCAGGCGTTGCCGCTCCTCCTGCGCAAACGGCCCCTGCAGGCGCAGCGCATGCTGTTCCAGCAGCGCGCGGAAGGCAGCCTTCGCCGCGGGGCTCATGCGGTCCATGCTGAGGCCACGGCGCTGTTTGAGCACGGAGAGGTCCGCACCCGGAATGCCCGTCACATCGCCCGGCGCATCAGCCGCGATCCGTGCAGCCGCGCGCTCCGATTCGGAAAGCTGGTTCCACAGGGCGAACCCCAGCTCACGCTCACGGCCCAGCGGCGCATAGCCGTTCGCTGTCTGGAAGGGTGCCGCGCCGACGAACCATGGCGTGAAGCTCGCCTCCTTGCCATTGGTCATCCACTGCACCGAGAGGTGGTGACCCTCGATGCGCAGACCAAAGCTGCCCTGCGCCGGGTCGCCGAAGACGAGCCAGTCGTACCAGTCCGGGTCGTAGCTGCCCGGCGACTTCGAGTGCAGCAACGCCTCCAGCTCAATGACGCCCTGAACCTGACGCGCGCCTTCGACGGAAAGCAGCGCGGTGATGATGGCCAGCGCCTGCGAGCGTTGCGCGGCATCCATCTGCGACAGTCGCAGGCCCGCCCGCTCGCCCGGCACGAATGCCCAGCGTGTCCGCTCCTCCGCATCGATTGCCACGCGCGCGAGGTTTGACTGCTCCGCGCGCAGGCTTGCCAGCCATGCCTGGGTGGCCGCACGGATCGTTGTGCTCGCATTCGAAGCTGCGGGCGCCGGCTGCGTCGGGCGCAGACAGGCACCGAGCATCAGCAAGCCGACTGCGCCCAGTGCGACGAGCCGGCTTTTCACGAGAAGCTCGCCAGCAGGGCGACGAGGGGCTTGCCCGTGGGGCGGCCGTGCTGCCAATCACCGCCCTCGGCGCCGCTGCCGCCGATGTCGATGTGCGTGAAGCACAGCGGCTGGTTCGAATCCGTGCCGTGCTTGTCCAGTCCCGAGGCAATCACAAGGAAGGCAGCGGGGAACTGGTGTCCGCGCGCGGTGCCGGAAGATGGCAGGTTGTTGCAGGAGAGCAGGTCATCGGCTTTCGTACGCGGCTGGACGAAGTCGTAGTCCTCGCGTCGCAGTCGCGAAATCTCAAACGGATCGCCCCATTGATCGCCCTGTTCGCCCAGTTGCACGGCGACGCCCGCAGCCCGCGCAGGACCGTTGTCCAGCGCGATGTTGTACGGGCCCACGGCGCGACCCGCATGTCCCGTCAGCGTGGCAACGGAGAAGATGCGCGGGTTGTGCTCCTTGAGTGCCCGCACGCGCAGGTGCGAGAGCAGATCAGCGAGCACCAGCCGGCCTTCGGCATCCGTATTGCCGATGCGCACGCGCACGCCCGCGTGGCTGGTGACGATCTCATCGGTGACGAAGCTCTCGGCACCGATCGAGTTGCGCACGACGCCCAGCTCGGCGATTGCCTGCACGGGGATTTTCAGCTTCGCCGCCGCGAGCATGAAGCCCGCCACCGCCGCTGCGCCGCCTTTGTCACGGCTCATGCCCGCCATTGCGCCTCCGACCTTGAGGTCGGCGCCGCCGGTGTCATAGGTCAGGCCCTTGCCCGCGAACAGCAGCGTGTGCTGCGGCTTGCCCTTGGGTTTGTACTCCAGCCGCACCACGCAGGGCCGGTGGCGCTCGACCTCGAGCGAGGCGCGCGCCACGGCGCTCAGCAGCGGATAATCACGTGCCAGCACCTTTAGATCGCTGACGACCGAAACCTTGACGCCGCTGCCATGAAAGGCATCGACGCAGTACTTGGCAAAGCGCGGCGGGGCCATGCGCTCGGGCTCCGTGCCGCACAGATCGCGCGCCAGACGCAGACCTGCCTCGGTCGCCTCCACCCATGCAGCATCCGCGGCACCAAAGCTGCCGCCGAGCACCGTCACGCCGATGCTCTTGATCGGCTCGACGGAGTCACCGCGCGCTTCGCGTGCTTCCAGCGGTTCCCACAGACCGCCGACGGCGCCCAGCGCCGCGACGCGAGCCGCATGCACCAGCCGATCATCCTTGGGGGGCGCCGCGATCACCAGCAGCGGCTCCAGCGCGCCGGCGTCCCGGGCGCGCAGCAGTCCCTTGCGCGCCGCATCCGCGTAGCGTCGCACATCATCGTGATCGCGCGTCACCGCTCCGGTGGGGCTCAGGATCACGCGACCACCGGGAGCCGCGGCCACCGGAACGAGCGACAGCGCGCTTGCCGCCTTCGCATCGACCTTGCGCGCGATTGCAAAGGCCTGCACGCACAGCTCGTGCTCCACAGCCGTCAGGTCGTGGGCGACGATCACCAGCGCGTCGAAGCCGTGCTTGCGGGAAAGTGCGGAATCAATCGAGGGAACGGCGTGGACTCGGATCATTCCCGAAGCATCCCAACCGCCGCTAACCGGCTCAAGTGGGAGCCGATTTTCCACCGCGAAGAACCCTCGCTTCGGGTAGCGTCATGGGTCTCCATGGAACCCGTATGGATCATCGTGGCCGCCGCCGCCGGACTCGCCATCGGCTGGCTCGCAGGCCGTCAAGGCGCCCAAAGCGCCCGCGCTCGTCAGGCTGAACTCGGAGCCGAACTCGAACGGCTTCGAAAGGAGCGCGACGCGCTGATCGTCGAGCAGGCGCGCCTTGCCGAGCGCAGCCGCAACCTCGAAGTGCAGAAGGCCGAGGTGGAGACCGTTTTCAAGGCAGCCAGTGCCGACATTCTCAAGGAGGCCGTTGCGCAACTGCAGACGCAGGCCAAGGGACAAAGCGAGTCGTCCCACAAGCTGCTCGATGAGACGCTCAAGCCGCTCAAGGAACAGCTCAAGCGCAGCGAAGAACTGGTCGCACGCATCAGTCAGAAGCAGGAAGGCGACGCCAAGACGCTCGGAGAACAGCTGCGGCAGATCGCGGAACTGCAGCAGAAGGCCTCCAGCGCGGCGCAGACCCTCTCCAGCGCACTGCGTGACAACCGTCAGCGCGGCCAGTGGGGCGAGATCTCGTTGCGCAACATCGCAGAGCTCGCCGGCCTCAGCCAGCACGTCGACTTCACCGAACAGGCCAGCGTCGAAGGTGACGCCGGCAACCGCCTGCGACCCGACATGATCGTGCGCCTGCCGGGCAGCCGCTTCCTGCCGATCGATTCCAAGGTGCCGATGAGCGCGTATCTGGACTCGCTCAACCATGCGCTGTCGGATGCGGAGCGCCTGACGCGTCGCGCCGAGCACGCCAAGGCCCTGCGCAACCATGTGCGTGCGCTGGCCGGACGCGACTATGCCAAGGCTCTGGGCACCAGCGTGGAGATCACCGTGCTCTTCGTGCCGCTGGAAAGCGGCCTGATCGCGGCGCTGGAGGAGGATCCCGAGCTCTACAACGAAGCGCTCCAGAAGCGCATCGTCATCACGACGGCCTCGACTCTGCTGGCGCTGATGCGCGTCTGCGCCCTGCAGTGGCAGCAGGCGGCCATCAACGAGAACGCTCGCGAGATCCAGGTGGCCGGGCAGGAACTCTACGGTCGGCTCGTCACCTTCGCGGATCACATGGAAAAGGTCCGCAAGGGCCTCAACGGCGCGGTCGAGTCGTTCAACAAGGCTTCCGCGTCGATGGAGTCGCGCCTGCTTCCCAAGGCGCGCGATCTCAAGCGTCTGGGTGCCGCCACCCAGGATGAGATCGGCGCCGCAGCCCCGATCGAGATCAGCGCCCAGCCGCTCTCGATCGAGAATCACGCTCAGGAGAACGAAAAGAACCGTCAGTTCTGAGGCGGCGCGGTGAGCGGCACGAGCCGCACCAGCTCGTCGTACAGTGCCGCGCCCATGCCCTGATCCGACAATCGCGCCCGGATCAGCGCATTGGCGCACATCCCGCGGCGCAGGCTGCCGCCCTTGGGCACCAGCGCGACATCGCGTCGTTGCTGCACATCGTGGCGCACGCGCACGGTCATCGAGCCGATGGCCGACTCCAATCGCCCGAGCGCTCCATCCGCAATGCCGCAGGCGGCAAGAGGATGCACAGTGACCACCAGCGGAGCCTCGGGCGTGCGCGACCACTGCGAGGCCTGTGACTTCTCGCTCGATACCGAGAGCAGCAGCAGCGGGAACTCCGCCGTCGGCCGCGCAGCCGGCGGCGGCGCCTCGCGCATCAGCTGCGCGCGGCCGTTCGGCGTCGCGAAGCGACGATCCTTCCAGACCATCGTCGTGGCGAGGGGATTGCGCATCGGTCCCTGCTCGAGCCGCTCCAGCGTCGCGCCTGCCGGCGCCAGCTTGCCCGCAAGAATGCGCCGCTTCCATGTGCGCACGTCCCCGGCGAGCTCGCTTGCCAATCCCGTGCGCTCGGCCAGCATCTGAATGATCTCAAGATCGGAGCGCACGTTGGGCGGTCGCTCCACGACGGGCTGCGAGACGCCGACGTAGTGGTGTCCGTAGGACCCCAGCAGGTCATCGTCCTCGAGCAGCGTCGTCGTCGGGAGGATGACATGCGCGTGCTCGGCAGTGTCGGTGAGGAAATTGTCGACCACCACGACGAAGTCGCGCGTGGCGAGCGCATGCGCTGTGGTTCTGGAATCGGGGAGCATTGCGACGGGGTTGCCCGCAGTGATCCAGACGGCCCGGATGGGCGGATCCTTGGCCGCGAGTATCTCCTGCCCGAGCAGCGGTTCGGTCAGTCGCCGCGGCGCGTTGCCGCGCACGAAGGACAGGTCAAAGGGCCGGCGCCGTTTGATCTCGAAGTTCACCGAACCACCAGGAATGCCGACATTGCCCGTGATCGCACCCAACGCATCGAGCGCGCGCACGCTGCCGCCGCCGTTGAGCTTGCGGCCCATGCCCCAGCCCACGAGGATCGTCGTCGGTCCCTGATGCAGGCGCTGTGCCAGATCCTCCGCGGCATCCACGGGCAGATCCGCCTCTCCGCACCATTCCGCAAGGCTCCTTGACTCGGCTAGTGCGCGGAAGCCATCGAGGTGATCACACCACTGTCCCGCATCCGGATGCACCCAACCGCGCTCGAACAGCACACGCGCGACTCCCATCGCCAGCGCAAAGTCGCCGCCGGGCCGAGGTTGCCAGTGCCGTTGGCACAGCTCGGCCGTGCGGTGATGCACCGGATCGATCAGCGTGAGCTGCGTTCCCGCGGCCTTGGCGGCTCGCAGTTCAGGCAGGAGGTGCGGCCAGGACACATGGATGTTGCGACCCCAGATCAGTATCTCCTTCGCGTGGAGCAGGTCGCTCGCATCGTTGGCGTCGTAATCGCCGAAATCGCTGATCTGCGCCCACTCCCCGGCTCCGCTGCAGATGTCGCCCTGCTTGTCCGTGACGGGACCGAACAGCTCGAAGAAGTAGCTCGTGGCGTGCTTGACGAAACCCATGCCACCGGCCGAGCGGTAGTGCAGGATGGAGGCCGCACCCGACTCCGCACGGATCGCGAGCAGGCGCTCCGCGATGAGATCCATCGCTTCGGCCCAGCTGACCGGCTCGAAGCCGCTTCCGCGCCGGATCAGCGGGCTCAGGATGCGATCGGGCGAGTACTGCAGGTTCAGGAACTGGTTCGTGCGGTGGCACAGGAACCCGCGCGTGACCGGGTGCTCCTTGTCGCCCTGGAGCTGCGTCACGCGGCCGTTCTCGAGCGTGGCGATGATGCCGCAGGTGTCGGGGCAATCGCGGTTGCAGAGCGTCTTGCGGATTGTCGTGGTGGTCTCGATCGTCACGAAGAAGAGCCTAGCGGATCCCACGTCGCCTCGGCAGGGGCGGGTACAATGAGGAAATGGCACGCGATCCCTTCCTGCAGGCAGCCATCGATGAGGCCCGTCAGGGCCTGAGTGAGGGCGGCATTCCGATCGGCTCGGTCATCGTTCACAGGAACCGCATCATCGGGCGCGGGCACAATGTGCGCGTTCAGCTGGGTGACCCGCTGCTGCACGGCGAGATGAGCGCGTTCAAGAACGCCGGTCGTCAGCCGGCGAGCGTCTATCGCGAGTGCGTGCTGTACACGACGCTGTCACCCTGTCCGATGTGCAGCGGAACCTCGCTGCTCTACAAGATCCCGCGAATCGTCATCGCGGAGAATGTCAACTTCACCGGAGCGGAGCAGTGGCTGACGACCGAAAATGTCGAGCTGAGCATCGTGCAGGACGCCGAGTGCATCGAGATGATGGCCCGCTTCATCCGCGAACGGCCGGATCTGTGGAACGAGGATATCGGGGTCTGACTCAGGGCAGGATGTGGCGGGCAAAGCTCGCGGCATCCGTGTTCGATCCGCAGACCAGCACGCCGACGCGCTGACCCTGCAGCTGTTCGCGCAGCGGGAACATCAGCCCCGCCAGAGCAGCCGCACCCGCCGGCTCCACCGCCAGCTTGGCCGAGCGGAACAGAAGCCGCATCGCAGCGCGGATCTGCTCGTCGTTCACCAGCACCACTTCATCGACGAATCGGTGGTTGAGAGCAAAAGAGTAGGGCTCGCAGCGCGGCGCGCCGAGTGAGTCGGCGATCGTGCGCACGGCCGGAATGGCCTGCGGGCTGCCGGCGGCGAAGCTCCTGTGCATGGTGTCCGCGCCTTCGGGTTCGACGACGAAGACGCGCGTGGCGGGACTCATCTGCTTCACGGCGCAGGCGATTCCTCCGGTCAGTCCGCCGCCGCCTGCGGCGACCACGATCGCGTCGAACTCCTGCTGCTGCGCTCGAATCTGGTCGATCATCTCGAGTCCCACCGTGGCCGTGCCCAGCGCGGTCTTGGGACCTTCGAAGGGGTGCACGAACGTGCGGGCTTCGTCGGCTTCGATGGCCTTCACGCGCTCGAAAGCCTCGGCGACGTTGTCCACGAGCACGACCTCGACGCCGAACTCGCGGCAGCGCTCGATGCGGAAGGGATTGGCCGTGCGCGGCATGACGACCTTGGCGCTGGTGCCGAGCAGGCGGGCGCAGTAGCCCAGGCTGATGGCGTGATTGCCGGCGGAAACTCCGGTGATGCCGCGGCGCAGCGTGGCGGCGTCGATGTCGCGCAGGAAGGTCAGAGCGCCGCGCGGCTTGAAGCTGCCGGTGTACTGGAAGAGCTCTTCCTTGAGCCAGACGCGCGTGCTCGCGCCGCAGGCCTGATCGAAGGCATCGTCGATGATGCGGCGCAGCGGGGTGGTGATGACCTGCTCGCCAAGCGCGGCGCGGTTGGCCCGGATCATGTGGGGATCCGGGAAGGACATGGCTTGCATGTCCGCGAGCTTAGCGCACGATGGCGATACTGCTCCCTTTCCCGGGACTCGCTCGGGCCACGGTTTTCGACCAGGCCCTGGGGTCGCCACCTGATTCAGGGCCCAATCGCCACTGCAAGAGACTGCAGCAGGCTCCGTTGCACTTGCGCGGACAGAAGCAGCGGCGCTCATCAGGCGTTGGCGTTGGCTCGGCGGTCCGGGCTTCCCTGAGGTATTCAGTGCTCCATCGGTCTCCTCGCCGGGGTGATGAATGGTGCCCGGCTAGGTAAGGACGGCTTCGCCCCCGAGACCTCGCGCTTTTTCTCCGACTTTGAGTCCCGAGACGGGGAGCAGTATCCCCGAAGGCCCTCAGCGTTCGCTGGATGCGGTCCGGGCCTGCACGGCCGGCGCGGGCTCCAGCAGGCTCAGCTGCTCGGTGCGCTCCAGCCACTCGTAGATCTCGTTGAGCGGTACGACGAGGCCCATGTGGGGCACCACGGTGGGGCGCAGTGAGCCATGCGTGTAGATCTTGCTGAAGATGCCCAGCAGCTCGTGCGACTCCGCATCGAAGATGCCGCCGCCGGAGTTGCCGATGTAGGTCGGCGCGCTGATCATCCAGTAGCGCAGGTCCTCGACGCGGTGATGCGTGTCCGCGATTTCGCCGAAGGTCGGGATCGGGTCGTTCCCCAGCGGACAGCCGACGGCGTAGACCTGATCGAAGATGCGGCGGCGGGCGATGGTCTCGGTCGGGGCGAGCTTCGCGCCGCACTCCACGCGCTGGTCCGTATCGAGCACCAGCAGCGCGGCATCGATCGAAGGCTCATGGGCGAGAATGAAGGCCGACTCGAAGCGGGTCTCGCGCTCGGGGCGATAGATCGTGACCGGAATGGGCGTCGTACGCGGATCACCATCCTGAACGATGTCGCGCACGACATGCCACGCGGTAAGGATGCAGGTGCGCCAGCGCTTCTCGTCGATCGGCCGCGATTCAAGTAGCACGCCGCTGCCCACGGTCTCGGTGCCGCTGAGCTGCACCACGGGGCCGACGAGCTCGCGCCACATACGGTCCTCGTCGCGGACAAGTGTCTGTTCCACTTCGTGGGCCACTTCCTGCACCTGTGCGCTGGTGGACTGCGCGATGTCGCGGATGTGCGTGTAGCGCTGGTCAATCTCGGCGCGCAGCTCTTCGACGCGGCAATCCAGCCGCGAACCGACGAGCGAAGCCACCCGCTCCGGTGTGTTGCGCTGCTCGTGTTCGAAGCCCGCCAGGCGGGCGCGCTGTTCGCCGAGCGAGAGCGCGGCGCTGCGCAGCTCGTCCTCGATCTCCTGCAGGCGCGGCTCGAGACCGTCATGCTGCACACTCGCGATTCTGAGCTCGTCGAGCACCTGCAGCGTGGCGTCCACCCGCAGACTCAGCCGGTCGAGTTCTGCGCTGACGATGCGGACATCCTGCGGGGTGACGCGGGGCGTCTGTTCGAGGCGTTCGAGCCGGTCGTCGATGTGGCGCATGCAGATCGCGCCG
Organism: Planctomycetia bacterium; assembly: GCA_005799545.1. Classification (GTDB taxonomy): domain Bacteria; phylum Planctomycetota; class UBA1135; order UBA1135; genus SYGM01. The sequence continues at coordinate 11,790 of SYGM01000076.1, read as the reverse complement.
ATGCCTGCCGTGATCAGAACCGTGTAGAGGATCGAGGTGCGTTCCATGGAGAAGGGGAGGCACCCCGTACTGCCGGGTAGGGACTGCCTGCATTTCCCTTCGGAACTAAGGAAGTCGCAATTTGAGGCAAAGGCCGGAAAAACGGACTAGTCGATCGCTCGAACACTGAGGATCCGGTCACCGACCTCGATCGCGTCAAGGACCTCGAAACCCTCGATCAACTGCCCGAAGAGCGTGTAACGGCCGTCCAGATGCGGAGTTTCGCGGTGGGTGACGAAGATCTGGCTGCCGCCGCTGTCGACCTCATCGTTGCGCGGCATCCCCAGCGACCCGCGAACATATTTCCTGGGCCGGAATTCGGCCGCGAGGGCCCCCTCGTCGAAGGTGCGGCCCCCGTTGCCGTCACCGCGGTAGTCCCCGCCCTGGATCACGAAGTCGGGAACGACGCGATGGAACAGCGTGTCGGTGTATTCCCCGTTCCGTGCCAGTGTGAGGAAGTTGTGGACGTGCAGCGGCGTCTCGTCCGCGAACAGGCGGAAGCGCAGCGTGCCTTTGGTTGTCACGATGTCCACCACAGGGGCCGCCGGCAGTTCCTGCAATGGACCGAAGTCGCGCTGCGGCTCGAGGCCAGCCGGATTGCCGTTGCTGATCGTGCCAGTGCTCACTTGCTGACCTGCTTCTGACAGCAGCGCCAGAGCGCGGCGGCGCACGGTCGCATCCGGATCGGACAGCGCGGCACGGATGAACTCCAGCGACTCGGGGCTCTTCAGGCTGGCGCAGGCTTTCAGGATCGAGCGCTTGAGCTCGGGCGCGATGTCGCCCTTGGCCTGCGCGAAGCCGATCGTCAAGCCTTCGAAGTCGGACGCCGTCGCGCGTTCCTCCAACTGCGTGCTGACGGCCAGACGGACGCCGTTGTCGCCGCTGCGCCAGCAGCGTTCCAGTGTGGCCTTGGCGCGCGGATCCTCGCAGCCGAGCAAGGCCTCGTGGGCCGCAGCCGCCACGCGCAGGTCGCGATCGTCCGCCAGTTGCAGTGCCAGCTCGAGCCGAGCCGCCGGGCTCAGTGCCGACAGCCCGCTCGCCACGGCGAGACGCAGCCGCGCTTCCGCGCTGCGCGCGAGTCCCTCCAGATCGCGCAGCGCGCGATCGCCCTGCAGTTTCGCGCCGGTTTCAATCGCAGCGGCCCGGACATTGGGTGAAGCGTCGGCGCGCGCGGTTTCGAGCGCCGGCATGATGCGCTCGAGCGCCGCCGGAAAGCCCGCGAGAGCTTCCAGACGCACTCGACGCACGTGCGCATTGGGGTGCGCGCCCATGGCAAGCAGCCCGTCGAGCGCCGTGGCATTGCCGTGCTTGCCCAGCGCAACCACGGCCTCGCACACCACGCGCCAGTCGCTGTCCTTGAGCGGCGCGAGCAAAGCGAGCGTGGCCTGCGGCGAGCTCTTCATGCTGCCGAGTCCCTGCGCGGCGCAGAGCCTGGCGCGCGCATCGCCGAGCGCGAGCGCATCGACGTACGCACGCTCGGCCTGCAGCGACTTCTGCCGCGCCAGCGCGAAGAGACTGCGCCAGCGCACATCGGCGTCGCATTGCTGATCCATGGCAAGCGCGATCAGGCGGCTCTCGGCGGCGGGCCACTGCCGGACGCCGCCCTTCCAGCGCGCGATGCCCAGCACGGCTTCGCTCAGCACGATCGGATCCGGGTCCTGCAGCGCCGTGAACACGAAGGTGCGCGCCGTCTCGTCATCGAAGCGGCTGGCCGCTTCCACGCGACGCGCGCGAGCATTTGCATTCGACTCGCGAGGCTCCGCGGCGCACAGCGCCCCGATCGTCGCAGGATCGGCGCGCATTCCCAGACCGAACGCCGCGGCGGCCCGCACCTCGGCATCCTCATCGCGCAGGGCCGCCGTGAGCGCATTGCTGACGCGCGCGCCCCACTCCGGACTGGGCAGCGCACCGAGCGCCTGCGCGGCAAGCCTGCGCACCTCCGTGCTGCCCTTGGCCAATTGGTACTGCAGGAAGCCGCCACCATCCCGCCGCAGGTACTCGTAGTGCCGGATCGAGAGCTCGGCATCCTGCGCGGGCACCGCCACCGGCCCGGATGCGGGCTGGAAGGGAGCTTGAGGCTTGTGCGGGGCCTGCCATGCCGCGCAGGAGGCCCACAGGCAGCATCCGCAGGCCAGCACTCGCGCGAACAGGACGGGGAACACGGCTCTTTCCTTCATGACAGGCTCCAGACGGACAGGGATTCTCTACTATGGGGGACTGTTCGGCCTGCCGCCAAGGCCCTGACGACCCTTCCATGCCCATCGCCACGATCCCTGAAATCATCGAAGAGCTGCGCGCCGGCCGCATGATCGTCCTCGTCGACGATCCCGGTCGCGAGAACGAAGGCGACCTCGCCATGCTGGCCGAAGCGGTCACGCCCGAGGCGATCAACTTCATGGCGCGCGAAGGTCGCGGCCTGATCTGCATGCCGCTCTCCTCGGACCTGTGCGATCAGCTGGAGCTCGTCCCGCAGGCCTCGACCAACACCAACAAGATGGGCACAGGCTTCACCGTCTCCATCGAAGCCGCCTCCGGTGTCACGACCGGCATCAGCGCCCAGGATCGCGCGCACACGATTCGCGTGGCCTGCCGGGCCGGTGCCAAGCCAGAGGATCTCGCCCGGCCGGGCCACGTGTTCCCACTGCGCGCGCGCGAGGGCGGTGTGCTGGTCCGCGGCGGTCAGACCGAAGGCATCGTCGATCTGGCGCGTCTCTGCGGTGCTCGTCCCGCAGGTGTGATCTGCGAGATCATGCGCGATGACGGCACGATGGCACGGATGCCGGATCTGGAGCATTTCGCGGCTCGCCACGGCCTGAAGATCTGCACGATCGAGAGCCTGATCGCCTGGCGACGCATGCACGAGCGCCTGATCGAGCCGATCGAGCTGGATGTGCCGCTGCCGACGCGCTTCGGGACCTTCCAGGCGCACATGTTCCGCTCCAAGATTGACGGCAAGGAGCATGTCGCCCTCAGTCAGGGCCTGCCGGCGCCCGGCCTCGATGGTGTGCGCCCGAGCATCGATGCGCCGGTCTGGGTCCGCGTGCACTCCGAGTGCCTCACGGGGGATGTGTTCCACTCCCTGCGCTGCGACTGCGGACCGCAGCTCGACCGGGCGCTGGAGATCCTGGGGCAGAAGCCCCAGGCGGTGCTGGTCTACATGCGCCAGGAGGGCCGGGGCATCGGCCTGTCCAACAAGCTCAAGGCCTACCGGCTGCAGGACTCGGGGCTCGACACGGTCGAGGCCAACGAGAAGCTCGGCTTCCCCGCCGACCTGCGCGAGTACGGCCTTGGGGCGCAGATCCTGCACTATCTGGGAGTTCGCAAAATGAACCTGCTGACCAACAATCCCAAGAAGATTGCCGGTCTGGCAGGCTACGGGCTGGAGGTGATCGATCAGGTGCCGCTGGAGACGGCACCTAACTCGAACAACCTCAAGTATTTACGGACGAAGCGCGATAAGTTGGGACACCGTCTGGGTGGGGTTGAGGCCCCACCCCGGTCTCCGGAAACTCCCTAGTCCAGCCGTACCTTGGGAATAGACCCCCGACCCGGGCGTCCTTCCCTCCGTGGCCCAGATTCAGCGCAGCATGGAACAGACCGCACCCGATGACGATCGGCTCGTTGCCGAGAGCCTCCAGGGCAGTCAGATCGCGTTCCAGCTGCTGGTCGAGCGTTATCAGGACCGCATCTTCCGCCTGATCCGCGGCTACGTGCGCGAGCCCGCCGAGATCGAAGACCTCGCTCAGGAGACCTTCCTCAAGACCTACAAGCGCCTCGAGAGCTTCCAGCACCAGTCCTCCTTCTACACCTGGATCTACCGCATCGCGATCAACACCGTCCTCGACCACATCAAGCGTCGCGGGCGCTCGCCGGTGCAGGCGGTGGAAGACCTTGAAGTGCTGCCCGTCAACCCCGGTCAGCGCCTCCCCGCGCCGGCCGCCAACCTCGAGCGCGAGGAGATCAGCGCCATCACGCAATCCGTGCTCGAGGAGATCCCCGAGATCTTTCGCACGGTGCTGATCCTGCGGGAGTTCGAGGAGCTCGCCTATCAGGACATCGCCGACATGCTCGGCATTTCGATCGGCACGGTGGAGTCGCGATTGTTCCGCGCCCGTGCCCGCTTCAAGGAGAAGCTCTTGCAGAAACACCCCGAGTTCGGAGCCGAGCTCTAGGAGACGACACCATGGAATGCCATGACGCCCGATCGCTGATCCAAAGCTACCTCGATGGGGAGCTCTCGCAGGCCCAGGCCGCGCCGCTGCGCACCCACCTGCTGGACTGCCAGCCCTGCCGCGCCGGTGCTCAGGACGAGAAGAACCTCAAGCGCTGGTTCGCCGCTCCGGCGGCGACCGCCGTGCCGGAGGGCTTCGCCGCCCGGGTGGCGCGCGCCGCTGTGCAGGGCGAGAGCCTGCCGCGCCGGGGCACGCTGACCCCGCTGGCGGGCGGGGCTGCGGCCGGTGCCACGGGAGCGGTTGCGGTGGAGCGGCGCGAGGCCTCCCTGCTGCGCTTCGTACTGGCCTGCACGGCTGCCGCGGCTCTGTTGTTGTTCACGCTGGCGCTGGGCATCCGCACGCTGAGCCTGCCCCAGACCAACCAGTTGGCGGCCGATGACCGTGCCGAGGTCCAGCTGGAGCGCACGCTCGAGGATCTGGACCAGCTCAATCGCACCGAGGCCGCGGCGGGAGCGCAGAAGCGCCCGTGAACTCGGTGCGGCTGTGGGTGCTGCTGCTGGCGCTGGTCTCGTTCGGAGCGGGACTGGCCGCCGGCGTTTTCTGGACCACCCAGCGCATGCGGCCGGAGCCGGCTGCGGGTCCCTTCGACCAGTACCGCGCGGACCTGGTCCGCGAGTTCCGCCTTTCAACCGAGCGTGAGAAGCACCTCGGCAAGATCCTAGCGGCCTACGAGCAGGAGATCGTGCAGATCAAGGACCGCTTTCAGGCCACGACGATGGCGCAGATGGAGCCGGAACTTGCCGAGCGCGGTCGCTACTATCGCAGCGTGATTCAGAACCAGTTGCTGCCTCCCGGCGAGCGCGAACGATTCCAACAGATGGCTTCAGGCCTTCCCACCACCCCCAACTAGAGCTCATGGCAAGATCCTGCGGCATTCGCCTTGGCCCGCGACGCTTCGAATTGGTCGTCCTCGACGGCAGTCCGAAGAAGCACAAAGTCCTCACGACCCTCAGCGGCGAGCTGCCGCGCAAGAGCGGTGATGCCGCCGCCGATGCCGCGGCGCGCGCTGCCGCATTGAAGGAAGCACTCAAGCAGCAGCAGATCCCGCTCGATTCGGTCGGCGTCGCCGTCGACACCGGTCTGGGCGCCTTCCGCACGATCAAGGTGCCCTTCGCCGACAAGGCCAAGATCGAAGAGGTGATCAAGTTCGAGGTCGAGAGCCACCTCTCGCAGTGGAACATCGACGAGGTCGTGGTCGACTTCGAAGTGCTCGAAGCAAGCGAGTCTCAGAGCGAGCTGCTCGTCACCGCCGTCCAGAAGTCGGACCTGCGCGCCGCCATCGAGCTCGCCGGCAAGTCCGGTTTTGAGCCGCAGGAGATGGAGCTGGAGACCACGGCGATGGTCAACGCGGCCATCGAAGCCGGGCTGTGCCCGCTCGATGAAGCACAGGTGCTGATCCACATCGGCGAATACTCGACCAGCGTCGTGGTCGTCGATGGCGGCAAGCCGCGCGAGATGCGCGCGATTCACGTGGGTGCGCTCTCGTGGGAACTGGGAACTCCGGCTGCCGAGGGTGAGGCCGCGCCCGCCCCCGCTGAAGGTGCAGCCGCGGAGGCGGCTACGCCCGCCGTGCTCGATCCGGAAGAACAGCAGCGCAAGATGGATCAGGCCATCAAGCGCATTCGTCGCGAGCTGGTCCGCACCATCTCGGCGTCCCGCACAGCGCACCCGCTCAAGGGGCTGTATCTGTGCGGACATGCGGCGCCCGACCTGTTGGCGGCACCGGTGCTCGATCTCGAAGCCAAACCGCTCGCGTTGCCGGGCGAAGCCGGCATCCCCGAAGGTCAGCACGGGCAGTACGCGATCGCGTACGGTGCCGCGCTGCGCCAGCTCGGCGGCGGCTCGCTCAAGCCTTCGCTGCGCCGCGAGGATCTGCGTTACACGGGAACGCTGGAGCGCGTGGAGATGCCGCTTGCCGTTGCGGCATTGCTGCTCGTCACGCTGCTGGGCGTCTGGAACATCTTCCTGTTCAAGGATTACGAGAACCTCAACACCAAGCTGGGTGTCTGGCGCGATTGGACGATGAGCTTCCTCATCGGCACTACCAAGGGCGGCAAGGCGCAACCGGGCTATCTGGAGCAGCCGCCCGAGAAGGTCGCCAAGTACATCAAGGCGATCGACGAGGACTCGGAGCGTTCGCGACTCGAACAGATGCAGGAGGTCAAGCGCCTGCTCAACATCGAGATCAAGAACCTCGAGAAGCAGCTCGGACAGGATGCGGAGATCAACTATCCGCAGTCCGCGCTCTCCGGTCTGGCTCTCGTGCTGGATGTGCTCGAGAAAGGCGGCACGGCCGTCGGGCGTCCTTCGCTGCGTGTCCTCACGGCGGACTACATCCCCGCCAAGAACAAGGAAGTCGACCACGTGCTGGTGAAGATGGACATCGTCTTCTTCGCCGACTCACAGACCATCGCCACCGAGAACTATGACAACTTCCGCATGGCGCTGAAGCAGAAGCCCTGGTGCCTCGACGTCTCCGAGCAGCAGACCAGCGCGCTCGACGGCGGCAAGGGCCTCAGCATTCAGAATCAGCAGATCAAGGTGGATGTTTCCAAGGGCAACATCGGTCGCCTCGCCGAGGCGGCCCCTGCGAAGAACTGAGGTGCACAAGCCATGAAGAGCTTCTTCCAGAACTTCAATCTCGCCCGCGGCATCATTCTGGCATCGGTGCTGGGCAGCCTAGGCCTGGGCGTGCTGGGCTACACCCAGCAGTCGCGCGTCTCGGAATTGGCGAACGCCTTCGAGAAGCGCAGCGACCGCAAGGTCGCCGGCGGAACCTACGAGGAAAACGAAGTCACCAAGCTCGCCCGTGAGATCGAGAGCCTCGGACGGCGCCTCGATCAGCTGGGCAAGGCCCAGCGCGCCGAGGGCTTCAGCGAGCAGGAAGGCCTGCAGCTCTATGCCCAGAAGGCGCTGGATGCCGACGGCGTGGATATCGGCGAGAACGACAAGACGCCCAGCGAAGCACCGGTCGACCGCGGCAACATCATCGACAAGAAGATCATGATCAAGCCGGTGCCCTCCGACCGGACCTTCCCGCGCTCTAAGATCTCGAACCTGCTGTACAAGCTCGAGACGGACAGCCGACGGATCCGCGTGACGCACGTGAAGATCGCGCTGGGCGGCAAGCCGCTGCCCAAGCTGCATGAAGTGCCCGAGGAGAACAACTGGACCTTCGAGGCCCAGATCACCTCGCGTCAGCGCAAGTCGCCCTGAGCTGCGACGAGTTCTGGGGACGGACGCATGCCGCGCATCCGAATGGTGCGCGGTTTTTTTTTTTTGCTTGGACGCATTTCAGACGCCCGACTAGCATGGAATCGTCTGCGGATGTGATCGTTCTCGACTCGCAATTCAGGAGGTACACATGCTCGTTTTCCCGCGATTGTTTGGTCCGTTGCTGCGCGTTCACCTGCTCTGGTGCTTGATTTGGGCGCAAGCGGCGCTGACGGCCAGCGCGGAATGGCGATTGGAGCAACGCACCATCGTAGACGGCCAGCCAGGGCAAGTCACAGCGCAACCCTCGGGGCTGGGATGTGGGAATGGCTGGGCTGATGCAAGAGTGGTGAGCAGCCCGGATTCCGCAGCCACTCAGAGAACCGACCTCTTCGCAAACGCTGAAGCCTGGGACTTCAGCATCTTCGGCGAGGTCCTGGTCGCGCAATACGCATCCGGAATGCTCTACGAAAGGTATCGGTGGTACCCATCCCCCGGCGGCAGTGCGCTCGGTGAGATTGAAGAGTATGTTGACCTTGGGGTCAGCGGTTCAATCAACCTCCTAGACGCCGCATGTGCCGGTGAGGCGCTGCTTCGGCTTGAGTACACGAGCAGCTTGCCTGTCCAGAACGGCGGCCCGTACCCCATGGTGGAAATCAACGAGGGCAGGACCACGGAAGCTGCGGGTTCCTACACGCTTGGCATTCCGGATCTTGCTTCGATTTCAGGGTCCTACCATCAGAAAGAAGGGCGCTATCCGCTGTTCCCCACGACGGTATCGCCACAGACATGGTCAAATGGAGGTTGTGCGTTGGTCTACTGGCGACGGCATGCAGGTGCTGTTCGTGCGATTGCCTGGGCCAATGGTGATTTTTTCGACGATGCCGAGTCTGAAGTTCACCTCGACGGTTTGCTGGTTTCTACGATACAGAAGCGCCCCTGCCCCCAGTAGCGAGACCTCTGATGAAGAAAGTCCTCGCAATATTGACGCTGCTTTCGCTTTCGCTGTTGTTGTGGCTGTTTCCGCAAGCCTCGACACCGAGCATACCCATGTCTCCGTCGAAGGATCAGGGGGCAAGCTCGTTGGAATCGGAGTTCCAAACAGAGGCAGATGCTCCCGATCGTGACTCTGCGCATGCCCAATCCACAGTCAACGTCGCAGCGCGCGAAACTCCCGTTGCGAACATCTCTGTATGGTGCACCACTCCAACAGGAGCACCGCAGATCGATGTCCCTTTCTGGCTCGTCGAGGTAGATCGCCGCAATCGGCACAAGCCGGAGCGCCTGCAACTGAGTAGTGCGATAAGTAAGGCCAGGCAGTGCTTCGAATCACCGGGGAAGGTGATCGAAGGGGCCTCCCGGCAGCTCACGGATCGGGATGGAGTCGCGCGGTGGGGAAATGTGCTTCCTGATCGAACCTACATCGTGGCCAGCGAAAGGATGTCTACGGTTCATTTCGAGGGAAGACCGACCTGGCTCGAAAGATCCAGTGATCGAACCAAGTCCGGGGACGAACCCCTCAGCTTCCACACCGACCCGCTTCATCCGAAACCCGGCTCCCAACTTCAGGTTCATGCGATCGCATCGGAGTCAGCCTCGATCGCCGGCATCGCAGTTGAAATCCCCAAGCATCCCGGTGACGGTGGCGGAGTGGCGCGCGTGGAGATCGCGCATGTGGCCCGAACCATGGAGCCAGATGGCCAACCACTGACGATGTTGCTCGGAGAATGGGCCGGGCACACGGACACGCAGGGCCGGTTTCAATCGGGGCCTCTAGTTCCCGGGCGCAAGCGCATCACGCTGTACTGGTGCAACGGGGGGACGGACTACTACTTCATCAACCGCTTCATGGATCTGAGCGCTGGAGAGCAGCGCGATCTGGGGTCCTTGCATACGCTTGCTGGTCCAGTCTTCGAAACATGCTTCGCATTCGCGAATGCTGCGGGAACAGTCCTCGCTGTTGAGCGGGTGCTCACTCCCAGCCCACAAGCAAACAGAGTTTTCGTGAGCTTTTTTTTCGGCTCCTACGTGGGCGATCAGCCGGAGGCGTTCGAAATCACGATCCCAATCACTCATCGCTGGGATCTGCCCTTTCGCGCACATGGGCTCCATCCGGGTCAGTACGACCTAAGTGCGCCGGACTTCAAGATGCCGTATCGCTTCAAGGACAATGTCAAGTCGACATTCGTATTCGAGAATGCCGTGTATCCCGACAAAGTGCCGGCCCGAATGTTCTGTCGTGTTGCGGAGACCACGGAGCTGACCGTGAAGTTGCGTGCTGCGGAGCTTGGCAACCCAAACACGATGTCCATGCAGTTCAACCTGCTGCCTCTCGATGGTCAAAACACTGAGAGATTCAATCACTCACCCAAGCAACTGTCGAGTTCGGAGTGTGTCATCAAGTCACGGGTCGAGGCGGGGCGATACCGCCTGATGGGGAGCATTGTGGCGCGGCCGAAAGACCTCGACAGCCCGCACTGGTATGTCGATGAAGCGATTCGGGTGACTGCGGATGAGCCCGCAGAGTTCTCTTTCGACCTCCGACCCGGGGCGGCACTCATGGGCCATGCCGAACAGCGCAACGAATTGCGCATCTTGAGCCTGACGATCGTCATGGGCGAGGCTTCTGGCTCTGTCGAATGGCGCATTTCTTTCAAGACGGACGAGGACGGCCAATATCGGATCCTTGGACTGCCGCCCCTCGCGGAGGTGCGCCCCTTTCGCATGCAGCCAAGCAGCATTCGGCTTGGACCGGCGGGCTCCCAGACGACGAGAGATCTGGTCATTGATCCCCAATACCTGCGTTAGCGTCGCGGCGGCCGCCTCTGAGACCGGGGCTCCGTCTGCCTTGCCATGCCTCCGGCTGCCTATTCTGGCTGCGAAGGGGTGCGAGCACCGCGCAAACTCAACACCGGCCAGCCGCGCTGCAAGGCGACGCTGGCCAGCTTCGCATCCGGATCCACGCAAACAGGATGCGAGACGCGCGAGAGCAGCGGCAGATCGTTGTGCGAGTCGCTGTAGAACCAGATCTCTCCGGGCTGGTCGAGTCTCAGCCCGCGCTCGCCGAGCCAGCTCTCGACCCGCGTGATTTTTCCCTCGCGAAAGCAGGGCTGGCCGACGATGCGACCCGTGAAGCCGAGCCCTTCGCGCTCCAGCTGCGTGGCGATCAGCTCCGGGATCTGGAGCTCGCGCGCCAGCGCGCCGGCGAGGAAATCATTGGTGGCCGTGACGACGGCGAGCTCGAAACCCTCGCGGCGACGCTGCTCGACGAGCTCGCGCGCCAGCGGCTTGAGGCGCGGGGCCGCGCGCGTCGCGAGCCAGTCCGCGCGCCACTCGTGCAGCGTGTGGGGAGGCACCTTGATGAAGGGCTCCAGGTAGTGCGAGAGGAAGCGCGGCAGATCCAGCGTTCCCTGCATGTAGTCGCGGTGGAAACCGCGCGTGATTTCCGCGTCGAAGGCCCCGCGTTCGGCGAGGTACTCGCTCCAAAGCAGGTCGCTGACGCCGTCAAGCAGCGTCTCGTCGAGATCGAAAAGGGCGACGCGCATGGCGCGGGGCGGTGCTCTAGACGCGGGCCTTCTTCGGGACCGCGGTGCTCGGCATGCGGCGCGGCAGGTCCTGGTGGTGTTCCTGCAGCGAACGCACGGCGTAGTCCGAACGGTGCATCGCCGTCAGCGCACTGACAACGGCGCTGATGCCGGCGCGCGTCGTGATGCAGGGCACGCCCGCGGTGACGGCGGCGGCGCGGATGGCCGAGTCGTCGACGCGCTGCTGCTTGCCGAGCGGCGTGTTCAGGATCAGGGCGATCTCGCGGTTCTTGATCATGTCCACGACATGCGGACGGCCTTCATGGACCTTGTTGACACGCGTGACGGGGATGCCGTTGGACTTCAGCGCGCGCCATGTGCCGTCCGTCGCGACAAGCTCGTAACCAAGCGCGGCCAGCGTGCGTGCCTCGGAGACCACGGCGCGCTTGTCCGTGTTCTTGACCGAGACGAAGATCCTGCCCGTCTTGGGCAGCTTGAGTCCGGCGGCATGATAGGCCTTGACGAAGGCGTTGCCCAGCTCGGCGTCGATGCCCATGACCTCGCCGGTCGAGCGCATCTCCGGGCCGAGCGTGAGGTCGGAGCCCGGGAACTTGTTGAAGGGGAAGACCGGCGCCTTGACGGAGAAGTAGGGCGGGATCAGTTCTTCCGTGAAGCCCAGCTCCCTGAGCTTCATGCCGGCCATGACCTTCGTCGCCAGCTTGGCGAGCGGGACGCCGATGGCCTTCGAGACGAAGGGCACGGTGCGCGATGCGCGCGGGTTG
>SYGM01000075.1 GCA_005799545.1 Planctomycetia bacterium | reverse complement strand
GCCACGCTGAAGCCACGCTGACGGTGCCAACTGCTATGCTGCGGGCATGAGCGCCAGCCCCTTCGACCCCACCCCTCAGGATCGCTTCAGCTTCGGCCTTTGGACCGTGGGCAACCCCGGCCGCGATCCCTTCGGCTCCGAGGTGCGTCCGCGCCTTTCGCCCGTTCACATTGTGAAGAAGCTCGCCGAGTGCGGCGCGTACGGCGTCAACCTGCACGACAACGATCTGGTGCCGATGGGTTCGAGCGCGCGCGAGCGCGATGCGATCGTCGCTGAGTTCCGCCGCGCGCTCAGCGACCATGGCATGTGCGTGCCGATGGCGACCACCAACCTCTTTTCGCATCCGATCTTCAAGGACGGTGCCTTCAGCTCCAACGATCCGCGCGTGCGCGCCTTCGCCCTGCAGAAGACGATGGCGGCCATTGATCTGGGCGTGGAGCTCGGTGCACGGGTGTACGTGTTCTGGGGCGGGCGCGAGGGCGTCGAGGCGGATGCGTGCCGCGATCCGCGCACGGCGATCCTGCGCATGCGCGAGGCGCTGGACTTCCTGTGCGGCTATGTCGAGTCGCAGGGCTACGACCTGGTCTTCGCGCTGGAAGCCAAGCCCAACGAGCCGCGCGGCGACATCTACCTGCCGACAACGGGCCACATGCTGCACTTCATCTCGACGCTGAAGCATCAGGCGCGCGTCGGCGTCAACCCGGAGGTTGCGCACGAGAACATGGCGGGGCTTTCCTTCGTGCACGCCGTCGCGCAGGCCATGGAAGCCGACAAGCTGTTCCACATCGATCTCAATGCCCAGAAGATCGGCCGCTATGATCAGGATCTGCGTTTCGGCTCGGAGGATCTCAAGCAGGCCTTCCTGCTGGTGCGCCTGCTGGAGGGAACGCTGGGCGGCAAGCGCTACGACGGCCCGCTGCACTTCGACAGCCATGCCTACCGCAGCGAGGATGAGGAAGGGGTGTGGGATTTCGCGCGCGGCTCGATGCGCACCTACAAGATCCTGAAGGCCAAGGCGCAGGCCTTCGACGCCGATCCGGAAGTGCGCGGGCTGATCCGCGAGCGGCGCGATGCCGCGCTGGATCCTCTCTTGAGCGGCGCGTGCACGCCGCAGCGCATCGCGGCGCTGAAGGCGCTTCAGCTCGATCCGGATGCGATCGCGCAGGCGGGGCTCGCCTACGAGAAGCTCGATCAGCTGATGATGGAACACCTGATGGGAGTGCGCGCCTAGTCGGTCATGAGCGCGCACTTCGTCGGTATCGATGTCGGCACGCAGAGCACCAAGGTGTTGCTCGTCGACGGAGAGCGCGGGCGAATCATCGCGCGGGCCGCGCGCAGCCATGTCAGCCTTCAGGATCCGGCGACCGGGCGGTTTGAGCAGGATCCTGCCGTGTGGGTCGCAGCACTGCGCGGCGCCTGTCAGGAGCTGGCGGCTGCGCACCCGCGGGAGTGGCAGAGCGTGCTCGCGCTGGGCGTTTCCGGCCAGCAGCACGGTCTGGTGGTGCTCGATGAGCGTGGCGAGGTGCTGCGTCCGGCGAAGCTGTGGTGCGATACCTCCACGCAGGCCGAGGCAGAGGAGCTCTCGCAGCGGCTGAAACGAAACGTCCCGGTCGGCTTCACGGCGAGCAAGCTGCTCTGGCTGGTGCGCCGCGAGCCCGAACACGCCGCGCGCGTGCGCCGCGTGCTGCTGCCGCACGATTACATCAACTGGGTCCTGAGCGGTGAGCTCTGGATGGAGTGCGGCGACGCTTCCGGCACGGGTTTTTTCGACAGCGCGGCGCGTTGCTTCGATCCAGCAGCGCTCGCGGCGATCGATGCGCGACTTCCCGACTGGCTGCCGCCGCTGGCGGAGGCGAACAGCCTTCCCGCGCGCCTCAGCGCGCGCGGTCGCGAGCTGACAGGCCTGCCGGAGGGCTGTGCCATCTCGGCGGGCAGCGGCGACAACATGTGCTCGGCGCTCGGTGCAGGTGCGGTGCGCGAGGGGCTCGCGGTGCTCTCGCTGGGCACTTCGGCGACGATCTTCGCGCGCAGCGAAAGGCCCGTGCGCGATCCGCGCGGCTGGATTGCGCCCTTCTGCGATGCCGCCGGCGGCTGGCTGCCGCTGGCCTGCGTGATGAACGCCACCGCGGCGGTGCAGGAATGGACGCAGCTCTTCGGAGGCACGCGCGAGGAATTCGAAGCGGCGGTGCTGCGCGCAGCGCCGGGAGCCGGAGGTGTGAGCGTGCTGCCCTTCCTGGTCGGCGAGCGCGTGCCCGATCTGCCGCAGGCCCGGGCTTCGCTGCACGGCTGGCAGAGCGGTGCCCTGACGCGCGACAACCTGGCGCGTGCGATCCTCGAAGGCGTGGCTCACTCGCTGCGCCTGTGCCTCGAGCAGTTCGGCAAGCTGGGGCTGCCTGCGGAAGAGCTGCGCGTGGTGGGCGGTGCCGCCTCGAGTCCGGCCTGGCAGCGCGTGCTCGCCGATGTGCTGCAGGTGCCGCTCACAATCAGCCAGGAAAGCGAGACGGCGGCGTTGGGCGCAGCGCTGCAGGCGCAGTGGGCGCACTCCTGCGCCCGTGCCGGTGCACAGACCGAGGCGGCTCGTGCGGAGCTCGCAGCCATGCTCGCGAACGTGCTCGCGCCGCACATGGCCGCCGCGGCGCGCGTCGAACCGGATCGCACGCTGACGGAGCAGGCTGCTGACGGACAGGCTCAGCATCGCCAGAGGATCGCGCTGCTGTACGGAGTGCATGCGTGAGTGTGCGGCTTTCCCCGCCGCAGATCGCGCTGCTGATTCTCCTGATGCTGCTCCTGTGGGTGGCTCAGGCTCATCCTGCGGATCCGACGGCCGCGGCCGGGCTGGATGCTTCGTATGTGCAGGCACTGGGCGAGGCGCTGAAGCGCCCGCTGGTGTTCGGCGAACAGCTGATCTTCACTTACGGGCCGCTGGGCTGGTTCCCCTCGGGTGCCTACGATCCGGAGCTGGCCTGGCTGCGCTACTGGACCTGGGAACTGGGGCTGGGGCTGGGAACAGCCGCGCTGTTCTGCGCGGCGGCGTGGCAGGCCGCTGGGCAGTCGATCGGCCGCTGGAAATTCTGGCTGTGCATCGCTGCGTTCGGGCTGCCGGCACTGGGCGATGATGGCCGCGGATTCGTGACGTTCCTTGCGGCGCTATGCGTGCTGCCGGTGCTTCCGCTGCTCATGCTGCCGACGCTCGCGCTGCTGCTCGCGGCGCTGGCGCTCACCAAATTCTCGATGTTCCCGCTGGCGTGGTGGGTGGTGGGCTGCGGCACGCTGCGCTGCCTGTTCCTCGGCGAGCGGGCGCGCGCGCTCACGCTGCTCGGTTCCTTCGCGGCGTGTCTTTGCGGATGGCTGCTGCTCTGCGGCCAGCCGCCGAGCGCCTTTGGAAGTTTCGTGATCACGGCTCTCGATCTGGCGCGTGCCTATCCGGAGGCGATGTCACAGCCGCTCGCCGACGGCATGGCGCTGGCGCTGGGTGTCGGCCTGTTCGCGGTGTCCGCCACGCGGCAGCCGGGCTGGCTGCTCTGGTGTGTGCTGCCGATGCTGGCGCTGGTAGCCAAGGCGTGTCTGGTGCGTCCGGGCCCCAACCTGATTGCGCTGATCGGCTTCGCGGCCTGCGCGGCGGCACTGCTGCCCTCGCGATCTGCTCTTGCGGCGAAGTCGGTAGCGCCGCTGGCGATCCTCGGCGCGCTGCTCTTTCAGCCGGGACCGACGCAGTGGCTTTGGAACCTGCGCGCTCTGCTGCGTCCGGACCTGCACTTCGCCGAGCGTCAGCGCGAGCGTGACAGCCTGCGCATGCGTTTCGCTCTGCCGCAGGTACAGGCGCGCGTGCGCACGAGCATGGCCGCGGAGCCGCGTGCGGGCCCGAACGCAGGCCTCGGTCACGGTGTCGACATGTTCGGGGAGGAAACCGGTCTGCTCTTCCTCAACGATCTGCCGTGGAATCCCAGGCCGATCTTTCAGGCCTACTCGGTGTGGACGAGTGCGCAGAGCGAGCGCAACGCCGCGCATCTCGTCAGCCCGCAGGGGCCGCGCTTTGTCCTGCAGCACCAGAGCACGCTGGATGAGCGCCTGCCCAATCACGAGGATGCGGCGAGTCTGGCGGCGCTGCTGGAGCATTACACGCCGTGCGTGTACGAAAAAGGCTACACGCTGTTCGAGCGGCGATGGCCTGTGCGTCCGAGCGAGCCGCCGCAATGGGTGCAAAGCGGCGTTTGCTCGGCGGACGAGTGGGTCGACGTGCCCGAGAGCGGGGAGGAACCGCTGCTTTTGGCGCTGGAGCCGCCAATGAAGCCGCTGCTGGCCGCGCTGGGCAAGGTGCCGGCGCTGCGGGTTGAAGTGGAGTCCAGCGACGGGCAGCGCGTGGTGTGGCGGCTCGTGCGCGGGCTGGCGCCTGCAGGTGTTCTCGCGGCACCGCTGATCACGGGCGAGGAGGAATGGCTGGCCTGGCTCAGCGGTCGCGGCGTGCCTCGGATGCGCAGGCTGCGCGTGCTCGAGGAATCCGGGGTCCCGTATCGGTTCCTGCGCGCGCCCTCCCTGGCGCAGGCGCGCTCGCCGGAGTTCGAGGCGCAGTGGCGTTACGCCGGACTGGGCCTGACGCCGCTCGCCGCCGAGCTGCCGGAGGGGGCGCGGCCGTGGGTGCTGGGACGGCAAAAGCCCGTGCTGATCGTGGAGGCGCCCAGTCGGATCGCCATCGAGTCCCGGGGCGGCGGGCTGTTGTCGGGGGATTTCGGGATCTGGTCGCACGATCACTGGCAGGTGCCGCAAGGCTCGGTGGAGTTCTCGGTCTGGGCCGGCGGACGTCGCCTGTGGTCCGTCGCTCTGGATCCGGCCCGGCGGCCGGAGGAACAGCGGCTGCAGAGCTTCCGGGTTGAGCTGCCGACGGAGCCCGGAGTCCTGGAGCTTTTCACCGCCGGACCGCACTGCGGGGCTTACTGGAGCGGGTTGCGGCTCGAAGATCGTTGAGAAGCGCCGCTGCGCTGGGATAGGCTCGCCGCTCCATGGATCTTCTGGATTGGACCGCTCTGGGCCTCGGCGTCGGGCTGTTGGCTCTGCTGGGGGCGCTGGTCGCGCTGCTGGTCCGCGTGCAACTTCGCCTGGCGCGGATGGAGCAGAGCTTGAGCGCCCTGGGGGCTCTGGAGTCGACGGCGCGCAGCGTCGAGAAGCTCGCTGCGCGCGAGACCGAGCTTGATCTGCGCCGTCTGGAGCACGTGCTGATCGATCTGCGCGACGGGCAGCGTCGCACCGAGGATCGGCTGCTGTCGCTGCTGGAGAACGGCCGTGCGGTCGGCGGCCAGTCGGGTGCGATCACGGGAGCACAGCTCAGTGGCTTCAGCGGTCCGGAGTTGCAGGAGCGCATCCTCACGAGACTCCTCGCACTGGGCTACGAGCGCATCGTCTTCATCACCAGCGCGCCCGAGATCGGCGCACTGCCCAACCTCGAGGGTCCCGTGCTGGTCGAGGCGCGCCGCGACGGCGTGGCCTGCAAGGGGCGCGTGATCCTGCGCGCCGGTTCCATTCACGATGTACAAATGCAGTCGGCCTACTCGGCCTTTCCCTGAACGAGTCCTGTTTTCACGATGAGCACCGTCACGACGATCGAAAAGCTGGCCCTGCACGTGGGCACCAACGTCACCCTGCGCGGCTGGGTTCACAACAAGAACTCCAAGGGCAAGCTGCACTTCATCCAGCTGCGCGACGGCACGGGCTTCGTTCAGTGCGTGGTCTTCAAGGGCGCGGTGGGGGACGAAATCTTCCATGCGCTCGATCACCTCGGTCAGGAGAGCAGCCTGATCCTGGAAGGCGATGTCAAAGCCGAGCCCCGCGCGCCGGGCGGTTTCGAGATCTCCGTCACGGGCGCGCAGGTCGTCCAGAAGGTCGAGGGCTTCCCAATCACGCCCAAGGAGCACGGGCCGGATTTCCTCCTATCCAACCGCCACCTGTGGCTGCGTTCCAAGCGCCAGTGGGCGCTTATGCGCATCCGCGACTGCGTGATCACCGCGATCCGCCGCTTCTACGACGAGCAGGGTTTCGTGTGCATCGATTCGCCGGTCTTCACACCCGCCGCGTGCGAGGGCACCAGCACGCTGTTCGAGGTGCAGTACTTCGACGACAAGGCCTACCTGACGCAGTCGGGGCAGCTCTACGGCGAGGCCAGCGCGATGGCTTTCGGCAAGATCTACTGCTTCGGTCCGACCTTCCGCTCCGAGAAGTCCAAGACGCGCCGTCACCTGACGGAATTCTGGATGCTCGAGCCGGAGATCGCCTACGCCACGCTCGACGATGTCATGCAGCACGCAGAGGATCTGCTGTGCTACGTGGTGAAGAGCGTGCTCGAACGCCGCCGCACGGAGCTGGAGGTGCTCGAGCGCGACATCTCCAAGCTCGAAAAGATCGTGCCGCCCTTCCCGCGCCTGTCCTATGACGAGGCCTACGAGATCCTCAAGGAACACCCCGAATCGACCTTCAAGTACGGTGATGACTTCGGCGCTCCGGATGAGACGATCATCTCCAAGCGCTTCGACAAGCCGGTGATGGTGCACCGCTATCCGCACGAGGTGAAGGCCTTCTACATGAAGCGCGATCCCGCGGACCCGCGCAAGGCGCTGTGCGTCGACGTGCTGGCGCCCGAGGGCATCGGCGAGATCATCGGGGGCAGCCAGCGCGAGGAGGATCTTGAGACGCTGCGCGCGCGCATCGCCGAGCACAAGCTGCCGGAAGAGGCCTTCGCCTGGTACCTCGATCTGCGCCGCTACGGCACGGTTCCTCACGGCGGCTTCGGTCTGGGACTTGAGCGCACCGTGGCCTGGCTTGCGGGCGTCGAGCATGTGCGCGAGGCCAGTCCATTCCCGCGCATGATGTACCGCATCTACCCCTGAGTCCCCGTCAGGGCAGAACCGCCGCATGAGCAACGCGAACTCTTCGCAACCGGATCCGGCGCTGCCGGGCTGGCTGGGATTCCTGCTGGCGGCGCTGGTGCTCTCGGGGCTCGTGCGCTTCGGCGACAGCTGGCCGGGCATCGACTTCTATCAGTTCTGGCTGGTGGGCCGCGATGTGCACGGCCGCTACGACGCCGATCCCTACGAGGCCACCGCGCGCGCTGAGCTCGGCAAGCGCGGCCTTGCGGAGGCGCGCGAGCAGCGCCGCACGGCCACGGAGCCGAGCCAGCACTTGCCCGTGGCGGAGTATCGGCAGGCACTGGAGGTCTACTCCACGCCGCTGCTCTACGGAACCGTGGGTGCGGTCGCGACCGATCACTACGAGCACGACAAGCGCAACTGGCAGCGCGCGATGCTGGCGTTGTATGCGGTTGCCGTGCTGCTGCTCGGGCGCGCTTTCGGCATGGGTTGGGGTGCAGCGTGCCTGTGCATTGCGGCGTTCGCGATGAGCTCCGAGCCGTTGTTGGCCGAGCTTGGCAACGGCAACGTCAACGCCGTGCTGTTGTTCTCGCTGAGTCTGTGTCTGCTGGCCTGGAGCCGCGAACGCTACGCGCTGGGCGCCATGGCGCTGGGACTCGGCCTGTGCTTCAAGCCGCTGCTGTGGCTGGCCGTGCTGCCGGTGATCCTGCGCTGGGCGTTCGCCCGTGAGAACCGGCCGCTGTTCCTCAGCGGCCTGGGCCTGGGGCTGGGCGTTGTGGCCGGCATTGCCCTGGGCGCGTGGCTCGGTGGGGGATTCTCGATGTGGCAGCACTGGCTGGGCGCCGCGCGCGACCTCGCGCTGGGTGCGCAGGACTATCCCGACAACTTTGCGCCGCTGGCGCGCATCGAGCGCTGGTTCTCGCTCTCGATTCCCGGCTGGCTGCCGCCTCTGGCGGTGCTGCTGATCGCCGGCCTGCGGGCCTGGTGGCGACGAGGGCTTGCCGTGCGCGATGCGGAAGCGTGCGAATGGCTGGCCTGGGGCGCGCTGCTGTGCCTCGTGATCAGCCCGCTGGTGTGGATCCACTATCTGCTGCTGGCCATTCCGCTCCTGATGGCGGCCTGGACCACGGACTCAGGACCCGTGCGCATCGGGGCGATTGTGGCGGGCTTCTGCCTTGCATCTCAGCCGCTGACGATGCTGATGGGCTGGCGTGAGCATGACACGCGCAGCCTGCCTGTGCTGCTGGCGATGCTGCTGCTGGTGTGGATCGGCCTGTTCGTCGAGACGCCGGGCGTCGCCGCCTACGCGGGAGCGAAGCAGGGCGACGCGAAGTGAAGCTGATCGAGCTGACGCTGGGGGGCTTGTTTCTCGGGCTCGCGATTCTGGGCGCGTTCCTGCCGCTGCTGCCGACCACTCCCTTCCTGCTGCTGGCGAGCTTCTTCTTCGTGCGCTCTTCGCCCCGCATGGCGGACTGGCTCGAACGCTCGCCGCTGTTCGGTCCCTTGCTGAGCGACTGGCGCCAGCAGCGTGGCGTGCGCCTGCACGTCAAGCTGACGGCGGTGGGGGCGATCGCGGTGGTCGTCGGTTGGTCGCTCTACGACGATCGACTTCAGCCGGGTCTCAAGTGGCTTCTGTGCGTGCTGGCCGGCATCGGCCTGTTCGTCGTGCTGCGGCTCAAGACCGTGCGCGGAGCTTGACGCGCACGCGCGTGTAGCGCCCGGGCTCAAGCGTCACCGCCTCGCTCGCGAGGTAGCAGCCCGGTGCCTGAACCTTGAGCGTGCCCTTGGTCGGAACGAGCAGCTCCACGCCCCGGCCCGGGCCGCCGGTCAGCAGCTGCGCTTCGACGCGGCCCTGCGGACCGAAGAAATTCAGCGCGAATTCCGGCCGTTCCGCGGGCTCGAAGCTGACGAAGGCGCCCTGCGCAGCGAGCTGCTCTTCGCGCGTCGCTCCTGCGGGGAGGGCCGGCAACGCGGGCGGTGCGGACTCGAAGACGAGTTCGACTTCGAGGCGAGCGCCCAGGCTGAGCGGCTGGAGCAGCTCGCGCGTGCCGCCGGGCGGCAGGTTGACCGGCGCGGTGCGCGCGATCGGCAGGTGCCAGTTGGGCGTCTCGAGGCTGTCCGTGAATCCGATCTCGAAGCACTGTTCTCCCGGCGGAAGTCCTTCGATCCAGCCTTGGGGATCGACCGCCAGAATGCCCAGATCGAGATCGGCGGCGCCGGTCAGCGGCGAGAGCCTCTGCACGCGCGCGCCCGTCACGGCGCCCAGCGGGCTGTTCAGGATCAGGCGCAGCTTCGCGCGCGGCGCGGCCGGGGCCAGCGTCACCGTGCGCAGCTGCTCGAATTCGTTGGGGGCCAGCAGGAACAGCTCTTCAAACGGCTCGTAGCCGGCAGCCTGGACGCGCAGTCCGTAGGTCGTCTCCGACTGCACGTTGAACGTCGCGTTCGCGCTGCTGCCGCGCGTGCGCTGGAACCAGCGCTGCCCGCTCTCAAAACGCCCCTCGCCCGCATCATTGAGCTCGCTCAGCACCGCCTGTGCGCCCGTCAGGGGCTGGCCATGCGAATCGCGAACTTCGATGCGCAGACGCTGTGTCTCGACGCTCAGCAGGATGCCGTGCGTGCCGCTGTTGTAGTAGCCGAAGCGCGGCTCGAACACGACCTCGGTGGTCGGCGTGCGCAGCATGTACTTGCCCGGAATCAGGCCCGCCAGCCGGAATGAGCCATCGCTGCCCGTGACGCAGGTGCTGCTGAACAGCCCCGTGCCGCGCTCGAACTCGCTGGCGCGCTCCACGCAAAGGATCAGCGCGTTGGGTTGGATGGCAACCGCCTCAGGCACGGCCCACAGATCCAGATCCGCCACGGGAGTGCCATCGCTGAAACGCGCAAAGCCGCTCAGCTCACCTTCGCCGCGCAGCACCAGCTCCGCTGTGTCGAGGTCGCTGCCGGCGACCAGCTCGACTTCCTTCCACGCCGTGCCGACGTTGGGTGCGCGCGCATAGAGGATCATGTCCACGCTTGAGGCAAAGCCCAGCTCGAAACCTCCGCGGGCATCGCTGCGCACGGTGGCGATCGGCTCGAGCGCGGGCTTGTCGGCCTTGCGGGTCGAGACCAGCAGCTGCACCACCGCGTCGGCGACCGCGGCTCCGGAGCTGTCGACGACGCGGCTGCGCAGCGTGTTGCCGGGCATGAGCGTGACATCCATGCGCAGCTGCGTTGCGCCCGGATTCGGCTTCGGCGTGGCGCGCAGCAGGGGCTGATGGCCGGCCGCGCGCACCTCCAGTTCCAGCGGGCCGCGCTCGCGCTGCAGCTCGCTCAGCGCAAAGTAGGGTGCCAGCGGCAGGCTGTAGCGGCCGTCGGCATCGCTGATCGTCTCGCCCAGCACGAGGCCGGAGCAGGTCCAGCGCACGCGGGCGCCGGGGACCACGGGTGGGGTCGCCGCGCCGCCGGTCAGCCGGGTGAGCGTGCCGTTGATCCCGGTTTGCTGTGCAGGCTGGGAGTCCTGGATGCCCGCACGCTGAGGATCTTCGGGCTGCGCAGGCTCGCCCGACAGCGGTTGAGCGGGGGGAGAGCCTTGTGGCCGCTCAGGAGTGGGCTCAGGTGTCTGCGACTGCTCCGCGGATCGGCGGGAGGATCCCGAATCGGGCGCGAGACTCCAGCGCAGCAGGACGAACAGCGCCCCCGCAGCGATCAGCAGTGTCAGCAGGTGACGAGGCTTCATGGTGTGCGGTTGTTCCGGTTGGCGAGCGCCGTCTCGATCGACTTCAGCAAGCCTTCGCGTTGTTCGATCGCATCCAGCAGGCTGACCTGGCCCTCAACGCCGCTGTACGCGAGCAGCGCCTCGAGCGCGCGCAACTGGGCCTGCGCGACATCGCTGCCCGGCGCGACGTTGGCGCCGCGGGCGGAGAGGCGCGTGCCGAGCTTGGAGAAGGCCAGCAGGAACTCCAGCGCGCGGCGCTTGTCGAGAGCCAGCGCGCGGATCGCGCACTCCACGCGCACATCGACGCTTGGGTGCGGATTACTGCCGCTTGCCAGCTGCTCCAGCCGCGGGCCCATGCCGGGGAAATCCGCCATGGAGCCCAGCGCGCGCGCACAGACCGTGTCGACCACCTCGACCAGCGGCAACTGCTGCGTGCGGCTCAGCCGGCGCTCCAGATGGGCCACGCAGATCTCGCTCGCCAGCGGATCGGAGATCCGCGCCAGAATCTGGATCGCGCGCAGGCTGCTCTCATCGGCGCGGGCGAGTGCGCCCGAGAGAGCGCGCAGATCCTCGCCGGCCAGCGTCCAAGGCTTGCCATCCGGGAAGTGCTGTCCCAGCCAGTCGGAATACTCGGCCCACCGGACCTGCTGCCAGTCGCTCGGCAGCGTAGCGCGCTCGAGCTGTGCGGGCTGCACGACGCCCTGTTCGAGTGCGCGCTCGAGTGCCTGGGCGCGCTCGCCGGGCGGAGGGGCCGGCGGTGTCTGTCGGCAACCCGACAGGAGCACGGTGATCAGCAGCAGGGGCAGGCGCATCCGGCGTTTGAGCCTAGCGTGTCGCCCCTCACTCGCGCCACATTCGCAGGCCTGCGCCGTCGCTGATCCAAAGACTGCCCTGCAGGCGCAGCGCGAAGTGCAGCGTGCCGACGCGTTCCAGCCAGCGCGGTCCGCTGGGGGACTGCCAGCGGTAGCCATCGGCCTCGCACGAGAATTCCTCTGCCGGGAGGCGCGCAGGCTTGCCGCCGGCCTCGGAGAACTCGCTGGACGAGGGGCGCGGCTCGAGTCCACCGTCAAGGGCGAGCACGCTGCCATCGCGCAGGCGCAGCAGCACGGAACCTTCACAGAGCTGCGGCGCGCCGCGCAGCGGCAGCGGCGCGCGCCAGGGACCCTGCAGGCTGCCGTCGGTCACGCGCACGAGCCAGACTTCGCCATCGGCGCTGACGGCGTAGGCCTGCTCGGGATCCGTCGGCGAGGGCAGCGGGGTGTGCGCGAAGCCGGACAACGAGCCGGTCTCCACGGACCACACCTGCTCGCCGTTACGCAAGCACTGGAGTCGGCCCCCGCGATCCGCGAGCAGCGCATGCTCGCCGAGCTCGAGCGGCGGAGCTTCGATGCGGCCGCGGACGGCGCTGGCATGGTTTGGCAATTCGTGGAGCTCCAGACGCAGATTCTGCATCGGACCGCGGTAGCGGCGCTCGGCATGGCCCTCGCGTGTCAGCGTAAACTCCAGCTCGCGGAACAGGCTCGCGCGCAGCTCCAGCGGGCAGGTGAGGCGCGTGCCGTCGGCCAAGCGCACTTCGGCGCCCGAGGGCACGCTGTCGATGCGCACCGGCATGGTCTGGCTGCGAAGCTCCGACTGATCCTTCAAGAGCTCGCGGGCATCCGCATGCTCGCCGCGCAGGCACAGCTCCTGCGCCTGTGCCAGCAGCTGCACCTTCGCCGCGAGCGCATTGCGCTCGGCCTCCAGCTGCTCGCGCACCGGACTGTTCGCCAGCAGCGGCAGAAGTTCTTCGTAGTGCTGCAGGGCTGCGGGGTGATTGCCTTCGGCCACCAGCGCGCGTGCTGTGTTGTACAGGATGTTCTGGCGCGTCTTGAGCGCCTCTTCGGCCAGCGCGCGGCGCTGCGCATCACGCTGCGACTCGCGCAGCTCATAGCGTTCGAGCAGGGTGCGCAGCTCGGCGGCGAGCTTGCCGAGATCCTCGCGGCGTTCCTCGCCGGCAAGCCGATCCCGCAACGCCTTCAGCAGCGTGCTCTCCGCGGCCTCCTGCTCGAGCACCTGCGCGCCCGCCTCAAGCGCCGGCGGCAGCGCCGTGAGCGTGCGCTCGAGGCGTGCCAGCAGCCCCTGGAACAGCTCGCTTCGTGTGGGCCAGTTGTCGCCGAGTCCCGGCGGATTCGCTAGGCGCAGGGCACGATCCAGTCCGCGCAGGGCATCGCCCATGATGCACTCGGCCTGAATGGCTCGGTAGTGTTCGTTCCAGGCGTTGCGCTGCGCGCTCTCCAGCGCGGCGATAAGGTGGGCAAGCTCACTGCGCAGCTCCTGCACGGCTGCATCGTCGGCTCCTGGAAAGCGTGCTTCCAGCAGCGCCAGCGCGGCGCGGGGATCCTCGTGCTGCGCGCGAATCTCGCCGAGCTGCACGGCGCGCTCATGGCTGTCCTGATAATGAACGACGCCCAGCGAGGCGAACACCAGGGCGAGTCCCATCGTGATCAGCGAGTTCTTGCGTACCAGCCGCGACTTGACCGAGAGCGTGCGCGCGCGCGTCAGCAGGCGCCGCGCCTCCACGCCGCCTGCGGAGCGCTCGCACAGACCGCGCAGGGCTTCCAGCACCGCTTCGGGTTGCCTGGCTCCCAGATAGTGTCGCGCCGCATCGAGGATCCATGGCGCGGCTTCCATCGGCGCATCGCACGAGAGCAGCAACTGGCCGAGCTCCAGCTGCAGCTCCGGCTGGCTCACATTTCGGGCTGCCGCCACGCGCAGCAATGCACGGGCGCGCAGGCGCTGTCCGGAGGCATGGAAGGCACGGGCGAACTCCATCACGGCTTCATGTCCCGGCACCGAGGGATCGATGGTCGAGCGCACCTGCACGGCGAGCAGATGCAGGGCGACGAGCCTGTCCTTGGGGCATTGCCGTGCGAGTTCGGCATGCCACTCGACCTGGCGCAGCGGTTGCGCGCTGGAATTGCCGACGCGCAGGGCCAGTCGGCGCGCATCGCGAGGCGCCATGCGCGAGAGCAGCGGCTGGATCTGCTCCTGACTCCACAGAGCCTCCAGCACAGCCAGCTCGGCAGGCACCATGCAGCCGGCATCGCACGCGTGCAGCCACGCGGTGAGTCGCGCGGCCGCCTTGGCGGGACTGGCCTGGAGAAGTTCGTGCTGCACCTGCGTCAGCAGATGCTCGCGCGGTGCCGCACGCAGCCGGCCCTGCACCAGCTGCGTTCGGGCGCAGATGCGCGCCTGACGCAGCGGCCAGCCGAGGCGATCGGCGATCTCCGCCAGGCTGGCACCGCCATGGCATTCCCTGAGGAAGCTCGCGGCATCGCGCGCGAGTTCCGGTTCCACCTGTGACTGGGGCACGAAATGCGCCGCAAGCGTCTGCCAGCCCGGAACGCCCATGCCCTCGTCGCACAGGCGCGCATACTCCAGCAGCAGGCCTTCGACCGGAACCGGCGCCACGTGAACGCCTGCGCTGCTGCTCTCCTGACCGGACTCGCCGCTCTGGACGCCGCTCTTGCGGGCATTGGGGTGGGGGACCGGACCGGGCGTGAAGCGGAAGTGTACTTCCTGTGCGTCCAGCAGGTCGAACAGCGTCTCGATGCGCTGCGCGCGCGCGATCTGCGCCATGCGCACGGCGCTGCCGTCGCCCGCGAAGACCGCCTGAGCGCGCGAGCGCCAGGTCTCGCTGTCCTCATTGTCCTCGGGCAGCAGACACAGCGCACCGCCGAGCAGGCCCAGCGTCAGACGCATGGAGCGCCGCGAGCTCAGCTTGAGCACGCCGTCACGGCCGCGGGCCATGCTTTGCAGCAGGTCCGCGAGCGCTGTTCCGCTGACATCACCTTGGAAGCTCATCGATGGGTCAGCGAGGCCTATCGACTGCGGCGCGAAGCAAACTACAGCCGGAAGCCCCGGCGCGCGCGCAGAGCGGCGAGATCCTCGGGCGTGTCCAGGTCATCGAGCACGGCCGCGCTGTGACAGGGGAGCGACCAGCAGGGCTGCGCCAGCCTGCGAAAATCTTTCAGGGGGCGGTCGGGGTCGGCGGAATGCAGGCCCTCGAGCAGTCCGCGGCCGATCAGCAGCGGATGGCCGTGGCGTCCGCTCCCGGCATGCTGCGGCGCCAACCAGCCGAATGCCGGCGCTGCGGCCGCCTGCCAGCTCTCGAGCAGTGCGCGGAACACGCCCGCCGGCACGAGTGGCACATCGACCGGCGCCAGCAGCAGATCACGCCCCGGAAAGCGCGCAACGGCCGCCTGCACGCTGCTGAGCCGGCCCGATGACCAGCGCGGATTCGCGATCACTTCGCAGCCGACGGGCGCTGTCTGCGTGTACGCGCCAATGACCAGCGCACGCTCGCGCAGCACGGCTCCCGCGGCGAGCAGCGAATCCAGCGGTGTCAGTCCGCCGCCCAGATCACAGCAGGCCTTGCTCGAGCCCAGCCGCGTCGCGGCGCCACCCGCCAGGACAATCAGCACGGGAACGCGGCTCATCGCGCGATGTAGCGGTCGTACAGCGCCAGCGCGCGGCCGATGTCCTCGGTGCCTTCGACCAGCGCGCGGCCATCAGGAAACACCGTCAGGCGCGCTTCCTCGAACTCCGCGCGCAGCAGCAGTTCGTTGCGCACGAGCGAGCGCGCGATCGGCCGGAGCTGCGCTTCCAGCGCCGCCAGATCCGTGGCGCCGCGGCTGCCGCGCACCTGCACCGTGTTGCGACCGCACAGCCGCAGCGCGCGGTGTTCGCCGGCCGCCTCCAGCATCGAGAACTCGCGCCGCACGCAGCAGGGACAGTCGGGATCGCGCGCCAGCTGCAGGCTGCGCACGCGCGGTTCCCAGACATCCAGCTCCACCAGCCGCGCGGCGGGCGCACCGGCACCCGCCAGCAGGCGCAGTGCGATGCCGGCCTGCAGCGCGGCGACCATCGCGACGGCGGGCTGCAGCACACCGGCGGTCTCGCAGGTTTCGAGGCTCGCCGCCGGCGGCGGCTTGGGAAAAACGCAGCGCAGACAGGGGCCGGAACCCGGCTGCACGGGCAGCACCATGCCGCCGCTGCCGACCACACCGCCGTACACCCAGGGCACGCCGGCGCGCACGCACCAGTCGTTGATCAGGTAGCGCGTCTCGAGGTTGTCCGTGCCGTCGAGCACCAGCTCTGCACCCTGCGCGAGCTCGTCGAGATTGTCGGCATCCAGATGCAGCGCGTGGGTCTCGATGCGCGTCGGACCTCCGATGCGCGCCAGCGTGTGCGCGGCCGCGCGCACCTTGGGCCAGCTCTCGCGCGCGTGCTGTTCGTCAAACAGGATCTGGCGCGGCAGGTTCGACTCCTCGACGAGATCGCGGTCGACGAGCACCAGCTCCCCGACGCCGCTGCGCACGAGGCTCATCGCCAGCGCACCGCCCAGCGCTCCGCAGCCCACCAGGAGCACGCGGCTTTGTTCCAGGCGCGCCTGTCCTGCCGCTCCCAGCGGAGCGAAGCGGGTCTGGCGCAGGAATCGTCGCGATTGCTCGCTCATCGCAGGGTGGATTTTATCCGAACACGCCGGCCGCCCACAGCACGAAGGCCGCGATGCACAGCAGCAGCGGGATCAGGATCGGCAGCAGCGCGGCGAAATCGCTGCGCGGCGGCTCGTTGATCTCGACCCAGTTGTAGTAGCGCTTCGCGCGCTCCTCGAGGCTGGCGCCGCAGTGGGGGCAGCTGGTCTGCGGATGATCGAAGGGGATCACGCCCGAGCACTGCATGCACCAGAAGTTGCGCTCCTTGCCGCCCTCGTGGACCCCCGGGGCCTCGTTGCGCGAGCGGTAGTAGGCCAGTTCCTCGGCATTGGCATCGGCCCGGGCGCGCGACCAGTGTTCGGGCCCCATGTTGCCGTAGCTCTTGCCGCTGCCGACGGCCGGGCCGCGCCCATCCGGTGCGGGGGGCGTGGGCTGCCCTGCCTGCGGGTCTGGTTGCGGGCTGGTGGCGCTCATGGAAGGGGAGCCTAGGCCGGCGTTCGGTGGCGAACAAGCTTCCCGCTTGACAGTTGGCCCGCCGCTTTGGATCCTCTTTGCCCCGCTTCTGTGCGGGCAGCCACTGCCGGATCCCTGGAGTTCGCTCTCGGAACGGTGGCGCTGGGACGGTGGATATAGCTCAGCTGGTTAGAGCACCAGGTTGTGGTCCTGGGGGTCGGGGGTTCGAGTCCCCTTATCCACCCCATCTTTGTCTGCGCTGCTTTGCTTGCGCTGCTTTGCTTGCGCCCTGTTCGCGGCGGAAGGGCTCGGCGCTCGCGCAAGTTGAGGTCAGCGAAATTCAGGCCAGCGATTGCAGCGCTCGTGCGCGCTCCAGTTCCTTGGCGAAGCACTCGCTCATGCCCGCCAGCGCCACCTGATCGAGGCCGGTGCCTTCGAGCTCGGCGGACAGCTCGCTGACGAACGCGCTGCCCGGCTGCTGTGTGCGCCATGGCTGGGTTCGGAAATGTTCGGCGATGGAACTCGCCAGAGCGACCAGTCGCGTCAGCATCGGATCGATGACGGCAGCGGCCGGCTGATGGTGGTGACGAGCGCACTCGACCAAGGCATCGGGCAGCTTCCAGCGTTCGAGCACGAAGGCGCCTGCTCCGGCATGGTCGATGCCGAAGTGCTGCTCCTCCAGCTGGCGTTGCTGCTCCGCATCCTGCGTCTGCGTTTCGATGGCCTGCAGCGCCTGCGGGGAGTGCTGCAGCATCACCAACCGGCCGATGTCGCACAGCAGCGCCGCCGTGTAGGCACGGTGACGGTCGGCGAGACCCGTGATCCCTGCCAGCAGTCGCGCAGCAATGGCGTTCTGGATCGCGCGCTCCCAAGCTGCGCGTCGCCACTCGCGTGCAACCTCCTCTGCGCTCATGTAGCAGCGCGCCACGGCGCTGGTCATCACCAGGCTCGCGAGGCAGCGATTGCCGAGCAGGTTGCAGGCCTCTTCCAGCGAGCCGATTTCGCGCACAAACCCGTACAGCGGCGAATTCGCGAATTTGAGCACGCGCGCGCACAGTGCCGGGTCAGTTTCGATGCGCCGGCACAGATCCACCGGCTGCGTGTCCTCGCGCCCGGCCAGCTCGAGCACCTCGAGGCTCACGGTGGGCAGCGGCTCCAGACTGCGGATCTCTTCCAGAAGGTTTTGCAGGGTGGTGCTCATGGGCTCTAGGGCGAAGGAATCGGATCCCGGACGCCGCTATCTGGAGCGCTCCCCCGAAAATGCATCCCGTGGTAGCCTTAAGTCATGCGAGTTCTGCTTGCCCCTTTTGCGCTGCTGCTGGCCGCTCCGCTGACGCTTTCGCAGGTACCCGTCACC
Organism: Planctomycetia bacterium; assembly: GCA_005799545.1. Classification (GTDB taxonomy): domain Bacteria; phylum Planctomycetota; class UBA1135; order UBA1135; genus SYGM01. The sequence continues at coordinate 1,309 of SYGM01000075.1, read as the reverse complement.
CTGCGCGCCAATCAGGCGCAGAGTGACTTCACCTGGGGCGGCACATCCTCACTGGGTCCGATTCAGGGCAACCCCTCCAACGCCTTCGAGCTTGCGGGCGTCTGCGAGCTGGGTCTGATCAACCTGCCGGGAATCACGACGCTGAGCGACACGCAGTTCCTCTCCGGCGATTTGCTCGCCGTTCCAGATCTGCACGGCAAGATTCCGAATGTGCTCAGCTTCCTGCCGCCGCTGGCGACGATCGATGTGCTGGGCCTGCGTCTCTCGCCGTCCTCTCCGTTGGCGCCGGTCGCGGCCAACGGAACCTTCACCACAACCGTGACGCTGACGGCGCTCTCGGGCACGCTGGTCGTGACGCCGCTGGGACAGGCTGCGACGACAACGCCGCTCGCTGGCACGGTCTCGCAGCCCACGCTGGCGACGGGCACGCTGCTCTCCTCGGCGAACAACCTGAGCCTCAACCTGCCGGTCAACACGAGCTTCGCCTTCGCGGATCCTGCGACGGGCGCCACGGGCACGATCACCGTGACGGGCACGCTGATCGCCACCGGCAAGCTGATCGAGGCCTTCGGCTTCGGTGACGGCAGCGGCACTGCCTGCCCCTGCGCCAACAACAGCCCTGCTGCGGCGCAGTCCGGTTGCCTCAACTCCACCGGCGTCGGCGGCAAGCTCGTTGGCAGCGGCGTGGCGAGCGTCAGCGCCGACTCGCTGCTGCTGAGCGGCAGCGGCATGCCTGCGACCTCGACCGTGCTGTACTTCCAGGGCACGCTGCCTGCGAACAACGGGCTGGGTGTCGTGGTCGGCGACGGCCTGCGCACGGTGGGCGGTCAGATCGTGCGCCTCGCGACGCTGGCGAACAGTGGCGGAGCCTCCACGCTGCCTTCGGGCGCGTTCGGTGCGATCTCGGCGCTGGGTGCCGTTCCGGCCACGGGCGGCACGCGCTACTACACCGCTTGGTATCGCAATCCGGATCCGGCCTTCTGCACGGCCGAGCCGTACAACTTCACCAACGGCGTCAAGGTGGTCTGGCTCCCCTAAGGGATACTGCTCCCTTTGCCGGGACTCGCCCAATCCGCGTTCCTGGCAGAGCAAGTGCTGGCGGGCCTCAGATCGCCAGTCGCCCGCGCCAGGCGATCGCCTCCTCGAGCGTGTACAGCCGCGGCACCAACCCCAGCCGACTCGCCGGAGTCTCATCCACGCAGCGATTGGTGATCGGCCGCACGAAGTTGCGATAGCCGGTGTAGATCCAGTTGTGATCCGCCTGACGCGCCGCCAGTTTCGAATGGCCCCAGTTGCGCCGCACCAGCCG
>SYGM01000074.1 GCA_005799545.1 Planctomycetia bacterium | reverse complement strand
GGTGGCGGCGGTGGCGGCGGTGGTGGATTCCCCGGCGGCGGTGGCGGCGGTGGCGGCCCTCAATAGCCGCCCAATCAGCCTCTCAGCGCCCCGGAATCAGCTCAGCACCTTGCCGATCCACTCGCGCCCGCCCATGTAGGGCCGCAGCGCCGGCGGCAGCCAGACACGACCGTCCGCGGCCTGGTGGTTCTCGATCAGCGCGATCAGCATGCGCACGCTCGCGGCGACCGTGTTGTTGAGCGTGTGGCAGAAGTGCACCTTTCCCTCCGCGTCGCGGTACCGCATGCTGAGGCGGCGCGCCTGATAGTCGTGGAATCGCGAAGCCGAGTGCGTTTCCCCGTAATTGTTGCGGCTGGGCATCCAGGTCTCGATGTCAAACTTCTGGATCTGGGGCGCACCCAGATCCCCGCCGCACACGTTGACGATGCGGTACGGCAGTTCCAGCGCCTGCAGCACATCCTCGGCGTTGCGCACGATCATCTCATGGTGCTCGATCGAGCGCTGCGGATCCGCGATGTCGAGCACAACCTGCTCGACCTTCTGGAACTGGTGCACGCGGTACAGCCCGCGCGTGTCCTTGCCGTAGGTGCCAGCCTCGCGGCGATAGCAGGAGGACAGTGCCACGTAGAGCTTGGGCAACTCGGAAAGCTTGAGGATCTCGTCCTGGTGCAGCGCCGTGACCGGAACCTCCGCGGTGCCGACCAGGCACAGGTCATCGCGCTCGTCGCAGCGGTAGGCCTGCTCTTCGCCGCCTGGAAAATACCCCGTGCCCACCATCACATCGGAGCGCACCAGCGTCGGCACGGAGAGCGAGGTGAAGCCCTTCGCTACCATGCGCTCCAGCGCAAAGCGCATCATCGCGCCTTCGAGCAACGAGAGGTCGCCCTTGAGGAAGTAGTTGCGCGAGCCTGCGATACGCGCGCCGCGCTCGACATCGATCCAGTCCTGAGCTTCGCCCAGCGCGATATGGTCGCGGAACGGGAAGTCGAAGCTACGGGGCATGCCCCAGCGCTTGACCTCGACATTCTCGCTGTCGTCCTTGCCCTCCGGAACGGCCTCGGCGGGAATGTTGGGCACGCGCAGCAGCGCCGCTTTGAGCTCCGCCTCGCAGGCGCCGTAGGCATCCTCAAGCTCCTTGAGGGCACCCTTGGCGCGCTTGGCCTCTTCAGCGAGCTTGGCGCGCTCCTCGGGCGCGGCCTTGCCGATCAGCTTCGCTGCGGCGTTCTGCTCCGCGCGCATCCGGTCGATGTCCTGCTGCATCGCGCGCGACTTGTTGTCGAGCTCGACGATGCGCGAGAGATCCAGCGCGATGCGCTTCTTCCTGGCGCCGGCCTCGACCAGAGCAGGGTTGGTGCGGATGAGCTTGATGTCGATCATGGGTTCATTCCTTCCAGGCCGATTCGACTTTGCCGAACAGATCGTGCTTCTTCTGGACCAGCTGGACCTCAAAAGTCGCTTGCTGCTTGGCATCGATTTCCGTGTTGAGGGGGAACCAGACGCTGGCCCAGCCGAGCGTGGCGTCGTTGATCGTGTCGAGGCTGCCGACACCCATCTTCTCGTCGCCGGCGGCTTGCTTGGTGCCCTTCTTGCGCCACATGGCTTCCGGCTTGGCGACGGCGTTCCAGGGGCGCTCGTAGCGTTCCCCCGCGTTGCCGACCACGGCGACGGTGCCGCCGAGGACCTTGAGCTTCGAGCCGTCCGTCTCGAATCGGAAATCGAATCCGAAGGGTGCGCCCAGCGTTACGTTCGTGACCTCGTTCTTGCGCACGCTCCAGCTCGGTGCTCCGGTGTTGGGCGGCACGATCACGGCCTTCTGCATCTGCTTCTTCTTGCCCTTGCGCAACTCGCCGTAATAGAGCGTGTAGCTGCCGACCGGCACGCGCACGCCTTTCGCTCCGCCTTCGACGATGTCAAAATAGCAATTCTTGGTGTCGCCTGAGCCCATCATCACCAGATAGGTCGGCTGCACGGGTCCCTTGAAGTCGAGCTTGAGCACGCCGGTATCCACATCGGACGGAAGGGCTGCGAGCTTGCCGCCCTCTTCCTGCACTTCGAGCTTGTACCAGCGTCCTTCGATCTCGACGAGTTCGGAATAGGGCTTGGCGCGCTTTCCGGGGCCGATCACCATCGTGTCCATCACGGGTTCGTAGTGGTTTGGGGTCATGCCCAGCGTGCCCCAGGTCTGCGGCATGCTGCCGTACTTGCCATCCAGCGTGTCATCGATCAGGCGCACCGGCGTAGTGCCCAGCGTGCCGACGATCGATGCTCCCCCGATCGTATACAGCACGAACTGCGCATCATCGGGAGCCAGATTGACCTCGACGCCCTGATAGCTGTCTTTTTGGATGCCGGTGGTGGCGAAGAAGCCCCAAGGCCGCTGTGCACCGCCCTTGCCGATCTTGACCTTGATCGGAACGATGTTTCCGGTGAGGGTGAGCTTCTCATCGCCCTTGCCGTCGCCGTCCAAGTCGAAGCGAATGTCGCTCGAGCCTGTGCGAACCAGCGGCGGGCAATCCGGGTTGCGCGGCAGCGGCTCAACGGAATCCTTCTTGAGCAGGCGTATGCCCTCCCACATCGGGTAGTTGTCGTCGAGGCCGTAAATCGGGCGCTGGAACGCATCGAAGCTCGAGAGCATCTCGAAGCTCATCGTCGCGCTGAGGGGCACCGCGGGACCGGCAGCCTTCGGCGCGGCTGCGCCACCCGGATCGGCAGGCGCGCCGCCACCCTTCTGGTCGGCACCGCGCGCAGCCAGTGCCGCATGGCGCTTCTTCAGTTCTTCCAGCACAGGGTCCTTCAGATCGAGCTTCTCGCGCGGAGTGATGGCGTAGCCGTACGACTTCCAGGCACCGTGGAGATCCGCGCTTTGGCCCCGCAGCATCTCATCCTGCATCTGCGCATGAACCCGGTAGGCCTCGGAAGCATGGAACAGATCGCCTTCGCTCTCGAAGGCGCCGGCCAACGCTTCGACTTCGTCCATGATGTTCGCGAACACCAGGCCGTCCTTCTTCTGCAGGTTGCCGTCGAACTCGCGCCAGGCCGACTTCCAGCGATCGGTCAGATCCTTGCGGATGCGCCGCTTGGAATCGTCCAGACCGGCGTAGTAGCTCAGCGAGCGCGCCGGGAACTCACTCTTGGCAAAATTGGCGCGCCAGGCCTCCGCAAGCGCGTCGAACAGCTTCTGCTCGGCAGGGTCGGGAGTCACGGAGAGCTTCTCCGCAAGGCGGTCGATCCACACGGCCGCCTCGTAGGACTTGGCCTTGACGAGCTTTTGCTGCTCGGCCTTCTGGGCCGCGTCGAGCTGCTTCTGGAACTCGCCGCGGAAATCGTCGTCGGTATCCTGGGCGTAGGCGATGGCGGACGCGGGCACAGCCAGCCACGCGGGCTGGAAGGCCGCGCAGACAAGCAGCGCGTAGGAGAGCGGTTTCATGGCGTGGAGAGTCTAGCCAGCGGGCCGCGCCCGCGCACGCTCAAGGCCTGCGCTGCGACATCCGACGCATGAATTCCCGCTCATCCGCGCTCAGCCGAGCCATGCCCTCCCGGTGGATCTTCTCCAGCAGCTGGTCCATGCGCATGGCATCGGCCTCGGAGCGCAACTGCTCCTGAACGGCCTGCTCGGCCGCCCGAACCGTGCGACGGCGCTCCAGCCGGGCCCTTGGATCGAACTCCAGCCAGCCCTTGCGGGCCGCCAGCCAGCCGTAGGCAAGCCCGCCGAGGTGCGTGGCGTGCGAGACGCCCCCGCTGACACCGTGCTTGAGGTCGAGGAGGCCCATGAACACGGTCATCCCCAGCAGGACGAAGGCCAGCGTGCGCAACGTCATCGGGAACAGGATGAAGATCACCTGCCGGTCGGGGAACAGCGTCGCGACGGCGAACATCACGCCATAGCAGGCGCCTGAAGCGCCGATCAGCAGCGGCTGGGCGCCGAGGAACCAGGTACCGATCAGGAACAGCAGCGCGCCGCACAGTTGCGCGGCGAGATAGTGGAACAGCAGCGAGCCGGATCCGTAGCGCTCCTCGAGCTGCGTGCCGAAGAAGAACAGCGTCAGCATGTTGAACAGCACATGCGTGATCTGCGTGACACTGTGCAGAAAGCCGTAGGTGAACAGCTGCCACAGCGGCGGCCAGGTTGAACCGTCAAAGCGCGCCGAATCGAGCCCCAGCTGCAGCAGCAGCGCCTCCAGCCAGTCCTCGCGCACGAGATACAGTGCAAAGCTCGCCAGAAACAGCCCTGCGTTGATCAGGATCAGGCGACGAACCATCGGCGTCCAGTGCGGCAGCGCCAGCTGCGCGCGCGGAGCACCAAAACCAGCGTCACGCGCCATGTACGCGCGCTCCTCTGGATTCGCGGCCTGCCACGCGCTCGGCCGCCAGCACCGTGTTGGAGAGCAGCATGGCGATCGTCATCGGACCGATTCCGCCCGGGACGGGGGTGATCGCCCCCGCACGGGCCATGGCAGCCTCGGTATCGACATCGCCGCACAGCGTGCCGTCGGGCCGCCGATTGATGCCCACATCCAGCACCACAGCCCCGGACTTGATCCAATCGCCCTGCACCATGCGGGGCTTGCCCACGGCAGCCACCAGAATGTCCGCGCGCCGGCAGACGGCGGCAAGATCCTGCGTGCGCGAGTGGGCCACCGTCACGGTCGCATGGCGCTCCAGCGCCAGCAGCGCGAAGGGCTTGCCTACCAGCATGCTGCGGCCGATCACGACGACTTCCGCGCCGGCGAGCGGAATGCCGTGGCGCTCGAGAATCTCCACGCAGCCCAGCGGCGTGCAGGGAAAGAGGCCCGGCTCACCCATCGCGAGCGCAGCGACATTGGGCGGGGTCAGGCCATCGACATCCTTGTGCGGCGGAATGCAGCGCACGACGCGCGTGGCATCGAGACCGCGCGGCAGCGGCAGTTGCACGAGGATGCCGTGCACGGATGCATCCGTTCCCAGCTCACGCACACGCTGCTCCAGCTCGCCTTGCGCGATGCCTGCCGGCAGCCGCAGCGTCTGAACGCGGAATCCGGCGTCCTGGGCCGCCTTGTCCTTGTTGCGCACGTAAACCTGACTGGCGGGATCCTCGCCCACCAGCACCACCGTGAGTCCGGGGTGCACACCCTGCGCACGCAGTGCTGCCACCCGCTGCGCGACACCTTCGCGCACCACGGCCGCACAAGCCTTGCCATCGAGTATCTTCGCCATGACTGCCCCGCTCTAGAAGTTGCGCTCCAGCACGAAATCGCCCAGCTCGATCAGCGCATCGCGCGCCGGCGTGGGCGGCAGCACGCGCACGCGCGCCTTGGCTCCTTCCACGAGCGTGCGCGCTCGCTCGAAGGCGTAGTCCACGCCCGCTTCGAGCGAAACCACCGCCTGCAGCGCGCCGAGGCGGTTCTTCAGGCCTGGTTCGGTGTAGACCGAGCGCATGCGCGAGCGTGTGGCCGCATCCGAGATTGCATAGGTGCGCAGCACCGGCAGCGTGATCTTGCCGTCCTCGACGTCGTTGCCGACCGTCTTGCCGACGACCTCTTCCTTGCCGACCACATCGAGGCAATCGTCGACGATCTGGAAGGCGAGACCGATGGCGTGGCCGTACTCGCGCAGCGAGCGGCCGAGATCCTCGCGTCCGCCGGGATAGCGCGCACCCAGCTCGCAGGCTGCGGCGTAGAGCTCGGCGGTCTTGGCGCCCGCGATGCGCTCGTAGGTGCTCTCGGGCATCTCGAAGTCATAGCGCAGCGCGGCCTGATCGATCTCGCCGACGCAGATACGCCGCGTGGCCTCGGCCAGCACGCGGCTCGCCATGCGGCTGGAGAGATCGGTCGACAGGGCGAAAGCGCGCGCGTAAAGGAAGTCCCCCAACAGGACCGCCGTCTGGTTGTCCCAGCGCTCGTTGACGCAGGCTACGCGGCGGCGAACCTTGGCGCCGTCGAGCACATCATCGTGCACCAGCGTTGCGAGATGGATCATCTCGACGATCGCGGCCACCGTGGGATGCTCGTCGGTCGAGTTGCCCGTGGCATCTCCGGCGAGCAGCACCAGCGTGGCGCGCAGTTGCTTGCCGCGGAAACGGCCGACGTGATCGGTCATGTCGCTCACGGCGCGCGAGGAGTCGCGCACATGCGCTTCGAGCACGCTGCGCATGCGCTCGAGGCTGTCACGGACCGGCGCGACGATGCTCTCCACGCGACTCATGCGCGCGGCCTCTGGATGCGCCGGAGGTCTTCGGGCGTGTTGATGTTCATGGTCTGCGCTGCTTCCGTCTCGCTGAGTTCCAGCCAGCGTGCGCCCTGCGAACGGGAGAGGGCGTCCATCGGCCGGGCCTCGCCCGCCGCGAGCGTCTGCTCGACGGCTGCCAGCAGGCGAACCGACCAGACACTGCACAGCGGCTCAGGGCCGCGAGAACTCCTCAAGCCTACGAAATCGACACCCTCGGCGCAGCTTGCCAACAGCCGGGAATAGGTCGCAGGCAGGAGTCGCGGCATGTCGCAGGCGGCCACCACCAGCCAAGCCTGCCGACTGCGGGTGCGCGCCAGGCGCAGCCCGGCCGCAATGCCCTGCAGCGGACCGCCAGGAGCCGAGCTCGGCTTGCTGCCGCCCGCGCTCGGTGAGTCCAGCACGCACAATCGACCGAGCTCGAGATAGCGCGGTCGGGTGCCCGTCCCCAGCCAGACTTCCTCGCACAAGGGATCGAGCGCTCGCAGCACGTGCTCGATCATGCGCAGCCCGTGGACGCGCAGATCCGCCTTGTCCTGTCCCATGCGGGAACTCAGGCCCCCGCACAGCACCAGTCCGTAGACGGGGCCGCGTAGCAATCAGCGATCGTTCGAGGAGCGGCCGTTCGAAGACGGCGTGTCGTTGGTGCGCGCAGGCGCATCCTTCTTGTCGACACCTTCCGCCATGCCCTTCTTGAATTCGTTCACGCTGCCGCCGAGTGAGCGTGCCAGCTCCGGCAGCTTGCGCGCTCCGAAGAGCAGCAAGACGATGGCGGCAATGATCAGGATCTCGGGCATTCCGATGGCGGCGATGGGCAACATAAGCGTTTCTTCTCCGTGCAACGACGAGTCGGCATTCTAGTCAATCGAGAGCCAAAGCGCGCCAGCAGCCGGTTATTTTGAACGGCAGGCATCATCAGAATCCTTGATCCCGCCCTGTTCGGGCCTTCACACGGCGCCCCAGCTTGCGCAACAGGGCCTCCGGAAGCGGCTCCAGAGCGGCCGAACGGCTGGCGAGCGTGCCGCTGGCCTTGCGGCCGACGCGCGGGCCTGTCCCAAGCCGCAGCCCCGCAGCCAGCAGACCTGCACGCACCCCCATGGAAACCGTGTAGGTCGAGAGGATGCCCACCTCCGTCATGCTCTGCGCGAGCTCGGCCAGAAAGCCCCAGTCCCACAGCTCCCCCTCCACGCCCGGCGAAAAAGGATCGAGAAACACTGCATCGAATTCCCGCTCCGGCGCGCGCGACAGCGTGCTGCGCGCATCACCGAGCAAGAGGCGCAGTTGCATCTGCGCATCGTGTGCCTTGCCGCTCTCAAGCGCCTGCGCCAGCAGCGGTGCGATCCGGCCATAGGCACTGCGCGCGGGTTCCTGCTCCGCCAACCCTTGCGCAGCGTGCAATTCCAGCGCCTGACGAATCACCTCCGGATCCGACTCGAGGCACAGCACTTCCACATGCACATGCGGCGGCAGTTCATGCAGCGCGGCCGCGAGGTTCCAGCCCAGCCCCGTGCCCACATCCAGAATCCGCACTCGCTCTCGGCGCAGAGAGACTTCCGCCAGACGACAGGCGCGCGCGTAGCGCTCCAGCGATTCCAGCCACGCGCCGCTGTCGGAATGACAAGCTTGTCCGTGGACGGGGTGCGCAAAGGAAAGCGAACCGTCCTGCGTGCGCACCACGTTCCAGCGGCTCACGGGCCGATGCTCACCCGCGCAAGCCCGCAAGCATGCCGCGCTCCGCGAGCACCTTCTCCATCGTCTCGCCCAGTCGCGAGGGGCTCTTGCACATGCGCACGCCGGCCTTCTCCAACGCGGCGATCTTGTCGCCCGCGCTGCCCTGACCGCCGGAGATGATCGCACCGGCATG
>SYGM01000073.1 GCA_005799545.1 Planctomycetia bacterium | reverse complement strand
GCTTCCCGAAGCGCAGCTCGACCGCTTCATGTTCCAGGTGCAGGTGGGCTACCCCACCGCCGCCGAGGAGCGCGAGATCCTGCGCCGCACCACCGGCGGCGAGACGCGCGAGCCCCGTCGCGTCGTCAGCGCAGCGGAGCTGCTCGAAGCGCAGAAGACAGTGCGCTCGGTGCAGATCGCGGACTCGATGTACGACTACATCCTGGCGCTGACGCGCGGCACGCGCGTCAAGTCGGACTCGGTGCTGCCCTTCCTGCGCGATCTGGTGACTTGGGGCGCGGGACCTCGCGCCAGCCAGTTCCTTGTGCTCGGCGCCAAGGCCCACGCCGCGCTGGCGGGCCGCGAGCATGTGGCGTTGGAAGACATCCGCGCCGTGGTGCACCCCGTGCTGCGCCACCGCATCGTGACGAGCTTTGCGGCCGCCGCCGAAGGCATCAACTCCGACATCCTGATCGATCGCATGCTCAAGGAGATCGATCCTGCGGCGGGCATCGGCGCCGGTCTGCCCGGCTTGTCTTCGACGCGCAGCTGAGCGCACAGGAACGGCGATCTTTCGTGCCCCTGAACCCGGTCATCTGAAGTGACGCAGAAGCAAGGCCTCGATCCGCGCGTGCTGGACCGGCTGGCGAGTCTCTCGCTGGTCGCTCGCAGCGTCGTCGAGGGCGTCATGGCGGGCGTGCATCGCTCGCCGCACATCGGTTCCTCAGCCGAGTTCGCCCAGCACCGCGAATACGTGCCCGGCGACGAGCCGCGGCGCGTCGACTGGAAGGTCTTCGGCAAGAGCGACCGGCTCGTCGTCAAGCAGTTCCTCGAAGAGGAGAACCTGGTGTGCCACCTCTTCGTCGACGGCTCGGAGTCGATGGCCTACGGCTCGCAGGACTGGAACAAGTTCGACTACGCGCGCTGGTGCGCCGCCGCGCTGGCGCATCTGGTGCTGCAGGCGCGCGACACGGCGGGCCTGATCGTCTTCGACAAGGACTGGCGCGCGAAGGTGCGGCCGGGCAACGGAGCACTGCAGCTCAAGGACATCCTCACCACGCTGGAACAGGCCGATCCCGGCGGCCCGACCGACATCGGTTCCGTGCTCGAGTGGGTCGCGCCCAAGCTCAAGAAAAAGGGCATCATCGTGATCCTCTCGGATTTCTTCGATGAGCCCGAGCGCATCATCTCCGGCCTGCGCCGGCTGGTGCATGCCGGTCACGAGCCCGTGCTGCTGCAGATCGTCGACCCGCGCGAGATCGACTTCGAGTTCGACTCCCAGCTGAAGCTCGAGGGCCTTGAGCAGAGCGGAATGCAGAAGGTCGACCCGCGCGCCATCCGCGGCGCCTATCGCGAGGAATTCGAGGCGCACACGCGCGCGCTCTCCAAGGCCGCCGCCTCACTGGGACTGGACTATGTGCGGCTGTCCACGGGCGAGCCGATCGATGCGGGCCTGATGGCCTATCTCGCGGGCCGCATGGCGCGCGTGCGCAGCGGGAGGCGCATCTGATGGGCGGTCTCTTCGGCGGCTTCGTCAATCCGCTGCTGGCGCTGGGCGCGCTGGCCGCCGCGCTGCCGCTGATCATCCACCTGCTCAACCGCCAGCGCCACAAGCGCGTGGCTTGGGCGGCGATGCGCTTCGTCGAGGCGGCGTACAAGAAGACGCGTCGGCGCGTCGAGATGGAGAACCTGCTCCTGCTGCTCTTGCGCATGGCGGCGGTGGCGCTGCTGGCATTCGCGCTGGCGCGGCCCTTCACCGGCGAGAACTCGCCCCTTGCGGCCCTGAGCGAAGCGCGGCGCGACCGCGTGATCGTGCTCGATGCCTCGGCGAGCATGGGCGCGCGCGATGCGGGCGCTTCGCTGTTCGAGGCAGCGCGCGAGCGCGCGCTGGCCCTGGCGCGCGAGCTCAACGGCACGGGCGGCGACCGTCTGCGCGTGATCCTCGCCGGCGCGCAGCCGCGGCTGCTCTCCTGGGGCAGTCCCGAGCAGGGCATCAGCGCGCTCGAGAGCGTCGAAGAACCGCTGCACGAGCCCCTGCAGCTCGCCGCTGCGCTGACGGAAGTGCTCAAGCTGGCCCGGGAAGCGCAGACCGGCGGCGCACTCGCCAACCTCGATGTCGTGCTGCTGACCGATGCGCAGAAGCGCAACTTCCTCGCGGAAGCTGCGGGCGAGGCCAAGGACGGCTCGCGTGCGCTGTTCGAGGTGCTCGATGCGCTCGCGGCGCTGGAGCTGCGCGTCACCGTCGAGGATGTCGGCCCGGAAGAGCGCGTGCCGGAGAACCTCTCGATTCTCGCCTTGGAGCCGCTGGCCGAGATCGAAGGTGCGGGCGGCACCGTGGAAGTCGAAGTGCGCGTGGCCAACCACGGCGCGCGTCCGCGCGGTGCCGTGCGCGTCAGCCTGTCGGTCGACGGCGAGCGCCGTCCCAGCCAGACCATCGACATCAATGCGCGCGAGACGGCCACGGCGCTGTTCCGCGTGACGCTCGACTCCGCCGGCGAGCATCTGCTGGAGGCGGCGCTGGAAGCCGATCGTCTCGTGATCGACAACCAGCGCGCGCAGGTGATCCGCGTGCCCGAGCCGCTGCGCGTGCTGGTGGCCGACGGGCGTCCCTCCTCGCAGATCGAGGAGAGTGCGGCGGGCTATCTGGCGCTGGTGCTCGAACCGCCGGTGGAAGACGCGCGGCTGGGCTCGCGCGAGACGGCCCCGTTCCGCCCGCGCCGGATCTCGGCTGCGGAGCTCGCGGGCGAGGAGCTGAGCTCGAAGGACTGGGATGCGGTCTGGCTCGCCGATGTGGCGCGCGTCAGCGAGGAAGCGGCCCAGAAGCTCGAGCGCTTCGCGGCGGCCGGCGGCCTGGTCGTGATCAGCGCGGGCGATGAGCTCGATCTGGAGCACTACAACCGCCGCTTCTTCCGCGCCGACGGCAGCGGCCTCCTGCCGGCGGAGCTCCTGCGCGTGCAGCGCCGCGATCCGCGCGGCGAAGGACACTGGCGCATCGCGCGCTTCGAGACCGAACACCCTGCGCTGCGCTTCTTCGCCGACGAGCGCTTCCGGCTGCTGCTGACCGAGGCACCGCTTTACGGATTCATCGCGACGCGCCCGCTGACGCAGGCGCAGGTGCTCGCCAACCTCGACGATGCCGGCGCCAGTCCGTTCCTGATCGAACGCAGCTACGATCGCGGCCGCGTCATGCTGCTGACCACCAGCATCGACGAGAGCTGGACGCGCATCCCGCGCTCCCCCGCCACGCTGATTCCGCTCACGCATGAACTGCTGCGCCATGGCGCGCGCGTCGCGCCGCCGCGCCGCAACCTGAGCGTCGGCGAACCGCTGGAGATCGAGGTCAGCGGTACATTCCCGCGCAATCTGCGTCTTTCCAAGCCCGGCGGAGTCGAGCGGGCGCTGCTCGGCGAGCCCAAGGCGCTGGAAGGCGGCCGCTGGAAGCTGCCCGCGATCGGCGGCGAGGAAACCGACCGCATCGGCGCCTACGCGGTTCTGCGCGAAGGCGCGTCGCCGGCTTGGTTTGCCGTGCAGTTCGACGCACGCGAAGGCGATCTGGAGCGCTTGTCCCGCGAGGAGCTCGGCTCCCTACACCGGGCGCTGCGCCTGCCTCAGGCGGAACAGCGGGAGAGCGCCGACAAGCCCGAGCCCGAGCGCGGCGAGCTGTGGCGCGCGCTGGCGATCGCCACACTGTGCTTCCTCGTCGTCGAGAGTCTCTTTGCGGCCTTCATCGGCCGTCGCCGGAGGCCGGGCGCATGAACCTCGCTTTACTGCAGGAAGCGCTGTCCGGCGAGGGCACGCGCGCCACCTTCCAGCTGCTCGATCTGCCCGAGCTGTGGATCGTCGTGCTGCTCGTGATCCCCGGCAGCTTCGTGCTCGCGTGGATCAGCTATCTGGGACAGGGCGTGGAGCTGCGCCGGCGCATCGTGCTCGCCGGCCTGCGCGCGCTCGCCTTCCTGCTGCTGTTCGCGATCCTGTTCCGGCCGGTGTTCGTCGAACGGCGCGAGGAAGTGCGGCCCGCCGAAGTGCTGGTGCTGGTCGATGACTCGGCCAGCATGCTGCGGCAGGACGCCTATGTGGGCCAGGAGCGCCGCCGCGATGCGCTCGAGGAGCTGCTCGGCCGTGCGCCCGAGGGTGCGCGCCGCATCGACCTCACGCGCGCGGCGCTCGACAAGGTCGTGCTGGCGCAGGCCCGCGAACGCGGCTACCTGGCAAAGACCTACCGCTTCGGCGAGACGCTCGAGCCGCTGGCGGACTCCTCCGCGCTCAGCGGGCGCTCCAACGCGACCGCGCTGGGTGCGGCGCTGTCGCAGGCGCTCGCCACGCACCGCGGACGCCATGTCACGGACATCATCGTGCTCTCCGACGGCCGCAACAACTCCGGGCTGCCGCCGGAGGATGTTGCGCGCAATGCGGCGAGCATGGGCATCCCCGTGCACACCATCGTCGTCGGCGACACGCGGCCGGAGAAGAACGCGCTGGTCGAGATCGCGGAAGCGCCGCCCAGCGCGCTGGAAGGCGATGAGATCGAGGTCAGCGTGAGGCTGGTCGGCCGCGGAACGCCCGGCGGCGCACGCACGGCCGTTGTGCTCGAGGAAATCGACGGCGAGGGCCGCGCTTTGCCGATCAGCGAGGAGTCCGCCGAGCTCAGCGCAGCGGGCGCGCGCGTCGTGCTGATCGCGCCGCCGGTCCCGATGGAAGCCGGCCGCAGCGAGCGCCGCCTGCGCGTGCGCGTGCCCGTTCAGCCCGAGGAGACGCTGACCGACGACAATCAGGTCGACTTCACGGTGCGCATCACGCCGGAGAAGCTGCGTGTGCTGTATGTCGACGGCTATCCGCGCTGGGAATACCGCTATCTGAAGAATCTGCTGCTGCGCTCGGACCAGAACATCCAGGCGCAGTGCTTCCTGCTCTCCGCGACGCCGGATTTCGTACAGGAATCAACCAAGGGCGTGCCGGCGCTGGAGCGCGTGCCGACCGATCGACGCGCGCTGCTGGAGAACTACGACATCGTGATCCTGGGCGACGTCAACCCCTTCCGCATCTCCGCGGACCCGCGCGCGTGCGATGAGTTCCTCTCCGCGCTGCAGGAGTTCGTCGAGCGCGGCGGCGGCCTGATCAGCCAGGCAGGCGAGATGGACAACCCGCGCTCGTTCCTCGGCACCCCGGTCGAGGAGTTGCTGCCGATCGTGATCGATCCCACGGGACTTGCGCTGGGCGATGCCAGCGGCGAGGAGTTCCACGGCGAGCTGGAAGCACCCAAGGCGCCGCACGAGATCGTGCGCCTCACCAGCGACGTCGAGGAGAACCGCGCGCTGTGGGAAGGACAGGGCGGGTTGCGCGGCTTCACCTGGTTCTATCCCGCGCTGCGCGCCAAGCCCGGCGCCGAGTCGCTCCTGCGCCACCCCCAGGCGCAGAATGCGGCGGGCAAGCATCCGCTGATGGTCGCGGGCTACTTCCCCGCCGGACGCACGCTCTTCATCGGCATCGACTCGACCTGGATGTGGCGCTACCGCTTCGGCGATCGCTTCCACGAACGCTTCTGGCGCAACGCGCTGCGCTGGGTGGCGCTGGGACGCCTCAAGAGCGGCGATCGGCGCGTGCAGCTCGATGCGCTGCGCTCGCGCTACGATCTGGATGAGCGCGTGGTGCTGGAAGCGCGTGTGCTCGATGAGGACTACCGCCCCGGCACCGCCACCGAGGTCGAGGCCAGACTGGAGGATCCGGAGGGCAAGGTGACGCCGCTGCGGCTGGAACTGGTGCCCGAGCGCCCGGGCCAGTACCGCGTCTCGCTCGAACCCGAGCGCGCGGGCGTCTACCGCGCGTGGATCGAGAGCGAAGCCGGCGCCAACGGCACGCAGCGCAGCGCCAGCACTGAGTTCGAAGTCGTGCTGCCCTCGCGCGAGAACAACGAACCCGCCCCCAATCCTGAACTGATGGCCCGCCTGGCGCAGGGCAGCGGAGGACTCGCGATGGAGCTCTCCGATCTGCGCGCGCTCAAAGACGCGCTGCCGGGCGGCGAGGAGCGGCGCGAGCCGCTGAGCTCCGAGCTGGATGACATCTGGGACAGCTTCTCGACGCTGGCTCTGGCGCTGGCACTCTTGTGCGCGGAGTGGATCCTGCGCAAGAAGTGGGAGCTGGTCTGATGGGCGCGCACCTGCTCCTGCTGGCGTTGGCCGCACTGATGGGGCCGGTTTCGTCGGTCTCGCCGGTCCGGGCGGGCCGGCAGCAGCCGGAAGACACCGGTTCGCACACGTACTCGATCCCCAACACGCGCCTCGCACAGGCGCGCTTTGACGAAGCGCGCGAACACATCAACGGTGAACGCTGGATCGAGGCCATCGACCAGCTGGAACTGCTGATCGCCGAGCACGCGGGCGATGTGCTGCCGGGCGTGCAGGAGCCCGGCGGCGTGCGCTCGCAACAGCCGGTTTTCCTGAGCGCCAGCGCGCAGGCCCGCGAGCTCCTGCGCACGCTGCCTGCGCCAGCTCTGGAGCGCTACCGCGAACGTCAGATCAACCGCGCGGAAGGCATGCTCGAGCGCGCGCGCAGTGAGCGCGATGGCGCCGTGCTGGCCGAGCTCGCCCGCCTGCATCCGTGGACCAGGATCGCGACGCAGGCACTGTTCGCGCTGGGCGATCTCGAGCTGGAAGCCGGCCGGGAGGCGCAGGCGCTCGACGCCTGGTCGCGTGCGCTGGAGAACGACCCGGAAAGTCTCGGCACGCTCTCCGCGGGCCGTCGCTCGCTGCTCGACGAGCTGCGGGCACCCGCCCGCGATGCACCGCAGCGCGAGCGCGAGGCGCTCGGCTCGTTCCAGCCTGGAGCGCGCGCGCGCCTGGAGCTCAGCGCGCCGGGTCCCGCGGCCAGCCAGTGGCCGGAAGCCTACCGACTGGGTGAGATCGTGTCCGGACGCTCCCCCTCCTCTGACGCGCTGCAGCTGACGCGCTCGGGTGACACGCTGTTCGTGGCGCTGCCGCGCCGCCTGATCGCGCTGCACGCCTTCAGCGGAGCGCGCCTGTGGGAGAGCGAGGAGCCGCCGGGCTGGGCCAGACTGTCCAACCGGGCGCGCGAAGAGCTCTCGCTCGCCGTGCACGATGAAACCGCGCAGTACGCCGCGGCCGCTGGCGCGCAGATCGTCGTGGCCGCGCAGCAACTGCCCTTCGCGCTCAACGAACGCCAGACCTTCGGCCAGATGGAGATTCTCAAGCCGATGCCAGAGCGGCGTCTGGCGGCCTTCGAGATCGCCAGCGGCAAACCGCTGTGGAATCACCGTCCCCCGCCGAACTGGGACGGCACCGGCGGATCATTCCTCGAGCGCATGAACATCTGCGGCCCGCCGGTGATCGCCGGCAACCGCATTTACGCGCCCTACGCACGCATTGAGGGCCGCATCGATCTGCATGTGGCCTGCATCGACCTCGACACGGGCGCGCTGCGCTGGTCGCGCTCGCTGATCAGCGGGCAGCGCGAGCTCAACATGTTCGGCCGGCAGGCCTCCGAGTTCTGCGCACCGCCGCTGGTCGTCGAGAACGGCCGCGTGTATGCGCTGACGAGCCTGGGCACGGTCGCGGCGATCGATGCTCTCAACGGCGAGCTGCTGTGGCAGACGGCCTACGAGCAGATCGTGATCGAGCGCAACTACTCACGCATGGAAGCGCAGCCGCTGGTCAACGTGTGGCGGCAGAGTCCTCCGGTGCTGGTGGGCTCGCTGCTGCTCGCGACGCCGTACGACAGCCCCGATCTGGTGGCGATCGACACGCGCAGCGGCGCGCTGCTGTGGTCGCTGCCCTACAGCTTCTTCATGGCGCAGGGCGCGGCACGCTACCGCGGTCAGGAGCTGATGTTCGCGGGCGCCACGGCGGACAAGGTCTTCGTGCTGGGCACCAAGCTGCTGGCGCTCGGCAATGCGGGCGGGCTTTCCAACGGTGCGCCGCGGCGCCTGTCCTGGCAGTTCGAGCATGAGGATCTGTCCAACCCGACCGCGCTCGGCCGGCCTGTGCTGACGCGGGATGCGCTGCATCTGGCGCTGCTCGACTCGCGCGTCGAGCTGGAACTCGACAGCGGCCGGGCACGCGCGAGCATTCCCATGGACAGCACGGGCAACCTGCTGCTGGGCCGCGGCGAGCTCTTCCGCATCACGCGCGGCGGCGTGCAGGGCTTCTTCGAGTGGGAGCGCATGATCGCGCGCGCCCGCTCCGAGGCGGACGCACAGCCGTCCGACCGCGAAAAGACGCTGCTGGTCGCCCGGCTCCTGCTGGCGAGTGCCGGCACCGCGCTGGAGAGCGGCGACACACTGCGCGCGCGCACCGAGCTGCGCGAGGCCGACGAGCGCCTCTCACGCCTCGGCGGCCTGGCGGATGCTCCGCTAGAGGATCGCGAGCTCGTGTGGCGAGTGGTGTGGCAATGGGCGCAGACCGAGCGCGGACTCGCCGACCAGCGCGCCGCGCTGAAGCTGCTGCAGCGCGCACGCACGCTGGCGGTCAGCACGGCGCAGCGGCTGGAAGGTCTGCTGGTCGAGTATCAGCTCGAGAATGCCGCCGGCCGCGCGGCGCTGCTTGAGCAGTTCGAACAGCAAGGCGGAGCGCTGGCGATCGTGTGCCTGCCGATCGACGGCGAGGATCCGCTGGCCTTCGCTCCAGGCGTTGGCGAGAACCACCGCGAACTGCCGGTGCCGCTGTGGATCGCCTGTGAGCGGGCGCGCAGCGCGCGCGCCGCCGGGCGCGTCGATGACGAGCTGCGCGCGCTGGAACCGCTGGTGCGCGAGTATGCAGGAGTGGAGCTGCCCACCCGCGAAGGCACGGGCACGGCCGGAGTGCTGGCGCGCGCGCGCATGCTGGCACTGGTGAGCGGCAGCGCGCCGGAGCAGCTCGTCGGCTACGAGCAGCGCGCCCAGGTCGAGCTGGAGCGCGCACTCAGCGTTCAAGGCAGCGCTGACAGCCGCGTCGGCAGCGGCGCGGGCGAAGAGCCTCTGTTGCAGCTGGAGAACTGGTGGCCGGGCACCCGTGCGGCGGCGCGCGCCGCTGATGCACGTCTGGAGCGCGCGGCGGCCTCCGGCAACGCCGCGGAGCTGATCGCGATTCTGGCCCAGCGCGCCGGTGGTCCTTTGGATCCGGCGAGCCTGCCGCCCGCGGAGCTTGCGCTTTGGAAGCGTGCTGCGAGCGGGCTCGCGGATTCCGGCTCGCTGGAACTGGCGCAGACGCTGTTTCAGACTCTGGCGCGCGCAGCCGGGGCGGCCGGTGACACTGCCGGCAGCGCGCAGGCCGCGGGGCTCGCCGAACGCGCGGAGGCGCTGCGACGCTCGCTGCAGAGCACGCTCAACAGCACACTGGCCGCCCCCGGCGCGAATTTTCGGCCCGATCCCCCGCGCCTTTGGTTGATCGACACCGCGAGCCACTTCCTCGGAACGCAGACCGTGCGTGGCGAAGCACTGGTCTATGTGGCGCTGATCGAGCCGCAGACGCGCGTCTGGAAGCTGACGGCGTGGAGCGCCAAGGACGCCTCCGCTCCGCGCTGGTCCACCGATCTGCCGCCCGAAATGGGCCAGCAACTTGCCGCCGCAGACTGGCGCACGCAGGCGCGCCTGATGCATGAGCGCGTTGTGATCGCGTCGGACACGCAGGTGCTGGCACTGGATGCGGGCACGGGCGAGCTCAGCTGGCGCGTGTTCCTCGAGTCCCAGGAGGTGGCGCTGGGCCTGTGCAGCGGCAGCGGCGTGGTCATGGTGCTCGCACGCAACGAGGTACCCGAAAACCGACTGGTCGCATTCGAGGCGCGCACGGGCCGCCAGCTGTGGTCGCGGGCAAGCGCGAGCCACGGTCAGCGCGCGCTGCCGCTGGTCGCGGAAGATCGGCTGTGCTTCCTGCCGCAGATGGGCGGCAGCGAGGTGGAGATCGCAGACCTGTACACCGGCCGGCGCATCGGCAGCCTTGCGCTGGCCGCGGGTGCGCAGGCTCGGCTGGAAGCCGATGCTTGGGTCGAGGGCGAGCGCCTGCTCGTACCCTGGATCGATCACTCGAGCATCAGCCGCGTGGAATGCCACTCCGTGCGCAGCCTGCAGCGGCTGTGGGAGCTGGATCTCTCGGGCAGCGGCGAGGAGCGCCGTCAGCTGAGCGTCGTGCTGCAGCACGGCGAGCGCACCTGGCTCTACCTGCGTCCGATCGGCAACGGCGCCTCGCAGCGCTCGCCGCAGCTGATCGAGCTTGCCACGAAAATCGGCGCGCTCGCACCGCTGAGCCATGTGCGTCTGGCCTTCGACGACCGGCTGCTCGGCTCGCGACAGTGGCGGCGCCGGCCGCTGCCGAGTCCCGAGCTGTTCGTGCTCTCGCGCCGTCCGCAGAATCCGCAGGAAGCGCGCGTGCGCTGCGTCGATCTGACGAGCGGCGAGCGCTGGGTCACGACACTGCTGACGCCCTGGAAGGAGATCAGCGGCGCGCAGACTCCGCTGCCGGCGCTTTCCGAGGAAACCGTGGTGCTGGCCTACACTCCGGGCATGCAGCCCAATCGCTCCAACGCCATCGGCGCGCAGCTGGTCTTCCTCGACCGGGCCAGCGGGCTGGTGAGGGCGGACAAGCGCGCGCTGCCGCAGGAATACTTCGGTTCCAGCGACAGTCTGGAGCTGATTCCGATGGGGTCGAGTCTGCTCGTGCGCGGCGAGCGCCGCCTGGAGTTGTGGCAATGAACGGAGGGTGGCAATGATCATCAACACACTGCTCATGTCAGGCCTGCTGGCCGTCCCGGTCCAACAACCCTCGCGAGGATCCGGCCCGGGTGCCGATTCCAGCGCGCTGGTTTCCGTGACCGAGGCGCAGGCCCAGGCCGTCGAGCGCGGACTCGAATGGCTCGCAAAGTCGCAGGAACCCAACGGAGCCTGGGTGGCGCGCATCGGCTACAAGCTGAATGAAGGCTTCAACATCACGGAGAACGACAAACCGCATCTGGGCGTCACGGCGCTGGCGGGCATGGCCTTCCTCGCCGGCGGGCACCTGCCCGGGCGCGGCCGCTACGGCGATCATGTGGATCGCGCGCTCGACTTCGTGCTGACCTGCCAGTCCGAGGACGGCTTCCTGTTCCACGCCGGCTCGCGCATGTACGACCATGCCTTCGCGACGCTCTTCCTGGCCGAGATCGTCGGCATGACGCACCGCGAGGATGTGCAGAAGGTGCTGCAGAAGGCGGTCGACTTCATCGTGCGTTCGCAGAACAAGGACGGCGGCTGGCGCTACGAGCCGTACCAGCGCGAATCGGACATGTCGATCGTGGTCTGTCAGGTGATTGCGCTGCGCGCCGCTCGCAACATCGGCATCAAGGTGCCCAAGAGCACGATCGACCTTGCGGCCCGCTATGTCGTCGATTCCGCGGTGACCGCGGAGTACAACGCGCAGCAGGGCATCTGGGGCTCCAACCCGCTGGGCACGTTCCGCTACCAGCGCGACCAGTACTCGCGCACATCCTTCCCGCTGACCGCAGCGGGCGTCACGGCGCTGCACGGTCTGGGGATCTACTCGGATGAGCTGATCCACAAGGGCCTGGAGTACCTCGCCGGCGAACACGCGCGCTTCAACTCGCGCCCGGACAACCGCCGCGGCCACTACTTCTTCTGGTACGGCCACTACTACGCGGTGCAGGCCATGTACACCGCGGGCGCACCCTACTGGGAGCCCTACTTCGAGAACCTGCGCAACACGCTGATCGACATGCAGCAGCCCGACGGCTCGTGGCGCAATGACATCGGTCCGGGCCCCGCGCTCGGCACGGCGATGGCCGTGCTGACGCTGGAAATCCCCTACCGTCTGCTGCCGATCTTCCAGCGCTGAAAAGAACAGGCCACATGAGCGCACAACGCACAGCCAGCGCGATCGTCGAGCAGCGCCTCAGCGCACTGCGCGGGGCGTTGCTTCGCTGGACCATCGTCTCCGGCGGCCTCTCGCTGCTGGGCGTCGCGGCGGTCTGGATCGGGATCACGTTCGCGCTCGACTGGTGGCTGCACGTGCCGCTGACGATCCGACTGATTCACCTCGTCGTGCTGCTGACTCTGGTCGTGTGGCTGGCGAGACGCTGGCTGCTGCAGCCGCTGCAGCGGCTGCCCGGCCGCAGCGGGCTGGCGCTGCTGTACGAGCGCGCCTATCCGCAGCTGGGGCAGGCGCTGGTCAGCGCCGTCGAACTGGATCCGGCGGCCGTCAGCGGCCGCGAGCGCGCGCTGCGCGAGGCAATCCTGCGCAACGCCGAGCAGCGCGCCGCCGGGATCGAACCGGCGGGCGTTCTGCGCACGCGCGAGCCGCTGCTGCGTTCACTCGCCGGCACCGGCCTGCTGGCGCTGCTGGCTCTGCTGGCCCTGACGCAGCCGGCGGCCTTCCAGCTCTATGCCAGACGCCTGTTCGGCTCGAGCGAGGCCTGGCCGCGCGAAACCACGCTGGCCTTCGAGCTCATGTCCGATCAGGGCCGGCTCGAGCTGCTCGAGAGCGGCGAGCGCAGCCTGCGCTTCACCAAGGGCGGCGACTTCGCCGTCGTGATCAAGGCGCTGGGCAAGGTTCCGGATGAGGTCGAGCTGCGGATTCAGTCGGCAGGCGGAACCGAGACGCTGCCGCTGCCGCGCAGCGGCGAGTACTTCCGCACGTTCCTGCGCTCGCTTGCGGCGGGCGTCGAGCTCAGCGTGCGCGGCGGCGACGATGAAGACG
The DNA here is from genome assembly GCA_005799545.1 of Planctomycetia bacterium. Classification (GTDB taxonomy): domain Bacteria; phylum Planctomycetota; class UBA1135; order UBA1135; genus SYGM01. Next base: position 55,874 of record SYGM01000073.1, on the reverse strand, counting down.
ACGAGCCGCGTCTGCGGATCGAGGTGCTCGAACCGCCGGACATCGAAGCGATCGCTGTGCGCGTCGAGCCGCCCGCGTACAGCGGGCTGCCGGTCCAGCTGCGCACCGAGCCGCAGATCGAGGCTCTCGCGGGTTCGCGCCTGAGCTTCTTCGTCGCCACGCGCCCGGCCGCGGTCAAGGGCGAGGCGGAGTTGCTGCCGCAGATGAACCGCATCGCGCTGCAGCCGGCAGAGTTCCCCCCTCTCACCGAAGGAGCAGGCACGCGCCCGGGCTACTCGTTTGAGCTCACCGCCGAGCGCTCGCTGCGCTACCGCTTCCTGCTGAAGGACGACAACGGGCTCGACAATCCCGATCCGGGCCTCTACGGCGTCACCGTGATCGCCGATTCGGCGCCCGAGGTCGAGCTGCTCTCGCCTGCGCGCGGTGAGTACGACACCGTGCCCGGCGGCTGGATCAGCCTGCGCGTGCGCGCTGATGACGATTTCGGTCTGCGCGAGCTGGCCTGGACCGTCAGCGCCGCCGGCGCCGCGGAGGATCCCGCCGCGGTCGAATACCCGCTGGAATGGCGCGCGCTCTCGCCCGAGGAACTGGGTGCCGAAACCGAGAAGCAGCCCGGCTCCCGCAAGGCCGGCAAGGTGCGTGCCTTCGCGCGCACGCGCATTGGCACCGACCAGCTCGTCGCCGGCGGCGCCGGCGAAGGGTCGCAGTGGCAGCTGTCCGTGCTGGCGCGCGACAACTGCGAGCCGCGTCCGGGCGAAGGCCGCTCGTCCGTGGTGCGCGTGCGCGTTGTGTCGCCGGATGAGTTCCTGCGCCGAGTGCAGGAACGGCTCAACCGCGCGCAGGCCTCCACGCGCACGCTGAGCGATCTGGCGCAGAGCAAGCTCGCCGACGCGGTCGCGCTGCGCGCCGTGCTCGACTCTTCGGCCGCCGAGCTTTCCAGCGCCCAGCGCGAGTGCGCGCTGGCGCTGACCGGCGCGCGACGCGTGCAGGGCGATGCCCGCACGCTGACGCGCGAGCTGACCTCGCTGGTCGAGGCGCTTTTGTACTCGCGCATCGACGAGCGCTCACAGGGCGCGCTGGAGGCGATCGATGCGCGCCTCTCCCAGTCGGTGACGCGCGGCTTCGACCCCGCTCCCTGGCGCGATCTCGCCGATGCGCGCCGGCGCGGAGAGCTGGCTGCGGGCGCCTTCGCCGCCAAGCTGGTTGAGATCAACGGCGTTGCGCTCGAGATCAGCGAGGACCATTCGCGCTCGGCAGTGGACAGCCTCGCTTCAACCCAGCAGGCCGAAGAGCTCGCGTCGCTGCGCGAGGCGCTCGGCTCGGCGCAGAGCGAACTCAACGCCTGCGTGCTGAAGCTGGCGCAGCTGAGCGAGCTGCTCGCCGAGTGGGACAACTTCCAGACGGTGCTCAACCTGACCCGCGACATCCTCGGCGGGCAGAAGACGCTCAACGAGCGCACCAAGCAGTACGCCAAGGAGAACTGACCATGCTTCCGTTGCTTGCCTTCTCGCTCCTTCTGCTGTCGAACACCGGGCCGCAGCCGTCTGCCGCTCCCCAGTCCGCGCCGACCCAGTCTGCGCCGACTCAGTCCGGGGGCGATGCGCGCACGCGCCAGGCACTGGCCGAGGATCAGGCGCTGCTGCTGCGCCAATTGAAGCGCCTGCGCTCCACGATGGAGCTCCTGGCCCAGCGCATGGATGCCGAGGGCCGCACGCACGCCGCCAAGCTGCTGCGTCAGGGCATCGTGCACCTCGAGGAGCGTCGGGCCGAGTACGGCAACCGCACGCTGGAAGAGCTGATGGAAGCCTCGCAGAAGGGCATCGACACGGGCGCTTCCGTGCAGGCCCTCGATGCCCAGATGCAGGTCGTCAAGAGCCTCGAGCGCCTGTACGAGATCCTGACGGACCGCGCGGGGATGGACAACCTCGAAAAGGCGCTCAAGGACCTCAAGCAGATCTCCGCGGATCTGGCGCAGCTCGCCAAGGATGAGGCTCGCATCGTCGAGCAGGCCCAGGCCCAGCAGGAGCGCATGCAGACGCCCGAACAGCGCGAGTTGCTGACGCGGCTGGAGTCGGCGCGCGAGCGTCAGCGCGCGCTGCAGGAGCGCACCGAGGCACTGGCCCGCGAGAACCGCGCTCTGGATCTGGAGCAGCTGGCGGCGGAGCTGGCGCAGCTGCGCAAGGATCAGGCCACCGATGCCAACGTGGCGAAGAGCTTCTCGCCGCAGGAAAACAGCGCCCTCGCGCCGCTGCAGGAGCCGCTGCAGCGCGCCGTGGAGTCGAGCGCGCGTGCGGAGCGACTGGAACGGGCCGCACAGGAGCTGCGCGGCGCCGCGCAGGATCTGCGCGGCAGCGAGCGCAGCTCCGAGCAGATAGCGAAGGAGCTTTCCGCAGCGGCCGAGCGCGACAACAAGGCGGCGCGCATCTCGGGCGGTGAGGCGGCACGACGCGCAGGGGAACAGCTGACGCAGGGTTCGGAGACCGCGCAGGCGGCGGGCAAGGAAGCCGCCGGCCGCGAGAACGCGGCCAAGACCCTCGAGGCGCAGGCCGAGCAGCTGGAACAGGCTGCGCGTGAGCAGCAGCAGAATGCGCAGCAAGGCGCGCAGAGCGCGGCGGAAGGCCTGCGCGAGCGCGCGCAGGGTGAGAGCGGTGCCGCCGCCGTGGCGCGCGAGGCGCTCGAGAAGCTCGAGCAGGCTCAATCCGAGAACGGCGGCACTCAGGAGGCGCTGTCGGCCGCCGAGCGCGCGCTGCGCTCCGGTCTGTCGGAGCTTGAGGAACTGGCGCCGGCGCTCTCGCGCTCCCAGGCCACCCAGGCCCAGAGCGCACAGGAGCTGGCCCGCCGCATGGCCGAGGCTCCGCAAGGCAACTCCCCCGCCGGGCAGCAAGCGCAGCAGGCACTGCAGGAAGCCGCGCAGCAGGCACAGGCCGCCAGCGAGGCTGCGCAGCAATCGGCGCAGCAGGCTCAGGCGGGTCAGACTCCGCAGGCCGCCCAGTCGGCACAGAACGCGCAGCAGGCCGCTGAAGCTGCGCGCCAGGCCATGGAGCGTGCGCAGTCCGCGCTCGATTCCGCGCGCCAGGCCTCCGCGGCGGAATCGGCTTCGCGTCCCGAGCAGCAAGCGCTGTCGCAGGAGCAGCAGGCGCTCGCCCGCGAGGTCGAGGCGCTGCAGCGCGCCGCGCAGCAGTCCGGCCTGAGCCCGCAGGCGCAGCAGGCGGCCGAGCAGGCGCTCGAAGCCGCGGAGCAGGCGATGCAGTCCGCGCAAGCCCAGCTCAACGAAGGGCGCAGCCAGTCGGCTTCGCAGTCGCAGAGCCAGGCTCAGTCGGCCCTCTCGAAGGCGGCGCAGGCTGCCGGCCAGACGCGCGCGCCGCAGACTCCGGAAGAAAAGCGCGCCGCCGAAGAGCTCGCCAAGGAGCAGGAGCGCGTGCGCAAGGCACTTGCCGAGCTTGCCGAACGCAACCGCCAGCGCAATGCCCAGTCACAGCCCCAGAGCCTCTCGGGTGCGCAGAGCAGCGCCCAGCAGGCGCAGCAGTCCTTCCGCGAAGGAGAAATGGACGAGGGCGAGCAGTCGGCGGAGGAAGCGCGCCGCCAGATGGAGCAGGCGCAGCGCGAGCTCTCGCAGGAGGAGGAGCAGTACCAGCGGCTGCGTCAGGAAGAACTGCTGTTCCGCATCGCCGAGGAAGTGCGCCAGATGGCGAGCGAGCACCAGCTGCAGATCGACGCCACGCTGGAGGTCGAGCGCGCCCGCGAAGGCAGTGAGCGCCCCAGCCACACCCAGCGCCTGCGACTCAAGAAGATCGCCAAGGCCGAGGCGGCACTGGCCGCGCGCGCGGCGACGATCCAGAAGGCGATCGCCGAAGAGGGCAGTCTGGTGTTCGCGGAGGTGCTCGAGCAGCTCAAGGCCGATCTGGAGCGCATCGGCCGCGACATGGGCGAGGAGGGCGAGTACCAGAGCGGCGAGCGCATCCAGGGCCTGCAGCAGGACGTGCGCGACAATCTCAACTGGCTGGCCGAGGCCCTCGAGAAGGAGAAGCAGCGCCGGCGCGAGGAGCCACCCGAGCAGCAGCAGCAGCAGCAGGATCCCAACCAGCCCAACTCAGGCCAGCCGCCTCCCCCGAAGCTGGTGCCGGATGTGGCTGAGCTGAAGCTCTTGCGGCGCATGGAGGTCGAGAACCAGCGCTCCATTGAAAAATTCCTCAAGCTGCACCCCGAGCTGGAGGCCGGCGACGGGTCCGAACCCGCCGACCCCCTCGTGCTGGAGGACCTCCAGCGGCTGGCCTGGAAACACCAGCGCACCACGGATTTGTTTGGTAAATTCAGGAAACGACTGGGTCTTCCGGATCCGGAGGACGAAAATCCATGAAGGAGAATCGATTCATGCAACGCAACCGCTGGATCCCCGCACTCGCCGCGCTGTGCCTCGCCTTCCCGCTGACCGCTCAGGAGCAAGGCCAGCCGAGCGGAGCCAAGCCCGTTGAAGAAACGGCGCCTCCGATCGATGTCAAGCTGCCTCCGGTGCTCGGCGGCAACCAGACCGACGATGAGATCGATGCGCGTCTCGAAGAGCTGATCCGCGATGTCGAGAAGCAGCTGCGCAGCATCGACCGCCTGCTCGAGAACGCTGCGGCGGGCGGCAGCGGCGCCGGTGATGCGGCCCGGGAGGCGGGTCAGTCCGCCAAGGCCATGACCGAACTGATGAAGCGCTCCCGGAGCGAGAGCGAGTCGGTCGTGAAGAGCATCGACGAGATCCTTGAGCTGGCGTCCATTCCCAAGCAGAGCAACTCGGACTGCTCCAGCGGTCAGTGCTCTTCGCTGCGCAAGACCGTCAGCAAGAAGCCCGGCTCCTCGCCTTCGGGTGAGACCGCGCAGAGCCAGCAACCCAGTGCCGGCAAGCAGAGCCCGCTGGAAGGTTCTCGCGATGCGACCACGCAGCGTGAACAGACCGGCGCGGACCGCCGCGAAGCGGGCGGCGGCCAGCAGCCGGCGACGGCGCAGAACAAGCCGCAAGGACAGGGTCGTCCCGATGGCAACCGGGCCTCGGATCAGCCTGCCACGCAGCAGGATGGCGCACCGCCTCCGGGTTCGGAGAAGGGCGCTGTCGCGAACAACGCCAACACCGCGGAAACCTGGGGCTTCCTGCCCGAGCACGCGCGCGATGTGTTCCGTTCGCAGGGCGGCGGTGAGTACCCCGCGCGCTACCGCGACTGGATCGACAGCTACTACAAGAAGCTCAACCAGCGTCCGTGAACCGGATTGTGATGCCGCGGCGAAGCCTGTTCGTCGCGGCATTTCTGTTGCTGTGCGGTCCGTTGCCGGCGGCGTTCGAACAGGATCAGTCGCCTGCACCGGCGTTCGCACCGTCTGGCGCGGAGGAGCTGCGCCGCCGCGCGCTGGATGCGGCCTTGGATCATCTGGCAGGAGCGCTCGAAGAGAACGGCTCGATCGCCTGCACGGATGCGCGCCTGGGAGCGCCCGTTGCCGTCACGGCGCTGGGATCGCTGGCGCTGATGGCGGGCGGCAACCTGCCCGGTCGCGGCAGGCAGCATGTGGCGCTCGAGCGCAATCTCGAATGGCTGCTCGCCCGCACCGACGCCACCAGCGGCGTGATCACCGACGAGCGCGACCTCATCTCGCGCATGCATGGTCAGGGCTTTGCCGCGCTGGCGCTGAGCCAGGCCTGGTGCCAGAGCCCGCAATCACTGCTGGGCAAGCGGCTGGAATCCGCGCTGAGCGCATCCACCCGCTGCATCCTCGGCACGCAGGGCCTCGAGGGCGGCTGGTGGTACGGCTTTGAGAAGAGCGTGAGGCACGAGGGTTCGCTGACGATCGCGTGCCTCGCAGCGTTGCGCGGTGCCCAGGGTGCGGGCCTGCGCATCGAAGCCGAACCCGTGCGGCGCGCTGTGCGCTATGTCGAGCGCTCCCAAAAGAAAGATGGTTCCTTCTGCTACAGCCTCGGGGATGATCACTCCAGCGTGGCGCTCACGGCGGCGGCGCTCGCGACACTTCAGGCAGCCGGCGAATACGAAGCCGCCAGCGTGCGGCGCGGACTCGATTGGCTGGCACTCGAGCTCGCCCGGCGCGACGCGGCGGGAGTGTCACCGGAACAGGCCAATGATCCCGCAGACGGGATGCATGTCTCCTGCCCCTACTACGAGCGGCTGTATCTGGCGCTGTGCTTCTGGCAGGCCCGCGAGCGTGCCCTGTTTCAGGACTGGTATCCGCGCGAATGCGAGCGCGTGCTGCGGGCGCGCAATGCGCAGGGCGTCTGGAAGGACGAGCGCTACGGCACGAGCTACGCCACGGCCATGAACGCGCTGTTCCTCGCGCTGCCGGAGAGCCTCTTGCCGATCTTTCAGCGCTGAATGTTCAGCGCCAAGTTTTCAGCGACAACTTCTCAGCGCTGTGGCCGGCGCGGCCCCAGCAGCACATAGCAGGTCCCCCCGCGCGCCAGCCAGCAGCGGGTCAGGTCGGAGCGACGGTAGGTGCGCTCCGGTTGAGTCGAACTGGCCGGGTCCATCGCCAGCAGATCGCCGCGCGCATCGACACCGCGCAGCACCAACAGATGCCCTCCCGTACGCGCATACGGTGCGCCGCGCAGCTCACCTTCGCCGGCCGCGATGCTGATCACCAGCGGGATGCCGCGTGCAAGCAGAGCCTCGGCCTCGCTCCAGCGCGCGATCGCCGTCAGGTAACCTTCCAGCCCGTGCTCGAAAGCCGCCTGCACATTGCGCGGCCAGTTGCCGTAGATGTCGTGCAGCGCGTCATGACTGCTCGCCGCCACCGTGAGCGTCGGTAGTTCGATGCCGTGGTAGGCGAGCACCATGCTGACGCTGGTGGGACTGCACAGGCGGCTGCCAAGCGCGCCCGTATCGTGCCGCTGGGACCGCGCGGGCACCTGGAGTGCTGGCATGGCCCGCAGGGGCGCTGGCGGCGCAGCCAAAGCGCTCCTGCGTTGGCGATCGCGCAGCGTGATGTCAACGCGTTCCACCCGCAACGGAGCGCGGCCCGTGTTGGAGACGCGCACCTCGATCCAGCCCAGCGGCACCTCCGAGCGCAGCACATCGACATCGATCTGTGCAAAACCGCCTTGCTGCTGACCTTTCGTCGCCGGCACGGCACCGGCGTAACCCACAAACAACCACGGTGTCGCCTGCAACGCATCGTCCCAGCGCCCCACGCGGGCCTCGATCCGTGCGGCCGCTCCCGGCTCGAGAGCGAGGTTCCACGACACCAGCGCCTCGCGGGCACGATTCTCAAAACGCGGCAGCGTGAACTGCGAGCCGGCGGCGAGTGGTATCGGTTGCGCGGGCCGGAAATGCTCGCGCACGACACGGAAACCCTGCTCCAGAGGCCGGGTAGAATCGGCTGTCGTCGATGGCAGCGCCGCGGCGAACACCATAAGGAAAGCCAGCATTCGCCCATCCTAACAACGCCATGACCACCCTTTCCCTGCTCGCCTGGGCCCTGCTGCTCGCACCTGTTTCCAACGCAAGCGATCCCACACCCGTGCAGGCACGGCTGGAGACGCAGTTGCGCCAGATCGATGCCCGCGATCTCAACGCGCGCGTCCAGTGGTGCGAGCAGGCCCGCCGCGCCGGGCTCAAGGCGCAGGCGCTGCGGGAGCTCGACCGCGTGCTCAGCGTCGATCCTGATCACGCCGCGGCCATCGCCGAGCTGCGCACCGGCAACTGGATCCAGCTCGACAAGCCGCGCGAGGAACTGTGGCGCGATGCGGGGCCCCGCTCTGGCGCTGCAGCCGTGCGTGAGCTCAGCCTCATGGCGCTGGAGCGCGGTGTCACGCGCGAGGAATGGCAGCGTGAGCTGGAGCTGGCTCTTCGCAGCAACATCGTCGAGCGTCGCGCGATCGCACTGGTGGGCCTGCGACGCGCTTTCCCCGGCAACGCCGCTCAGGCGGTGCTGCGCTCTGCGATCTACGATCCTTCGCTGGAGGTGCAGACCCAGGCCGCGCGCACGATCCGCGCCGCGCAGGATCCCAACTGGGTGCTGCCGCTGGTGCGCACGCTGGAGCGCGGCGGCTCCGCGGCGGAACGCACCGCCGCGGCGCGCGCGCTGGGCATCGTCGGAAGCCGGGCCGGCGTCGAGCCGCTGATGGCGCGACTGGCTGCGCCGCAGTCAGGCTCGGCCCCCTCTTCGCGCATCCCCCACAGCCACATCTTCATCGGCAGCCAGCGCGCCTATGTGCAGGACTTCGATGTCGAGGTCGCGGCCTTCTCCTCGGTGGCCGATCCCTCCGTCAACACGCTGCTCGAGGGTGCGGTGCTCGATGCCGCTGTGACCGGTGTCGGCAGCTCAGGGGTGCTCTATGAGCAGTCCGTGATCCGCGGCAGCCTGGCGCAGATCACGGGTCTGCGCGGCATGCATTCCAACGCGGCCTGGTTGGCCTGGTGGAAGAAACACGGGGCGCAGTGGTGCACCGCAACTCCGGCAGTCACCACAACTCCGGCAGGTGCCAAGACCGAGGGAGGCACCCGTACTACGGAGAGCACTAGCCCAGCAGGGGCACCACCAGCCCGATCGCGATGAGGATGATGATGATCCACTCCAGAAGTTCCATGCGCGCCTCGGCCGCATGGTCGTGGAGCTTCTCGTAGATGCTCTCCAGCGTTTCGAGCTTGCGCGCGATGGAGCTGTTCCACTCCGAAAGCCGGTAGCGCTGGCTCGCCGAGCGATACACGCGCGCCAGATACTGATCCCCAAGCAGCTTGAGCGCATTGTTGATGCGCTCGAAAAGCACCGCGCCGTCGACCTGCAGCTGGGCCACGCGCCGCAGATCGCCCTGCGTACCGCCGGGCAGGCGCCAACGGGTGCTCTGATCGCGCGCCAGCCGCTCGTAGCTGCGATCCAACGCCGCATCGAGTCGTGAATCGAGGAAGCGCAGCTCCAAGAGCTGCAGATTGGCGAACTCGAGCACGCTGATGACATCCTGCGGCTCGCTGTCGATCAGGAGCGCCGCGTTCCAGTCGATGATCGCAAGATCCTTGCGACCGAAGGAGGCCCGGCTGGAGAGCGCGTCCTGCACTTCCTGATCGCTCAGGGGATCGGTTTCCGCGCGCAGCAGCCGCGCCAGATCGCCGGCGTGCGCGCTGACCGGCGGGTCCAGCGCCGGTTGACCTTCGAAACCCTGCACTTGGAAGATGTAGTACTCCTCCGTCAGTGCCTCGATGTTGGGACGCGTCACCGCCGGCTCAATCACAGCCAGCAGGTGTTCGATGCGCGAGCGGGCGTCCTCGCGCACGGAGGATGAGGCCGTCAAGCGCGCGGAGAGCTCAATCAGCGGCTCCAGCGCACCCTGAATCGGAACGTCGTAGATCACGCTGACGCCGCCGAAATCGTAGATGACGATCTCGACCTCATCGGTGCTCGCGAAGCCTGAGCCCAGATCCAGCCGCGGAATGCGCTGGGTCACGCGCAACGGCAGCGGATCGAACTGGAAGTAGGCCGGCGCAGCGCCCTTGTGGCGAATCGCTGCCAGCTCCGTGAGATCGGTGATCGAGCGCCGACAGGCCGTGAGGTCCACGGCAAAGCCCACATCAAACGCCACGATGACGTGCAGCGTGCCCTTGGAGATGCTCAGGCCGGCGCTCATGCGGAGGACACTCTACAGCTTCCGGATGCTGATGTTGCGGAAGGCCACCGGATCGCCGTGGTCCTGCAGCGCGATGTGGCCGGTCTTGTTGAGCCCGTAGGCCGGCATCGACGCAAATTTGCTCTGCCCGACCAGTGCCTTCCACTCCTCCGACCACAGCTCGTACTCGAGCAGCTTCTCTTCGTTGAGCCAGTGCTCGACATGACTGCCGCGCACCACCAGTCGGGCGCGGTTCCACAAGCCGACCGGCTGCGTCGCGTCGACGGGAGGCGAGTGCAGCGCGTAATTGGCGCCCGCGCTGGTGGCGGGATTTCGGCCATCGGGATGCGCGTCGTTGTCGAGCACCTGCATCTCCGCGCCGGTGCGCCACACAGCATCGTGGTTCTCGTCCACGCGGAAGAAGACCCCGCTGTTGCCACCCGAAGCGACCTTCCACTCCAGGCGCAGCTCGAAGTCTCCGTACTGGGCTTCGGTGATGATGTCACCGCCCGGCCCCGTGCGTGCCAGAGCACCATCGACGACGCTCCAGCCCTGCACAGGCCCCTGCCCTCGAAACGGACGCCAGCCGCGCGTGCTCGCGCCGTCGAAGAGCAGCTCAAAGCCCTGCTCGCGTTCGGCGGCGCTCAGTCGGTTGAGCGCCTCGCTGCGCGGACGCTCGCGCACGAACAGCGGGCGTTCCTTGGGCAGGCGGTTGAGCGTGTACCACGCTTCGGCCGCCACAAGCCGCTGTGCGGAACCGCCGGGCGTTGTCTGTGCGGTCAAGGCACCGGGAATGCGCACGTGCACGACATGGCCTTCCTTGAGGCCCTCCAGTTGCAGCGCCACCTTGCGACGATCCGCGGAGACGCTGACACGGCGCACGCGCAGCGCTTGCTCATCGAGCTTGGGTCCGCCGTATTGTTCGGTCGGCTCGTAATGCCACTGCGCCACGGCGTAGTTCTCCGGTTCCCAGCCTTCGCCATCGCCGATCGCGTGCGTGAACTCCAGCTCGAGCCCGTCGCTGTGCGCGCGCACGGCAAGCAGGTCGAATACGGGCTGGTTCTGCCAGACCAGACGCTGCAGGCCGCAGTTCGCCTTGCCCGACTGTCCCCAGTTGCCGCTCGAGCCGATGCCGCCGACATACAGCGCGCCGTCCGGACCGAACACGAGGCGATTGACGCCTGCCTCGAGACCCTGGATCCACGGAATCACGCAGCCCTGCCACACGCCCTCGATGACCTCGAGGAAATCGCGCTGCACGCCGCCGTAGGTGACGTCTCCATGGCACAGCTGTCCGCTGTACGGTCCGTGACCGGCGGGAATCAGCGCCGGAGCACTTGGGCTGTTGCCGATCTCATTCTGCGGCAGCCACAGGACGGGCGGAGTCACCGGCAGCTTCGCGGCTTCCTCCAGCTTGACGGCACGCGAACCGTAGAAGGCGCCGGGCTCCAGCCTCATCAGCTTCGAAGCCGGTAGCCAATCGCCCTGATTGTCCGTGAGAAAGAGCTCCCCTTCCGGCCCCGTGCCGATGCCATTGGGCGTGCGCAGTCCCTGCGCAACGGTCTCAAAGCGTCCGTTTTCAAGGCTGATGCGGATCGCCTCGCCGCGACCAGGCACCTGCGGACGCGTGGACTTGCCGCCCGGATCGATCGCGATCGCCAGATTGGCGTAGAGCCAGTTGTCCTTGTGCACCAGCCCGAAGGCGAACTCGTGGAAGTTCGGACCGACATTCCAGTCGCTGCACAGGCAGGAGTAGGTGTCTGTGATGCCATCCCCGTCGATGTCGATCAGCTCGGTCAGTTCCTGCTTCTGCAGCACGAACACGCGCTTGCCCACGACGCACAGCCCCAGCGGCTCGGCGAGCCCGCTGGCGATCCTGCGGGCCGTGATCTTCGCCGGATCACCGCTGCTGACGCCGCTCAGCGCCCACACGGCACCTTCCGGATCCCAGGTGCTGACCAGCAGATCACCGTTCTCGCGGAACGCCAGCCCGCCGACCTTGGGACAGAAATCGGCCGGGCGCGCGGGGAAGAGCGCATAGCCAGGATGCACGCTCTCCAGCGGCCGTCCGCTGCCGGGCCGCAGCTTCGACAATGGCTTGAGGATGCGCTTGGTGCCGGGCGCCGTGACACGCACTTCACCCGCAGGACAGCGCAGGGCACTCGAGGGGATCAGCTCATAGCGCTCTGCACCCGGCGCCTTCCACTCCAGACGCAGCGACCAGCCGCCGTAGCACTGGAAATGCCGCAGCAGGAACGGATGCGAACCGGCGCTCAGCTCCCGCTCGGCGACCTTGGCCGTGGAACCGTGCAGGCCGTCGTGTTCGATCAGCGTCCTGCCGTCGAGTTCGAGCTTCGATCCGTCGTCGCTCGTCAGGCGAAAGCTCCACTTGCCGGGCGCGGGGATCTCGATCCAGCCGTCAACGACGGCCAGGAAGGTGTACTCCAAACCCGCGATGCCGCGAGCCTGATCCGTGTCGAAATCCAGCTGCGGCTCGATGCGCGAGATGTTCGGCGTCTGACCCGCCACCAGATCGCACAGCTCCTCGATGGGCTCACCGAGGAAGTAGAAGCGCATCGAGACGCCCTCCTGACGGGGAGCCTCCTGCGCCAGCCAGAGCAACATGAGAGCCAGCATCAGCGCACCTCGGACTTGGGCTTGAAGAACAGGAGCAGGTTGTTGCCGGGCCGTGTGCTGCTGAGCACCAGCCAGCCTTCCTGCTTGTCGGGATCTTCCCGCTCCATCATCTCCACCAGCTTGCGGCTCGTCCCCTTGAAGCCCACGCGCAGCGCAATCTGCACATCCTCAGGGCACTCCACCACCTGGAACGAGCGCCACAGACACAGATCGCTCTTCTCCAGCACGAAGTCCTCGATCTGATCGTCCGAGAACAACTCCTCCGGACGCGAGAACTCGGGCGTCTCCCGTACCTGGATATTGCGACCATCGGGCAGGATCAGGTGGTAGAGCAACGTGGCCCGTCCGTCGTGCATCCAGTAGCCGCCGAAACGCGGCTCGGCCGCCACCCCCTTGCCCCCGACGAAGACCTGCCAGTTGTCTTCGTCGAAACCGCGCAGGTACTCCGTGCCCTGCACGGTCGGCTGCGGTCCGTGCGAAGTGTCATAGACCGATCCGGTCAGCCGCACATTGCCCTGCCAGCACTTGTAGAAGCTCAGTGTCTGCGCATCGTAGGCGCACCACAGGCCCTGCTCGCTCAGCGCGAAAACAACCATGCGCGGGCGTTTGTCGAGCACGCAGCGAAAGACCCAGGGATCGCGTCCGCGCACCGGCGGGGGCGGAGCCTGAAACACGGGCTTGGACAGCAACAGCAGTGCGGCGCTGAGCATCATGCGATCACCTTGCGTCCAGGAGTGGGATAGAAGAGCAGCAGTGCGGCGAGGCACGCCAGCGCGGCCCACAGGGGAACGCTGAACAGCCTTTGGTAGTCCATCGAGCCTCCTGCGGAAGCCCACGCGGCAATCGAACCGGCGAGCTTGCTGCCCACAATCACGCCGATGCCGATGATCACCAGATTGAACAGGTTCTGCGCAGAGGCGCGCACATCGCTGCTCGTGTTCTCATCGACGATCATGAAGGCCACGAAGATGAAGCAGCCGAAGCACAGACCGTGCAGCGCGATGCCCGCCATCAGCGTGCCCATCACCGGGAAGGGCAGTGCATCGACGTGCGCAAACAGTGCCATCCGCAGCGCATAGGCGGTCAGCCCGATCGCGAGCAGCGACTTGCGCGAGAGTCTTCTGGCAAAGAACGGAATCAGGCCGAGCACAGCCACTTCGCTCATCTGCCCCACCGTCATCAGGCCGCCGCCGCCCTCGCCGAAGATGGTCTTGAAGAACTCCGGCGCGGCAGCCTGACGCGCACCCAGAAAAGACTCTGTGTGCACGAAGTAGAACTGGTGGATGCACGAGACCGGCACCGCCAGCAGGAACAGCATCAGCAGCGGCTGCCGGCGGATCTCGCCCAGCGCCTCGAAGGTGGCGTTCCTGCGCGCGCCGCGCGAGGGCGGCGTGTGCGGCAGCGTCAGGCAGTAGACGCCCATGGCCACGCCCAGCAACGCGCTCAGCCGGAACGCATCCGCCTTGCCGGCCACGACATCCGCAGCGTGCGCGTGCGCCAGCCACTGCCCCATCGCCAGGCCCACGGCGATCCAGCCGAAGGTGCCCCACAGGCGCACCCTGCCGAACTGCGCATCGCGATCGGTAAGGTGATGGAAGGCCAGCGAGTTGGTCAGCGCCATCGTCGGCGCGTAGACCATGCCGTAGAGCAGCGAGAACAGCAGGAAGCCCTCGTAGCTCGCGATCGTCGCCAGATTCCAGATCAGCGCGGCGCCGAGCAGGTGGCTCAGCGCCAGGAACTTCTCCGTCGCGAACCAGCGGTCGGCGATCTGACCCGCGATGAAGGGTCCGAGGATCGCACCCACCGCACCCGCAGCGAACATGTTGCCGATCTGTTCGGGCGCGAAACCGCGCGCGCCCGAGAGGAACGACCACAGGAAGGGCAGCCAGGCCCCCCAGATGGCGTACTGCAGAAACATCATCACCGACAGTCGCGCCAGGAGCGCGGGGGGAGCTTGCTGCATGGTGGGATCACCCGATCATTCGGAGAAGGCGCTGTCGAACGCGCGGTTGGAGCGCGGGAAGTCCAGTCGGCGCACGAAGGCCGCCGCCTCAGTGGCTCCATGCTCGCGATCCATGTGCGAATCCTCCCACTCGACCGAGAGCGGCCCGGCGTATCCGGCGTGGTTGAGCATGCGCACGATGCCTTCGAAATCGATCCGGCCGCGTCCGGGCGAGCGGAAATCCCAGTAGCGCGTCGAGGAACCGAATGCTGCGTGACCGCCGAACACACCCGCGGCCATCGGCTTTTCGCTCCACCAGACGTCCTTGATGTGCACGTTCCAGATCAGTGCGCGGAACTCGTCGAGGAACGCGAGATAGTCGACGCCCTGGTAGCCGAAGTGGCTCGGATCGAAGTTGACGCCGAACCGCTTGTGGTTCTTCAGGGCCTTGCGCGCCAGGCGCATGGAGTGGATGTCGAACGCGATCTCGGTGGGATGCACTTCCAGTGCAAAGCTGACATTGACCTTGTCGTACTCATCGAGAATCGGCTTCCACTCCGACGCGAATTGGGCAAGGCCCTGCTCGACCGCGCGCGCCGTGTGCGGCGGGAAAGCGTAGGCCATGTGCCAGATCGGCGAGCCCGTGAAGCCCACCACGACCGTGCGGCCGCTGCGCTTGAGCTGCTGCTTGACGCTCTTGGGCGCCGCATCGAAGAACACGCGGGCGGCCCGGCCGGTGTCGATCATCTCCTGCTGTGCGCGCTTCTTGACGCCTTCGGGCTTGCCGTCCTTCCAGACGTGCTCGGGCAGGATCTGCTTGTGGCGCGCATCAATCGGATCCGAGACGGCCTGACCGACGAGGTGGTTGGAGACCGCCAGCGAGACGAGTCCGTGCGACTGGAGGATGTCCCAGTGACGCTTGGCGTAATCCTTGTCCTTGAGGCAGCGCTGCACTTCGAAGTGA
This sequence comes from Planctomycetia bacterium, assembly GCA_005799545.1. Lineage (GTDB taxonomy): Bacteria > Planctomycetota > UBA1135 > UBA1135 > SYGM01. The sequence goes on along the minus strand of SYGM01000073.1, from coordinate 40,751 downwards.
TCGCCCCAGCAGGCGAGCTCGAGCGCGTCGTAGCCGAAGGACTTGGCCTTCTGGCAGAGGTTGTCGAGGGAGAGATCGGCCCACTGGCCGGTGAAGAGGGAGACGGGGCGCGGCATGGCGCCTAGAGGATAGCGCGGCGGGGCGGCGGGGAGAATGGCAGGGCACGCGGCGAGCAGGTCGCCATCCCCAAGAACGCTCACCCGGACTTCAACGCGCTGCCGGCTGGGAAACGCATGCTGTGCGAGAGACTGGAGCAGGTTTAAGAGCGGCTCCGCAGCGGCGCTTTGCGCTAGCGCACATCCGCCAGCTTGATCGCCTGGCGCTCCTTGGCGCTGATCAGCGCCGCCTCGAGCACGCGTTGGGTCTGGTACGCATCCTCGAAATCGGGCAGCGGGACGAGCGCCTTCTCGCCGCACAGCACGCGCAGGATGTCCGCCGCCATGTTGACGAAGCCGTGCTCGTAGCCGAGCACATGCGCATCGGGCCACCAGTTGGCGGCATAAGGATGCCCGCCCGCGCTCGAGGTGCACATGATGCGGCGCCAGCCGGCCGTGCGCGCTGGCAGCGTGTTGTCGAAGTACTCGAGCACGTTCATGTTCTCGAATTCGAAGCGCAGCGCGCCCTTCTCGCCGTTGATTTCGATCGAGTTGGCGTTCTGGCGTCCGGTGGCGAGGCGCGTCGCCTCGAAGCTCGCCACGGCCCCGCCGCGGAAGCTCGCCAGGAACAGCACGGCGTCGTCGACATCGCTCTTGCCTTTCTTCGCTCCTCCGGAACCCGAGAGCGAAGCGTCCGAGGTCGGGATGGCGCGCTCGGCGATGAAGGTCTTGTTGATCGCGCCGTGGATCTCGGCCACCTCTTCGTCCACGAGAAAGCGTGCCATGTCGATGATGTGCGCGTTGAGATCGCCGTGCGCGCCGCTGCCGGCGGACTTCTTCTGGAAGCGCCACAGCAGCGGCGTGTCGGGCCCGCCCCAGCTCTGCAGGTACTGCGCGCGCACGTGGTAGACGCGGCCGATGCAGCCCTCGCGCATCAGCTGCCAGGCCAGCGCCACCGCCGGGCAGCGGCGGTAGTTGTACCAGACGAAGGTGTGCTGCTTCTTGCGCCGCTTGGCGGCATCGCGCATCGTGCGCGCGTCATCGAGCGTGCCCGCGAGCGGCTTCTCGCAGGCTACATGCTTGCCGCCCTCGAGCATCGCGATCGCCTGCTCGGCGTGGACATCATTGGAGGTGCCGATGTCGACCAGATCGAGGTCGGGATCCTTGGCGAGGCTCTTCCAGTCGGTGGACCTGTGCTTCCAGCCCCAGCGCTCGGCGAAGGCGGCGAGCTCGGCGCCATTGCGCGCGGCGATGGTGTGCAGCTCCGCATGGCGCGGCAGATCGAAGAAGCGATTGACTTGGCCCCACGCGTTGGAGTGGGCGCGGCCCATGAATTTCTGGCCGATGAGACCGATGCGGATCGACGAGGTCATGCCGTGCATTGGAACCGCGCCGAGGCGACTCGGCAAGCACCTGCGCGCTTCAGGGTCCGATGCTGACCGCGAGCGCTGCGGTGAGGCCCAGCGGGCCCGTCGGGCTGGCGACGTCGCGCGTCAGCCACTGGACGTACACCGTGGTGCCTGCGCGCAGGTTGGGATCGAGCCCGCTCTGAATGCGCGCGCGCATGTCGTAGCTGTGCGTTCCGCTGCAGTTGTTGACTCCGACGTTGCCGCCGGAGTTCTGCAGCGTCGTGCGGATCAGCGGGCTCGCCACGCACAGCGTGCCGCCCTGGAAGGGAGTCGCCGCGCTCATCAGTGAGTAGACCAGCATGCCGCTCTTCTGGTTGAGCACATTGGAGGCCGTGATCAGGAAGGGAGCCGGAGAGGTCGCGCTGGGGGTGCCCACCGAGGAGATCTGCGGCGTGCAGCCCAGTGAGTTGACTTTGGCGGTGCAGTACTGGGTCAGACCTGAGGCGCAGAGCGTGTTGCAGACGCCCAGTGGTGCCGCAAGCGCGGCCTGCAGGCCGGCGTTGGTCAGCGCGGTGGCGGAGTTGCCGCCGGTGGATGTGCTGTTGCAGCCGGCGTGCGTGTGGATTCCGACGGCCACGCCGCCTTGCTCCCAGAAGACAGCTGAGCCGGAATTGCCGCCGGTGGTGTCGGCCTGATGCTGCAGAGCCGTGCCGCTGAGGGCGAAGTACGGCCCGCTGTGCGTCTGCTGGACCTGATTGGAGGTCGAAGGCGATGAATCCGTGCCGTAGCCCGTGATGCGCATCGTCAGACTGGAACTGAAGGCGGGCGGGTTGGCGAGCACGTAGGCTGCGCCCTGCGCCTGAAAAGGCTTGAGACCGGTGTTGCTGTTCGGGAAGCAGCCAAAATAGCCCCAGTCATTGCCGACGCCGCCGTTGACGAACTGACGCGAGACGGAGTCGACGGCGTACTGATGCTCCGGCGGCGGGTTCTGCAGACCGCCCGAAGATGTCGACGGCGGCACGTTGAATTGAACCACAGTGAGGTTGCTGCCCGACATGCAGTGACCTGCGGTGAGGAAGCAGCGTCCGCAGTCGCTGATCAGCCACGCGGTGCAGCCCACCGGCATGGCGCGCGCGGCGCGCGGATCGGCGGAAAGCACGCGATCATCGCTTGCCCCGCAGATCGAGTTGAGCACGGCGAAGCCGGCATCGATCGCGGCAAGACGCATGCGGCTGGCGCCGCTCTTGGGCTCGCCGATCAGCTCGACCAGCACCGCGTCGCCGTTCATGTAGGCGCTGGAATTCCGCCATTGCGCCGCATGGCTGGCATGCAGCACCTGACTCGCGCCATCCAGCATCGAGGTGATGCGCACATATGAGCCGTTGCCGGTGGCCTCGTCGCCGCCCAGCACCAGCTCATCGAAGTAGAGACGCATCCAGATCGCGCCGGGCTCCTCGATGGAGAACGAAGCCAGCACGCGGCGCTCGGAGCTGTCGTTCTCGACGACGCCGGAATCCATGCGTCGATCGAGGCGCGAACTGGGAGCCGGTGCGGATTGTGCGCACAGCGGCAGCGAGATCTGCGGCAGCGCGCACAGAAGCAGGGCGAATGCAGTGCGGAGGGGCAGCATGAGTGGGCTCATACACTAACTCATGCCGCGACTTTCCGCTCGCTCGGCGGGCGAGCGGTAGCGCGCGTATTCAAATTCTGAAAATCCCTCTTGCGAGAGCCGGGCTTCGATCTCTTGGCGCAAGGCCTCCAGACGCGTCCACTCCTGCGCGCCCAGCTCCACTCGGGCCTTGGGGAAATGATCGCGCACGCGCAGTGCCGCCAGCCCGAGTCGCTTGAGCTGCTCCTCGCTGCGTTCGACGCGTTCGAGGCGCGCGCGATCCACGCGGGTCCCGACCGGCAGCCGCGACGCCAGACAGGCGGAAGCAGGCTTGTCGGCGACAGCAAGTCCTGCCTCGCGTGCGTAGCGGCGCACATCGTCCTTGGAAAGCCCCGCGGCGGAGAGCGGCGCAATCACACCGAACTCGCGTGCGGCCCGTGCGCCGGGCCGGTGGTCAAGCCAGTCATCCGTGACTTCACCGAAGGCCAGCGCGGAAAAGCCGCGCGCGCGCGCCCAGGGTTCCATGGCTTGGAACAGATGCGTCTTGCACCAGTAGCAGCGATCGCCGGAGTTGGCGCGGTAGCGCTCGTCCTCCAGTTCCGCGGTGGCGATGACCTCGGTGCGTGCCCCCATGCTCCGCGAGAGCTCGAGCGCCTCGGCCAGTTCCCGGCGCGGCAGCGAAGGCGAGTCGGCGATCACCCCCACCGCACGGTTTCCGATCACTTGCGTCGCGGCATGCAGCAACACTGCCGAGTCGACTCCGCCGGAGTAGGCCACGGCGAGACTTTCCAGCCCGCGCAGGCTTTCGAACAGGCGCAACCGCCGCTCCAGATACTCAGTCTCGCTCACGGCAGGTACAGCCGGATCTTGTGGACGTAGCCGACCGCGCTCTGCGCGATGCGGGCCACTTCTTCGTCCGTCAGCGGGCGGATCACTTTGGCGGGCACGCCGGCGACGAGCGAGCGCGGCGGCACCACGAAGCCCTCCTTGACCACCGCACCCGCCGCGACCAGCGACTGCGCGCCGATCACCGAGCCGCCCAGCAGGATCGCTCCCATTCCGATCAGGCAGCCGTCCTCGACGCGCGCGCCGTGCAGAACGCAGCGGTGCCCCACCGTGACATCGTTGCCGATCACATTGGGCACGCCGGGGTCGGCATGGATCATGGTGAGATCCTGGATGTTCGTGCGCTCGCCGATCACCAGCGGCGCATCGTAGCCGCGCCGCACGCAGCCGCACCAGACTCCGCTGTCGCGGCCCAGCGTGATCTCGCCGGTCAGCACGGCGTTGTCGGCGGCAAAGGCGCCGCCTTCGAGGGCCTGCATGCGTCCCTGACGCGGAAAGAAGCTCATGGCCAGATCACAAGGCCCTGCGACTGCAGATTGCGCACGGCTTCCGGGAACACGAAGATCACGACGAACATCAGCCCGTTGTGCAGCGCGTGCACGGCCCAGACCGCGATCAGGCTCTGCGTGCGCAGCATCAGGCCGCCGAGCAGCAGCGCCAGTGCGAAGACCGGCACGCAGGCCGCGGTGCCGTGCAGCAGGCCGAAGATCAGCGCGGTGACGACGATGCCCAGCCGATCGCGAACGTTCTGCACCAGCAGCGGCTGCAGGAAGGCACGGAACAGCAGCTCCTCGAACAAGGGAATCAGCAGGACGCCGAAGAACACCGCCATCAGACGGCGATCCGGTGACAACTCCAGCATCATCTGCATCACGGCCTGCGGTTCATGGCCGGGTGCGAGCTTGTCGAGGATCACCTTCCAGACGATCATCACGCCGAACAGTCCCGGCAGCAGCAGGAAGTAGCTCAGGACTCCGGCCAGCACGGCGCTGCCATGCCGTCCGCGCGCCAACCCCAGAGCGCGAATGCCCTCAGGCGCCAGGCGCGCGGCAAAGGCCGCCACGCTGGCACAGCCCAGTCCCAGTCCCAGCGCCGTGCGCGAAAGCGCATCGACCGCGTCCAGCCGCTGCCCCTCGGGCACGGGCCACAGCCAGCCGACGACGGCCATGGAGAGCAGGATCACGGCCAGCGCGACCACGACGTGCGAGAAGCCCCAGCGCGCGAAGTAGACGTTGCGCCCGGGGTAGATGCGCTGCACCAGCAGGATCACCAGCGGCACCAGCGCGATCGTCGCGGCCACGAGCGCCAGTCCAACGACCAGTGCGTCATTCCAGTTGATACCCTGTGCGTTCATGCGCCGCTCCCGGCTCCGGCGATCCGGCCTTCCATCGGCGAGGAGGCGTTGGCGTACAGGCGGCGCGGAATGCGCCCCGCCAGCCAGGCCTGCCGTCCGGCAAAGCAGGCCGCCTTCATCGCGGCGGCCATGCGCAGCGGATCCTGTGCACCGGCGATGGCCGTGTTGAGCAGCACGCCCGCCGCGCCGAGTTCCATGGCAAAGGCCACATCCGAGGCCGTGCCGACGCCCGCATCGACGATCACCGGGACCTCGACGAGCTCCAGGATGATGCGGATTGCGTTGGGATTGAGCACGCCCTGACCCGAGCCGATCGGCGAGCCCGCGGGCATCACGCTCTTCGCGCCGAGTTCCGCCAGCCGCACGCACATGCGCGGGTCATCGGAGCAGTACACCAGCACCTCAAAGCCCTGCGCGACGAGCTCACGAGTCGCCTCCAGCGTGCCGATCGGATCGGGCAGCAGCGTGCGCGGATCGCCGAGCACTTCCAGCTAGACCAGATTGGTGTCGAGCACATCCCGCGCGAGTTCCGCGGTGCGGATCGCGCTGGCGGCGTCGAAGCAGCCGGCGGTGTTGGGCCGGATCGTGTAACGACGCCGATCGATGAACTCGAGCAGCGAAGGGCCGGCCTTGGGATCGAGGTTGACGCGCCGCACCGCCACGGTGACGCAGTCGGTGCCGCTGATCTCCAGTGCCGCGCGCGTCTCCTCGAAGCTCTTGTACTTGCCGGTGCCGACGAGCAGCCGCGAGCGCAGCGTGTGCGAACCAACCGTGAGCGGATCATCCCGAGTGGGATCCTGCTGCATACTCAGCCACCTCCGACCAGTGTGACGATCTCGATCTGATCCCCTGCCGCGAGCAGCGTGCGTTCGCGCTCCTGCTTGCGAACGAGGCGCGCGTTGCGCTCAACCGCCACGGCATCCCGCGGCAGCATGAGCACGCCCAGCAGGGCTTCCACGCTGGTGCCCTCGGGCACCTCGCGCGGCTCGCCGTTGACGCGGATCTGGATCGGGCGGCTCATGGGGGAGGGGCAGTCTCCCAGAAAGCGCCGTCTGGCTCAATCGGTCCTGGCCCCGACCGCGACAAAGGCGCACTTCAGGTAGTGCGTCTCCGGCAGCGTGAGGAGGTGCGGGTGGTCGGGGGCGGCCCCCTCCAGCGCGAGCAGCCAGGCCTCGCGGCGGGCCAGCGCCGCTCCGTCGCGCACCAGCTCGACGAACTCGTGCGCGCGCACGTTGTAGGAACAGGAGGCGCTGACGAAGTGGCCGCCTGGCTCGGTCAGCTCGATGCCGCGGCGATGCAGCTCGGTGTAGCCGCGCCGGGCGCCCTCGACCTGTGCGCGGTTCTTGGCGAAGGCCGGCGGGTCCACCACCACCAATCCGTAGCGCTCGCCGGCTTCGACGCGCGCGCGCAGGTCGTGCAGCGCATCGGCCTTGTGCACGCGCACCCGTTCGGCGACCCCGTTGCGCGCGGCATTGCGCTGCACGCGTTCGAGCGCCGCCTGCGACTGGTCGATGCACAGCACTTCCGCTGCGCCCTGAAGCGCCATGCGAATGCCGAACAGGCCGTCGTAGCAGAACACATCGAGGCAGCGCCGTCCGCGGGCGTGAGCGCTCGCCCGGCGACGGTTCTCACGCTGATCGAGGTAGTGACCGGTCTTGTGCCCGCCGAGCAGATCGACCTCGAAGACCAGCTGATCCTCGCGCACGAGCAGTTCCGAAGGCAGCTCGCCCTCCAGCACCGACTTGCGTTCCTCCAGGCTCTCCAGCCGCCGCACGGAGGAATCCGAGCGCTCGACCACGCAGCGGATCGGCTGTTCGAGAACGGCGCGCACGCTCTCAAGGATCGAGTCGCGCATGCGGTCGGCGAACAGCGTGCCGCTCTGCACGACCAGCGCATCGGCATAGCGATCCACCACCAGACCCGGCACACCGTCGGCATCGCCGGCGATCAGGCGCGCGGCTCCGGCCGGATCGGACAGACCCAATCGCGCGCGTCGTTCGACCGCTGCCTGCACGCGAGCGCGCCAGAATGCTGCATCAGGAGCTTCCTTGCGCCGCGTGATCAGCCGCAGCGCGATGCGCGAGGCGGCGCTGTAGGCGGCGAAGCCCAGACTCTCCCCGCGCGGGCCTTCCAGCTCGCAGATGCCGCCGTCCTCGGCGGGCAGTTGTGCGAGATCATCCCGGTAGATCCACGGATGCCCACTCTCCAGCCAGCGTCGGCCCTTGCCTGTCAGCTTTGCCTTGCTCATGCGGGCGCAGATCCTAGTGCGCCCCGGCCTTCAGGGCAGCAGAATGCGCGCCAAATGCCACCAAGCGCTCAAGGCGGCGGACAGCGCGCGCTCCGCCACGCCGCGCAGACCGCGCCGCGCATCGGGCGTGACGGTCAGAGGCACGACCGGCAGCAGCTCCCGGTCGCTTCTGCGGCGTGTGGCCTGGATGCGTCGGCGCTCCGACAGCAGCGCCGGCAGCATGCGCAGGCAGTCGAGCTTGCCGAGCAGCCACTGGTGCGGAGCGAGCGCCAGCAGCGCGAAGACAAAGCCGGCGAGCTCATACAGCATCAGGCCCGGCAGCGCACACAGCAGCGTCACGAGCGACAGATTGCGCACGAGGAAGATCCAGCGATTGCGCGCGTGCAGGAACACGCGGCGGGCGGGATAGCGCGGCCCCTTGCGGAAGCTGATGCCGCCCGTGCCGCCCTTGTGCAGCACGAGCGCGTCTTCGACGCTGAAGATGGTGTGCCCGGCGAGCCGCAGCCGGTAGGACAGATCCAGATCCTCGAACAGGATGAAGTAGCGCGGCTCGAAACCGCCCAGCTGCAGCAGCGTCGAACGCCGCGCAAGCAGCACCACGCTGACGGCGCAATCGCGCTCCAGCGTTCCGGTGCCTTGCGCCTGCGACAGCGGGACATAAAAGTTCGCCAGCGAGATCAGTCCGCAGTAATGGAACCGGCCGCCGTCGTAGTGCACGCGGGTCGGCTCGTCGAAGAACACGCTGCGCGGCTGCACCAGCGCCGCATCGGGGCTCGACAAGGCGGCCTCGAGCAGCGCCGCCAGCGTGCCCGGCATCAGCACCGCATCGTTGTCCACAAGCAGCACCCACTCGTGCGCAGCCTGGGCGAGACCATGATTGCGCGCCGGTGACGGCCCCTCGTTGCGCTCGAGCCCCAGCCAGCGCACGCGCTCGCCGAAGGGCTCGAGTCGGGCCCGACTGCCGTCCGTGGAGGCATTGTCGACCACCAGCACCTCAGCGGGTGCGGGCTCCTGCGCGAGAATCGCGCGCAGGCACTCGCCGAGATAGTGCTCGCCGTTGTAATTGACGACGACGACGCTGACCGGAGGGGAACGCACGGGGAGGGACACCTGTCCCCCACTCTTCCATCCGAAAGGCCCCGCTTCCAGATCCACTGTTTCAACAGCTCCCTTCCGCATCGGACTTTCCGCATCGGACCTTCCGCATTCGACCTTCAGGGGCGCGCGTTCCCCAGCGGGAGTCCGGCCCGCGGACTTGAGTGCGAGGCTGCGCTCGGGCAGCATCGGCGGCGTGGAGAAGCTGCCCCTCAGCCGCCGGGACCGAATCTGGATCGGCGCCTTCGTGCTGCTGGGCCTGGCGCTGCGGCTGCTGCTCGGCCGCGGCGAGCTGTGGCTCGACGAAATCTGGTCAGCGGACTTTGCCCGCGGACTCGACGGCCCGCTGGCGGCCTTCACGCTGCGCCACGACAACAACCACCCGCTCAACACGCTGATGCTCCGGCTGCTCGGCCCTCAGGAGCAGGCCCTCGTGCAGCGCGCGCTGCCGATACTCGCAGGCAGCGCGGCCGTGCTGCTCGGCGCGCTGTGGACCGCGCGCGTCTTCAGCCCGCGCGCCGGGGTCCTATCCGCCGCACTCCTCGCCAGCTCCACGCTGCTCGCCTACTACTCCAGCGAAGCGCGCGGCTACGCGCTGGCGCTGTGCATGGTCTACGCCGCGGCGCTCATGCTGGAAACGCAGGCCCGCGGACGCACCGCCTGGTTCAGCCTGTTCTGCGCCGTCGGACTGCTCTCGCACTTCAGTTTCGTGTTCGCTCTGGCGGCTGTGGGTGTGCGCGAGCTGGTGCTGCGGCGCTCGCCCTGGGTGCTGCTGCCGCCGCTGGCATTCAGCGCCGGCTGGTATCTGTACTTCATCTCCGGCATGGCTGTGGGCGGCGGCGACGCGTGGAGCTTCGGCAGCCTGGGACAGGATGCGGCCGTGCAGCTGCTGGGACTGTCGGGCATGCCGGGCATGCTCGTACTGGCGGCGTTACTGGCTCTGCTGGGCTGGAGCCTGCGCAGAAGCCACGGAGAGCTGGCCATGTACGGCACGCTGCTGCTGCTGCCTCCGCTTTTGACCTTCCTGATCCTCAATCCTTCCTTCGTGGCGCTGCGTTATTTCCTGCTGCCGCTTGCCTTCGTGCCGCTGCTGGCCGGCGGCGCGCTGGGGCGCGCGGGGCGCACGGGTCTGCTGGTGACCACGCTGATCTGCGTCGGCAACCTCGCGCAGTCGCTCGCCTGGGCGCGTGCCGGACGCGGCGAGTACCGCGCCGCCATCGCCTGGATGCTGGAACAGTCCCGCGAAACCGTGCCGACTGTTTCCAGCGACATCGCCTTCGACACGCGCAAGACACTCGCCTACCACGCGCAGTTCGTGGCCGGTCGCGGCCTGCGCTGGGTGGAGCCCGCGCAGATCGGGCCGGAGGGCGTGGAGTGGATCGTCATTGCCTCGGCAGAGCTTCCGCCCGAGAACTTCGCCGATCGCGGCTCGAATTACCGGCGCTCGCGCGAGTTCACCGGCGCGGGTCCCTCGGCCTACCGCTGGGTATTGTACCAGCGCGTGCGCTGAGCGCTCACTTGAGCGGCAGCTCGAAGTCCTCGTGCGTGCAGGGCTGGCGGCGCTTCCAACAGTACGGAATGTTGTAGAGGATCGAGGCGCTCGCCTTGACGAGCACCCACCAGGCGCCCGGTGTTTCGCGCACCGAACGGCCGATGCCGATCGTGCCGACCGCATCGCGCACGCTGCCCTCGGCTTCCTTTCTTTCGCCGCGCAGCAGCACCTGAAACAATGCGAGGAACGGCAAGCGCAGGAGATCGGAGAGCGGCGCGTACTTCAGCATCGAGAGGAAGGCGTTGCGCGCGTGGTAGTACAGCGAGCGCTTGCCCAGCTTGATGCCGAAGGGCGTCTTGTGGAACACCGACACGCCGGGGTACTGCAGCACCCGGAAGCCCAGATTCAGCAGGCGGCAGGTGAGATCGCGCTCGTTGCCGTAGATGAACAGGCGTTCGTCGTAGTACCCGGCCTTGGCGATCGCCGCATGGCGCGCCAGCGAGGCGCAGCCGCGGAAGGTCGACATGTAGCGCTCTTCGTTGACCGACTTCGAGGTGCGATAGCTCTCCGGCATGCCGGGCTCGATCACCTGCGTCGACACGATCGCGGTCGTCGCGGGCTCCGCGACCAGGCGCCGCGTGCTGCGCTCCAGCCATGCCGGCGGCATCACGATGTCATCGTCGAGGATGGCGACGAATTCCGAGCGCGCACAGGCAAAGCCGATGTTGAAGGTCTCACAAGCGCCGTACTGTGAGTGCGGCATCACCACCAGCAGCACCTCGGGGAAGTCGCGGCGCACCATCTCGATGCTGCCGTCATGGCTGGCGTTGTCGACCACCACCACCGATTCAAAGGGCAGCGTCTGGGCGCGGATCGCCTCGAGATTGGCAGCAAGGTCTGCGCACTTGTTCCATGAGCTCAGGACCGCGCTGGAGGTCGGCAGCCCGTGACTGCGCGCGCGCTGCTGCGCGAGCTTGCGGAACGCGCCCAGAAGAGCCGTGGACGACTCCGGAGGCGCGCTCGGCGAGCCCGCGCGGACTTCCAGCTCGGCGAGTCTAGCCAGCGCCGCAGCCGCCGCCATGGCAAGCGCACGCTCGCCCTCGTGCTCCGAATCGGGCCGCGGCAGCACGAGGCAGGCAGGACGGCGCGCACCCAGCAGCTCCCGCAGCTGCGCCACCATGTGGTGTGTACCGGCCGCGTCCTCGATGCGCGTGAGCTCAAGTCCCTTCCCACCCGAAGCAGCCGCTTCCAGCGGACCTCCGGCGGCGCACAGGACGAGGGTCGGGGCACTCATGGCGCAGGCTCACTGCTGCGCAAGCAGCGAGCGCAGGTACTGCAGCACGACTCGCGAGCGCTCGATGTTGTCGGGATCCTCTTCCCACTGTGCGTAGGTCAGATCCAGTGGACGCAGGATGTCATCGTTGCGCTGGCGCTCAACGCGCACCTCGACTGTGTAGTTGCCATCCTTCAGCCGCTGAAATCGGATGTGGCAGCGCTCGCGGAAGCCCTTGCCGCGAAACGGAGCGAGCGAGATGTTCCAGCCCGAGACCATGCTAAGCGTGGTCGGATCCAGCCCGGTACCGCCCGGGAAGTTGTTCTTGTCGAGCGTCAGGCGCGTGACCTCGCTGAGGATGCGCTCGCTGGAGCTGCGCACATCGGCGGGCTGCCATTGCTCGGGGTGTTTCGTGGAGGCACAGGAACCTGCGAGCAACAGCACAAGCAGACAGCAGGCGTGCACGATGCGGTTCATTCGGCTTCCTCCTCGACTTCGACGCGTTCTTCGTCTTCTTCCAGTCGTCCCGTGGGTCCCTTGCGCCGCGCAAAGTCGCCTTCCATGCGGCGCTGCTCATCCGGATCGGGGTTGCGGTCGCGCAGCACGATTCGCACCGGAATCTCGGAGAAGGGCAGCTCCGCGCGGATGCGGTTCTGCAGATAGCGGATCGCGTCCTTGTTGAAGTGCTTCTTCTCGTTGACGAACAGCACGAAGGTCGGCGGGGCGACATCGGCCTGCGTGGCGTAGTAGATCCGCGCGGCGTGACCGGAGCTCGTAGGACTGCGCGCATCGAGAGCGCGCGTGAGCGTGCGGTTGAGCTCGCCCGTGCCGACGCGGTTGTGCGCCTGCTCGAACAGCTCGCGCGCCAGTCGCAGCGTCTCCTCCACTCCATGGCTTTCCTTGGCGGAGAGGAACGATACCGGTGAGAAATTGGCCGAGGGAATCTCGGCGTCGATGTACTCCTGAAACTCAGAAGGGCTGATGTTCTCGACCAGATCCCACTTGTTGGCACCCAGAATCAGCGGCTTGTGGTGCTCGATGGCGTAACGGGCGAGCTCCTTGTCGATCGAGGAGAGCTTGCGCGTCACGTCGAAAAGCAGGATCACGACATCGGCACGGCGCACGGCGCGGTGGCTGCGCGCATCCGAGTAGAACTCGATCGCGTCGGCGATCGAGCGCTTGCGGCGGATGCCGGCCGTGTCGATCGCCACGAAGGCCTCCCCGTCGCGGTCGAAGTACACATCGACCGCGTCGCGGGTCGTTCCCGGGCGCTCGGAGACGATCATGCGCTCCTCCTGCGCCCAGGCATTGATCAGGCTGGACTTGCCGGCGTTGCGCTGGCCCACCACCGCCAGCCGCATCACGGGCTTCTGCGGCGGCGCAGGATTGGGGTTGCGCGGCAGCAGATCGAGCACGCGGGTCACCAGCGTGCCGATGCCCACGCCGTTCTGGGCGCTGATCGGGAAGGGCCCTTCGGAAATGCCCGTGCGGCGGAAGCTCTCTACTTCCCATTCCGCGGAGAGCGCCTCGACCTTGTTGACCACCAGCAGCACGGGCACGGGGAACCCGCGCAGGCGCGAAGCTACCTCCATGTCGAGCGGGGTCAGCCCTTCCTTCGCGTCGACCAGAAACAGCACGAGATTGGCCGTACTGAGCGCGGCCTGGATCTGCGCCTCGACCTGAGGCCCGAGATCGTCGCGGTCGACGATGCCGATGCCGCCGGTATCCACCACCTCGACCCAGGCCTCGCGCTGGCCGTCGCCGATCAGGGCCGGCACGGCAACGCGATCGCGCGTCACACCGGCCGTGGGCTCGACGATCGACACGCGCGAACCGCACAGGCGGTTGAGCAGCGTCGACTTGCCCACATTGGGCCGCCCGACCAGCGCGATGCGCGGGAGGCGTTGGGTGGCTTGGTCATTCATGGAATCAGGCCGCAGAGAGTACGCCACAAACGGCGCGCGGCACAACCTTGGCCCTCGAAAGCTCCCGCAGCGATCGCTACAAGGGGCCTTCCCGCATGGAAACCCTCGACTGGATCGTGATGCTGGCCTACGCCGCGCTCGTCATCGGCATCGGCGTGGCCGCTTCGCGCGGCCCGCACAGCGCGGAGGGCCATCTGCGCGCAGATCGCTCGCTGCCTGCCTGGGCGGTGGTGTTCTCGATCCTTGCGACCGAGGTCAGCGCCGCGACCTACATCGGCGTGCCCGAGGCAGCGTACAAGGGCAACTGGAGCTACCTGCAGTTCGCGCTCGGGGCGCTGCTCGGCAAGCTTGTGCTCGCGACGACCTTCGTGCCGCGCTACTGGAAGCTGCAGTTGCCGACGGTCTACGGCTTTCTCGGCCAGCGCATCGGCCCGCTGGCCCAGAAGAGCTGCGCCTGGGCCTTCCTCGGCGGGCGCCTGATCGCCAGCGGCGTGCGACTGTTCATCGCCGCGCTGGCCTTCGATGCGGCGACGGGCTTCGGACTGGGCAACGCCATCGTCGGCATGGCGCTGCTCTCGACGGTCTACACGCTGCTCGGCGGTCTCAAGGCGGTGGTCTGGACCGATGTGGCTCAAGGCACGATCTTCGCGCTGGGCGCGCTGGTGGCGCTGCTGGTGGGACTGCACGCGCTCTCGATCGAACCGGGGGCCGTCGTCGAGCGTGCGCTCGCCGCCGGCAAGCTGACGGTGTTCAAGTGGGAAGCCAACCCCTTCAGCGATGCCTACCAGACGCTGACCGCGATCCTCGGCGGCTTCGTGCTGGCACTGGCGAGCCACGGCACCGACCAGGAAAACGTGCAGCACATGCTCAATGTGCGCAACCAGCGCGGCTCGGCGCTGAGCATCCTCACCTCTGGGCTTTTCACCTTCCCGATCGTGGCGCTGTTCCTGTCCGTGGGCACGATGCTGTGGGCCTTCTACGCGGAAAACACGCCCACTGCCTACGGCATCACGACGCCCGAGGAGGTCAAGCGCATCTTCCCGAACTTCATCGTTCACGAGCTGCCGGCCGGCCTGCGCGGGCTGGTCTTCGCGGGCCTGTTCGCCGCCGCCGTCTCCTCGCTCGGCGCCACGCTCAACGCGACCACCTCGGCCTGGACCAGCGACATCCGCCCGCTGGCCGACACGGGCCTTGCGCGCGTGCGCCGGCTGATCTTCGTGTTTGGTCTGCTGCTGTGCGCGGTCGGACTGTTCTTCGGCTGGTACTCCGAAGGATCCACCATCGATCTGGTGCAGCTGGCGCTGAGCGCGATGACGATCCTCTACCCGGGCATCCTGGGTGCGTTCCTCGTGGCGCTGTTCCTCGACACGCGCGGCAACGACACCAGCGTGCCGCTCGGCATGCTCACCGGAGTCCTCTTCGGCACCGCTTTCTTCTTCCAGAAGCAGCTGCTGGCTCCGTTGGGCCTGCCCGAGCTGGCCTGGCCGTGGACCATGACCATCGCCACGCTGGCCGCGGTGCTCGTGGCCGGCAGCGCGGCCCGCCCCCGACGCAGTTCCTGACCTGCCGCCGCGCCGCGATTGGACAATTGCGCGCGCATGGGAGAAGATTTCCTCACCCCCCAGCATGCTGTTCAGTTCCACCCTCTTCGTGTGGCTTTTCCTGCCGCTGCTGCTGGCGCTGTACTTCAGCGTGCGCCAGGAGCTGCGCAATCTGCTGCTGCTGGCGGCCTCCCTGCTGTTCTACGCCTGGGGCGAGAAGTACCTCGTGGCGATCATGCTGCTCTCGATCACGGCCAACTGGCTGTTCGGGTTGTGGCTGGCGCGCGAAATGGACCGCGGCAAGGGCAAGGCCGTCGTCGTCTGGTCGAGCATCTTCAACCTCGGCCTGCTGGTGCTGTTCAAGTACATCGACTGGATCTTCGAGCTGGTCGGACTGCCGTTGATCGGCACCTTCCTGCCGGCCGACTCTGGCCTGAGGGAGCTGTTCCTCAACCCCGACGGCCGGGTGCGCCTACCGATCGGCATCAGCTTCTTCACGTTCCAGGCCTTCTCGTATGTGCTCGATGTGTACCGCAGGGACGCGCCTGTCGAGCGCAGCTGGTTCCGCGTTGCCTTGTATGTGTCCCTGTTCCCGCAGCTGATCGCCGGCCCCATCGTGCGCTATCTCGACGTCGCGGCGGAGATCCGCCAGCGCACCGTGACCGAGGATGGCTTCGCCTACGGCATCCGCCGCTTCGTGATCGGACTGGGCAAGAAGATGCTGATCGCCAACCTCGTCGCGGAGGTGGCCGACAAGATCTTCGGCATCCCCGCCGTCGAGCTGACGGCACCGGTCGCCTGGCTGGGCATCCTGTGCTACACGCTGCAGATCTACTTTGACTTCTCGGCCTACTCCGACATGGCCATCGGCCTGGGCCACATGTTCGGGTTCCGCTTCCTCGAGAACTTCAACTTCCCCTACATCTCGCGCTCGATCACGGAGTTTTGGCGCCGCTGGCACATCTCGCTCTCCACCTGGTTCCGCGATTACCTCTACATCCCGATGGGAGGCAACCGCCACGGATCCGCGCGCACGTACTTCAACCTCGTCACCGTGTTCTTCTTGTGCGGCCTGTGGCACGGAGCGAGCTTCGTGTTCGTGATCTGGGGCCTGTGGCACGGCGCGTTCCTCGTGATCGAACGGCTGGGATTGGCCCGCTGGCTCGAAAAGAGCCGGCCGGTGGCGCACGTGTACACCCTGCTGGTCGCGATGATCGGGTGGGTCTTCTTCCGTGCCGTCGACTCGCAGCAGGCCCTGCAGTACCTCGCCGCCATGGCGGGCCTGAACGATGCCGACCCGCTGCTGCACCAGGTGGCCCACTTCACCGATGCGGAGATCTGGACCGCGATCATCGCTGGCGTGATCGGCTCGACACCCTGGCTGCCCGCGCTCGTCAACTGGTGGAAGGGTCTCGCGGCGCAGGGTCGTCAGGGACTGTCCGTCACGCTCGAGTACCTCAGCATCCCCCTGCTTCTGTTAGTGTTCTTCGAGTGCGCGCTCAAGCTGGCGGCGGGTTCCTACAACCCGTTCATCTACTTCCGGTTCTAGGGCGCCGTGCAACCCACTCCCGTTCCGCTGACGCACAAGGGACCGCGCCGCACGCTGCTGGCGGCCTTCCTGCTGCTGCTGGGTGCGCCTTGGATCGATCTCGCGGTGCGCGATGACGAGGCGCGCAGTCCGCGCGAGCCGGAGCTGCGCAGTCCCGAGAAGCGTCCTGAACTCAAGTGGGATGCGCGCGTGCTGTGGAAGTATCCGACGCAGTACGAAAAGTACTTCCAGGACAGCTTCGGTCTGCGCGACAGGCTGCTGCGCTGGCACTCGCTGCAGACGCTCGCGCTGTTCCACACCTCGCCCTCGCCGCTGGTGTTCCTCGGCAAGGACGACTGGATGTTCTACTACGGCGACGAGACGGTGCCGGTCTACCGCGGGCTGCTGCCCTACCCCGAACAGGGCCCCGAATCGCTCTCTGTCATGATCGCGAACCTCCGCGCGCGGCAGGAATGGCTGGCCGGCATCGGCTGCCAGCACCTGCTGGTGATCGCGCCCAACAAGGAAAGCGTCTACTCCGAGCGCATGCCGGAGGAATGGACGGTCTACGGGCCTTCGCGTCTGGACCAGCTGGTCGAGGCCGCTCGCAAGGACGGACAACTGCACGTGCTCGATCTGCGCGAGGCGCTGCGCGAGGCCAAGCCCGCAGACGCCGCGGATGACTGGCTTTACTACGCGGAAGGCACGCACTGGAACGGACGCGGCGCGCTGGTGGCGTACGAGGCCGTGATGAACGCGGCGGCGCAGCTGCTGCCCGGACTCAGCGCGCGCCCGGCCGAGCAATTCGAGCGCAAGGAGACCGGCGGCACCGGTGAGAGCTGGCGGCGCAGCATGTACATCCAGGACACCGTCCGCCAGAAGGACTGGATCTTCGGCGTTCCGCCCGCGGAGCGCCGTGCGCAGGTGATCAAGGATTCCGGCTGGGGGCGCGGCCGCACGCGCATCTCGCGCGTGGACGACCCCCTGTTGCCCAAGGCGCTGATCCTGCACGACTCCTTCGGCCCCTACATCGAAGAGCCGCTGAGCGAGCATTTCAGTGAGATGCAGGCCGTGTGGGATTACAAATTCCCCGGCGAGGCGCTGCTGGAGCTGCGCCCTGCGCTGATGATCGAGATCTGGGTCGAGCGCGCGCTGGTGTTCCTGTACCCCTCGCAGCTCAAGCCCGGCGAGTACGGTGATCTCAGCGCCGACTTCGCTCAGGCCTCGAAGACCTACTGGCGGCTCAGCGGCTCGAGCGCCCCGCACGAGTACCGGACGATGCCCGGTCTGGAAATCACGCGCGCCGAGACTCCGTCGGGCTTCGTGCTCGATCTTGAGCTGCAGAATCTGGCCGGCAGCCTGCTCCTGCCCGCGATTCCGCCCACCCCGCGCAAGGAACTGCTGCTCGAACTCGCGATCGACTCCCCCATCGACACCGTTGCCGACCTGTTCTGGCTGCAGCCCGGAAACAGCGAGTACACGCGCGAGAACATGCTGCAGATCACGCTGAAGCGCGGCTCCAACCGCCGCGTCGTGCGCATTCCCGATGCCGATGCCATCGGCCGCCTCCGCCTGCGGCCGGGGTTCGTCGCGCCGCAGCGCTACCGCCTGCGCTCTGCAGAGCTGCGCGGCAACTGAAAGCCCGCCCTACGCGGCGCCGCATCAGGGCAGCTTCAGCAAGCGGTGCACCTGGGGAACCACCCGCACGCTCAGGCCGCGATCCCGCGCCAGCTCGACCACGTCCTGCAGCAGCTTGCGGCTCGCCGGTGCGATGCCGCCCAGCGGAGTCACCGGCGTGAGAAACAGCGGGAGGCCCGGCGCGAGCGCCTCGACCTGATCGAACAGGTGCACGTAATCGCGCGCCTCGCGACCACCCTGCACGACGATCTTGCCGCAGGCGTCGCGTCCCGCCACCAGACGCAGACACGCCTCGCGCGCGGACTGCCACTCGCCGATGGTGCGCGGACTGCGCTCGCTCTGCTCGCCGCCGTCTCCTCCCGGCACGCGGAAGGGCATGCGCACATCATCCTCTGGCAAGCCCAGTTCCTCGGGCGCATCGAGATCCGCTTCCGGCTTGAGGTCGAGGCTGATGTGATCGAAGACCTGCAGCACGCGCGCGAGCGAACGCGGATGCGCGCCGGCCGTCTCGAGGTGCATGCGCCGCGGCTTGAGCAGCGGTCGCAGCGCGAGCAGAAAGTCGGGCCAGGCCAGCGGCTCACCGCCCGTGACGCTGACCGTGCGCGGCTCGCCGGGCTCGCACTCCGCGACCCAGCAGGCGGCCTGAAACGGTGTCGCCAGCGCAGGCTCCTCGCGCGCCTGCCGCACGGAGTCAATGCGCACCCGCGAGGTCGTGCTTGCGGCCCAGGAAGCGGGCGTGTCGCACCAGCGGCAGCGCAGCGGACAGCCGCGCAGGCGCAGGAAGATCTGGGCTTCGCCAACGAAAGCGCCCTCGCCCTGAATGGAGGCGAAGACCTCCATCAACGGGGCGAGGACGCGCTTTTCCACGATGTCGGCTCTCACCGCACGAGCGGCCATGCTCAGGTCTCGAGGCGAGTTCAGGCCGCCGGCGGCGGACGCGGAATCACTTCTTGGCGGCCGGCTTCGCGGCAGCCGCCGGCTTGGCGGCAGCGCCACCGGCAGCCGCGCCCGGAGCCGCAGCGGCGGCCTTGTCATCCTTCTTCTTGGCGCTGGCCACCTTGAAGCGGGTGCGGACCTTCGGGATTCCGTAGATCGAATCCTTGGTGTCGTCGAACTTGCCGGCCTTCTTGAGGACGGCGAGGCGCTCGACGCGGGTGAACACGCTGCGCTCACCCTTCATGCTGGTGCTGGCGCGGAGGCTGGAGTGAATGGACATGTGTGATTGGCTCCTTGTGAGGTCTTTGAATCGTGACAGCGCTACTTCTTGCGCGCCACCACGTTGTCGATGTTGTCGATGTAGGCGTCCTGGTAGGGCGGCTTCTTCGAGCCCTTGGGCCCGCGCAGCGCCTTGGCGAAACCCAGCAGCTTCTGCGCGCCTTCCATGCTCGCTTCGTGGCCGATGCACAGCACCAGCGTCCGGCCCTTCTGGATCGGCTGAATCACGGGCGCACCTTCACCGCGCAGGTAGTCGCGGTGCTCGAATGCCGCGCGGCGGCCCGCTTCGTCCGCCGAGAAGGAGGCCACGCGCACCGTGAACCGGTTCACGGGGTCGAGAAACTGCTCATCGTGCGTGCTGCCAGCGGCAGCCGTGCGCTGGTTGGCATCCGCCAGATCCGGATCGCGCGGCAGCGGAGTCTTCTCCGGCATCAGGGCGCCGGGATTGGCCTCTGCAGGTGCTTCGGCCAGCGTTTCGTTCTGCCCGCTGTGCTGCCCGACCCAATAGGCGACGATCACGGCCAGCAGCGCCGTGACGAGGGCCAGTTGCACCACGCGATCGCCGGCAAAGCGGGCGAAGAAGCCCCTGCGCGCGCCGCCCGGGACTGAATGGGGCAGCACGATATCCGCCGGCGTCTTGACCCCCTCGCCCGCAAAGGGGCCGGCCGCCGCACCACTGTTCGCGCGGGGTGCGGCCTTGCGGCCCTCCGGCGCGGAGGCTTGGAAGGCGTCGAGGAGATTGGGCTTGCGCAGGCTCATGGGAGCAGACAAAAGGGAGGAAAAGCGTACGCGAAGGCCGGGGATGGGTCAACCGCCCTTCCCCTGCCAGCTTCCGTGCGCTATGCCATGCAGACGATGCTTCCGCGGCCCATCTGCCGGATCGCCCCTGCCGTGATCGGCCCTGTCTTGGTCGGCCTGCTGCTGTACGGCTGCTCCGAGCAGGCGCCTCCGTCTGGCCCCGCTGCCCCTCCCCCTGCCCCCCAAGAGGACCTCGTCAACGAGGCGCAGGAGCGGGGTGTTGACTACCGAAACCGCTCCGGCGGGCCCGAGAAGGCCACCATCCTGGAGGCCAACGGCGCGGGCGTGGCTGTGATCGACCTGGGGGCCGACGGCGATCTCGACCTCGTGTTCGGGCAGGGACTCGCCAGCCTGAAGGATTTCGCCGAGGGCGGCGGAGCCGATCTGGAGGTCTTCGAAAACGACGGCCGGGGCGGGTTCACGCGCCGGCCCGGACCCGGCCTCAAGGGCTGGTGGACCGGCCTGGCGGTCGGCGATGTCGACAACGACGGGGATCAGGATCTCATCGCCGCAGCCTTCGGAGACTTGTGGCTGCTGCGCCAGGATCAGGGTGCTCTGCTACCAGAGCCGCTGCCCTTGGCGGCGCACGGCGAGTACGCCGCCTGGCCCACCAGTCTCGCGCTTTTCGATGCCGACGGCGACGGCGCGCTGGATCTGTACGTCGGACTGTATCTCGACTTCGATCCGAAGCATCCGCCGCTGGAGAAGCTCGGCAGCGGCGCGCTGGCGATTCCCTGTCGCTGGAAGGGCTTGCCGGTCTTCTGCGGACCGCGCGGACTCCAGCCGCAGACCGATCGCCTGTACGCGGGCGATGGCAAGGGCGGGTTCGTCGATCGCTCGGAGCAATGGCTCGTCGACGCGCAGCCCGGCTTCGCGCTGGCCGTGGCGGCCTTCGATGCCGACAGCGATGGCGACACCGATGTGTTCGTCGCCAACGACTCCTCGCCAAACAACCTCTGGATCAACCAGCCCGGCCCCGACGGCCAGCCGCGCTTCGTCGATCTGGCGATGGACACGGACGTGGCCCTGAGTGCGGAGGGCATGGCGCAGGCGGGCATGGGTGCTGCCAGCGGGGATGTCAACCGCGACGGTCGGCCGGATCTGGCGGTGACGAACTTCTCCGACGAGGCGACCGAGCTGTACTTCGGATCGGAGCGCGGCTTCACGCGCATGACGCACCGTCTGGCGCTGGCGCGCGAGACGCGCGCGCTGCTCTCCTGGAGCGTGCACCTCGCCGATTTCGATGGCGACGGCTGGCTGGAGCTTTTCACGACCAACGGACATGTGTTCCCGCAGGCCGATGCGCCGCAGACGGGCACGAGCTACCACCAGCAGCCGAGCCTCTTCCGACTGCAGCCGGAACTGCGCCGCGTCGCGGGCCGGGATGCGCGCTCGGTGCTGGAACAGAAGCTCGGCGCGCGCGGCAGCGCCCTCGGTGATCTCAATCAGGATGGCCGCTTGGACCTCGTGCTCGCGCGCATCGACGGACCGTGCGCACTGGCGATCAATCACATGGGAACAGGCAACCGGCGGCTCAGCCTGGAGCTGCGCGGCGCGCTGAAGAAAGGCCCCTCGGGCCGCGTCACGCCGCGCGATGGACGCGGCGCCAAGGCCATCGTGGTGCTGCAGAACGGGGCGGAGGAATACGCGCTGATCGCCGAGTCGCAGACATCCTGCGGCTACCAGAGCTCGAGCACTCTGCGGCTGCACTTCGGACTGGGCAGCGCGCAGGGGTATCGCGCCATCAAGCTCCTGTGGCCATCGGGAACGGTGGAAGAACTGCCGGCGGGTGCAGGCGGACGCAGCCTCGCGATCGAGGAAGGCCGCGGCATCGTGCGCGAGGAGCTTCTGCGATGATGGCGCCTGCCATGATCGCAAACGCGCTGCTCGGCCTGCTGCTGCTTGCCCAGGTGCGCCCGGGCGCACCCACGGCGCTGGAACGCTGGCGCGATGCGGTGGAACTGGATCTGCCGCAGGAGGCGCTGCGTGACATGGCTGAGCAGCTCTCCGCGCAGGGCAGCCTGCGCGCAAGCGGCGAAGCGCGCTATCTCGCGGTGCAGCTCGCCTCGGGCGCCAACGAGCCGCGCCTGCTGGAGCTGGCACTGGATCCTGCGGGCCTTGCCGACGAGCAGCGCGTCTGGCTGTCGCTGTGTCGCGCGCGGCTCGCGCTCTCGCAGGATGCCTTCGCGGAGTGCGCGCAGGCGCTGCGACTGGATGCCCGGGGACAGCTGCCGGCGGAACTCGCGCGACTGCCGGAGAGCGATTGGCTGCTCGGCAAGCTGCTGGACCGTCAGGGCAGGAGCGCGGCAGCGCGCGCGCCGCTGGAGCGCTTTGTTCAGAACGCGCCGCTCTCACCGCAGGCGCCCGCGGCATGGCACATGCTGGCCCGCGGAGCGCGCGAGAGCGCGGACCCCGAGCGCGCCAAGGCCTGCGCTCAGGCCGGCCTCGCCAGCGCACAATGGCACAGCTACTACCGTGCGCGCCGCATCCAGCTGCGCGAAGCGCCTGAGGATCCGCTGCCGCGGCTGGGCCTGGCGCAACTGATGATCGCCGCGCAGCGCGATGACATCGCGCGGCTGTGGCTGGAGGAACTCACCATGCGCTGGCCGACGGAGCCGCGCGGCTGGCTGGAGTTCGCACGCCTGGAGCAGCGTGCGGGCGCTCTCGAGCGCGCACGCACGCACCATCAGCGCTACTTGGAGCTCGGCGGCAAGGAACCGCTGGAGCCCGAGAGCGAGCTGCCCAGATGAGCCTCGAGTGACTGCTCGCGCTCGGCATCTCCGGCGAGTTTCTCCAGCTGAAAACCCGCTCCGGCGAGCCCCCACTGCGCACACTGCGTGCGCAGGCGCGCCTGCGCAGCCTTGGCGCTCTCCAGCGCGGCCGTATCCTCCGGGAGTGACTGGATCCAGATGAGACGCAGGCCTGACTCCGCGGCCGCGGAGGATTGCGCGTACACCCAGTTGAGATCGAAGAGCGGATCGACCACGCAGACGGCGCGCGTCTGCTTCGCATTCGCGAACGCCGCCAGCAGTGCCAGCGTGCCGCCCTCACCCTCTCCGGCGAAGGTCAGGCCCGCGGGTTGAATGCCCTGGGCTGCCAGCTGCGCCTGCGCCTGTTGCACGCACCCCAGCGCCGCGCCGCGATCCTGACCTGCGCGGAATGCGACCGCATCATCGATCCAGCGCATGCCCGCGACGGCCGCCTCCTTCATCGGCACAGGCGCGCAGGGCACCAGCAGCACCTGACCGTGCTGCTCGGCGAAGCGGCTCCAGCGCGCGAGCGCGACCTCCTTGTCCGACCCCGCGCGATGCAGCAGCACCAGCACCGGAGCGGTCTTCTGCTCCTTGAGCGCGGCTGGCACGAACACGCCTGCTCGCGCGGTGTATTCCTCGACGCGCTTCTGCGTAGCGCGCATGCGCTCGATCAGTCGCGCAAAGCGCGGATCCGCGCGCAGCTTCGCCAGGTCGAGATCCTTCTCGGCCATCTGGGCATGCCACTGCGGAGCCGGTGCCGTTGAACCCGGCACATAGATCGTCGCACGCGAGCCGCCGAAGCCCCACGACACGGCACGATCGAGCCAGGCCAGCCCTTCCTCGACGTTGCCCCGCAGGCTGTAGACGCAGGCGAAGTTGTACGCATTGCCCGTGTGCTGCGGCTGCAGCGCATCGAGCTGCTCCAGCGCGCGCAGCGCCTGGTCGTATTTCTTCTCCTGACAGGCCTCGAGCACCTGACGGTTGAGCAGAGTGATCTGCTCGTCGCCGGAGCCCTGCGCGCAGAGCGGAAGTGTGAACAGGGAAATCAGCAGGAAAGCGAGGGAGTGAATCCGAGGCATGGAAGTACTCAGAGGGTTTCGAGCATCGCGCGCGCGAGCACTGCGTGCGCCGACTGGGGCTTGCTTGTAACAAAGGACTGCAGCACCGCGCGCGCCTTTTCTCTCTCGCCCGCCGAGCGCCAGGCCTTCGCGAGGTTGAGCTCGACCGGTTCGGGCAGCTCCAGACCCTCGGCATTCGCCACTGCGAGCACCTGCTCCCACAGTCCCGCGGCCTCGGCGAAGCCCCCGCGGCTGTACAGCGTCACGGCCAGGTGATTCCTCGCCGCCAGCGAATCGGGCTCATCGCGCAGCGCGGCGCGGAACGCCTCCTCGGCTGCTGCGAGCTCCTGGCGCTGATAGGCCTGCATGCCGCGCTCGAGATGCGCCGCCGAAGCTTCGGAGAGCAGGCGCGCCCCGCTGGAGAGTTCCTCATCGCTGAGTCCCAGCCGGCGAGCCTCGCGGAAATGCTCCAGTGCGCGTTCGCGCTCGCGCTGCAGCAGCGCGGCGATGCCGGCGCGCTTTTCCAGCAGCGCAAGCTCGGAACCCAGCGGCTCCCCCTCGGCGACCAGCGCCGAGAGCAGCGTGCGCGCGCCCTCGAAATCGCCGCTCGCGGCGAGACACTCCGAGAGGAAGCGCCGCGCATCCACATCCAGCGGATCGAAGGACACCGAGAACTGCGCGTGCTCCAGCGCCCGCGCACGCTGATCCTGCTTGGCTGCTTCCTTGGCGACGAGCAAATGAGCCTGTCCCAGCGGACGGAGCACGAAGGGCAGGTCCGGATCGGCCTTGCGCGCGCTCTCCAGTTCCGCGAGGCCCTTGGCGGCACCGCCGGGCTTCAGGATCGAGATGATGCCGCGCGCACGCAGGAATTCGGGGCTTTTCCCGCACTCCTTCTCGCCGCGCACGATCTCGCGCGCGGCGCTGTCGAAACCCTCGCTGGTCGCATAGACCTCGGCGGCGGTCGCATACACGGCTGGCGACTTCGGGAACTGCGCGCGCGCCGCCTCGACCAGTCGCAGTGCCTCGATGCCCTTGCCTTCCATGGCGGCAAGGCGTGCGCGCAACAGGAATGCTTCCTCGGCCCCGGCGCCGTCGGCATGCGCGATCAGCGCCAGCGCCTTTTCGCGTTCGCCCAGATCCAGCGCGCGCCGCAGCTGGTCGAGCTCGACGGACCGAACGCGCGGATGGGACCGCAGTGGCGCCTGGGAGGCCGAGGCCGCTGCCTGCGGAGCCGATCCGGAGTCCGTCTGCGCAGCCGCAGGTTCCTGGGGTGACTGGGGACTGCAGCCGAAGGCCAGCAGGGACAGCGACAAAATGAGGGCCTTGTGCATCATGCGGCGCGGATAGGGTATCTTCCGCGGGCGTGAACGATGATGTGCGCGAAGAATGGAGCCAACTGGTGAGCGGAGCCCGCAAAGAGATCCAGCGCGCCAAGGCGCGCGGGGCCCGATCCACGAGAGCCACCCGATCCACCAAAGCCGAGCCCAAAGCCGAGCCCAAGGCAGCGGCAAAGGCTGTGACGGAACCCGCCGCAAGCGGGCCGGCCCCCGCGCGCAGCGGTGCTGATGTGCGCGCCCAGGCCAAGGCGGCCCGCACTCTGGAGGAGCTGCGCGGCTGCGTTGCGCGCTGCGAGGCCTGCTCGCTGCACAAGACCCGCACGCAGACCGTTTTTCAGGATGGCAGCCCCGTGCGCCGCCTGATGTTCATCGGCGAAGCCCCCGGAGCCGACGAAGACCGCACGGGCGTGCCTTTCGTAGGCCGCGCCGGCCAGCTGCTGACCGACATCATCACCAAGGGCATGGGCATCGCCCGCGAAGAGGTGCTGATCGCCAACGTGCTCAAGTGCCGGCCGCCGGACAACCGCGAGCCCACCCCCGAGGAGAAGTCGATCTGCACCCCCTGGCTGGACCGCCAGATCGAGCTGCACGACCCGAAGGTCCTGATTCCGCTGGGGCGCCACGCATCCATGCACATCCTGGGCCGCGAGGCTTCCATGGGTGAAATGCGCACCCGTATCCATGAAATCGGCGGGCGCCAAGTGGTCCCGACCTACCACCCCGCCTACCTGCTGCGCAGCCCGGGAGAGAAGAAGGAATGCTGGAAGGACATCCAGCTCGCCATGGGCGTGCTGGGTATCCCCATTCCTTCCGGTGGCAATCGGTAACTTCTCCGCTCCCCCCGGCTAGACCGCGTCGCCAAAAAAACTGCGGAAAGCATCGCTGACGCGTTTCCATTCGTTGACCCGATGGTTGCGCGTAGGTAAGCTCCCCGCCCGTTCTTGACACAATCCGGACAACGAGCCCCTTGCGGGGAACCTCGTCAGACTTGGGGCGCTCCCGCGCGGAGTGCCGTCGAACTGCCAAGTCAGGCTGCAAGGCCTGCACTGCACGCGCGCCGTGCCGTGAACGAGTTTCTCCCCCCGCCAGCGGTACTGCGTTCGGACGCTGGCCGGCCCGCAAGGCCTGCGCAAGCATCACCCCCCCGTAATAGACCGTACTACCCCCCAACGGCTCATGCCCCCGCTCCCCTGAGGAGTGTCGGTGTCATGGCCCTCGAAACCTAGGCAAGGTCCGCGAATCCATGCAGCTGAGGTCGATCCTCCTCCCGCTTCTGGCGGCGTTCCCCTGCTCCTGCAACTCGACTGCGCCGAAGACGAACGCTTCTTCGGACACGCCCGTTGCGGGCGGTGCGAGCGAGACCACTCAAGCCGAACAGGCTGCGGTGATCGAAGCTTCCGCGCCGGCCGCTCCTGCAGGCCAAGAGCCCAACCTGTCCGCGGATGCCGCGACGGAGCAGCGCCGCGCTCAGCAGCGCAGCTTCCTCGCCTCCGAGTACCAGACGCGCGGTGATCGCGAGCTGGAGCGTGGCGATCTCTACGCCGCGCTGGAGTCCTACTCCTCCGCTCTGGAGCTGGCACCCTCCAACGCCCAAGCCCGCGCCAGCCTGCTCAAGGTGCGCGCACTGATGGGCGATTCCTACGCCGACGCCGCCCAGCAGATCCAGGACGCCGCCAGCCAGCAGATGGTGCGCCGCGCCCAGGCTCGCATGGCCGCCGAGGAAAAGGACATCGCCGGCGACAACGCGCTGCGCAGCGGTGATCTGGAGGCCGCGGTGGAGAACTACCGCCAGGCTCAGATGATCCTGCGCTACAACCCGCTGATCGCCACGGACAGCCTCGACGAGAAGATCGTCAGCGGCAAGCTGGCCCGCGCTCTGGAGATGAGCGACGAGCTGGCGCGCCAACGCGCTGCCCAGGCCGAGGACGCCGCCCGCGCCGAGCGCGAGAAGCGCGAGACGGAAGAGGCGGAATACCGCCAGAACGTGCTGCGCTCGCTGTTCGACAACGCGCACGCCGCCTTCCTCAACGAGAAGTTCGAGAAGGCTGAGTCGTACTGCGACCAGATCCTGCTCAACGACCCGCAGAATCAGGCCGCCCGCGAGCTCCGCCAGATCGCGCGCGATGCCCGCCACGCCAAGACCGAGGAGACGACGCGCCGCAACTACCGCGAGCAGTGGGTGCGCACCTTCGAGGAACTGGAAACGATGAACATCCCGCAGGATTCGGCGCTGGTCTTCGACGACCTCAAGCGCTGGGCCGAGGTCAGCGAGCGCAAGCCGCTGGAGTTCACCAGCCTGACGCAGGGCACCAACGCCGAGAAGGCGGCGATCATGGAGCGTCTCAACACGACCTCCATCACCCCGCGCTTCGAAACGGCCGAGGGCACCGGGTCCGCGCTGGCGGATGTGGCCTCGTACCTGCAGATGGCGACCGGCGTCAACTTCATCGTCAGCCCCAAGGCCAACTCGGAGCTGGATGAAGAGCAGAAGACCGTCCGTCTCAAGCTCGACACGGCGCGCAGCGTCGCCAAGGTGCTCGACATCATTGCCGAGACGAGCGAGAGCCTGCGCTGGAAGATCGAAGACGGCGTCGTCAAGTTCGTGGTCAAGGAGGAGATGACCGGCGGTCAGATCCTCGCGACCTACGAAGTGCGCGACCTGATCCATCCGATCCCCGACTTCCCGGCCAAGGAGATGAACGTGTCGCCCTCGGGCGGAGCGCAACTCTCCGAGGAGGAAGTCGCCGAGCGCGAAGCCAACGTGCTGACCTCCGATGCCCTCGACACGCTGATCCGCAACAGCGTTGCGGTCGGCAGCTGGGATGCGGATCCGCGCAACAGCCTGCGCATCACCCCCACCGGCCAGATGGTCGTCAACCAGACGCCCGAAGTGCACGAGCAGATCGTCAAGCTGCTCTCCGACCTGCGTGAAGCGACCGGCATCATGGTCGATATCCAGGCGCGCTTCCTGAAGGTCGAGGATAACTTCCTCGAAGACATCGGCGTCGACTTCCGCGGTCTGGGTTCGCCCGGCCAGGGAACCAACGAGTTCTTCAACGATTTCGGCGACCCGACGGCGCAGGCTGATCTGGGCAAGGAAATCGGTCAGGACACCGACCTGGGCGCCTTCTACAACAAGGGCCTTGGCAACGCGGAAGGCGACATGCGCGCCCGCGTTGAGGAGCTGTACGACGTGGGTCTGGGTGACGAAAACGTCATCGACGGCTCCGGCGGTCTCTCCTTCCAGTGGACCTACCTCAACGACCTGCAGCTGGAGCTGATCCTGCGCGCGGTCTCGAAGAGCGAGCGCGTCCAGCTGGTCACCAGCCCGCGCATCACGGTCTACAACACCGCCCGCGGCAACCTCTCGGTGCTCAACCAGGTTGCCTACGTGCAGGACTTCAACGTGGAAATCGCGCAGGCGTCTTCGATCGCCGACCCGGTTATCAATGTGGTCCAAGACGGAGTGGTGCTCGACGTCCGTCCGGTGGTCTCCGCCGATCGTCGGTTCATCACGCTGGAACTGCGCCCGACGATCGCAGCTCTCAAGCGCCCGATCCGCGAGGTCGTAACCACGCTGGGTTCGCAGAACTCGGTCACCATCCAGCTGCCCGAGGTCGAGTATCAGCGCGTGCGCACCTCGATCCCGATGCCCGATGGCGGCACCGTGCTGCTCGGCGGCATGAAGGTTTCGGACCGTCAGGACATGGCATCCGGCGTCCCGATCCTGAACAAGATCCCGATCGTGTCGTTCCTGTTTGACCGTCAGGGCAACTATGTCTCGAACCGCAAGCTCCTGGTGCTGCTGAAGGCCAGCATCGTGATCCCGATCGAGCATGAGCCGACCCCGGCCCAGCTGCGTCCGCAGGTCAAGAAGAGCCGCCTCTGATCCTCACCCCTCCCCCACACGCACTCCACTAGCGAACACGCGAGATCCCCCCGATGAGGAAGACGAACTCCGCCCTGATCCTCGCTCTGGCCGCCGCGGCCAGCTGCCAGTCGACGGCTCCCAGCAAGAGCCCTGCCCCGGTTGATCGCAAGCCGGCCGAGCAGGCCTCCGAGCAGGCGAGCGCCGACAGCCAGCTGACCGCCGATGCCCAGAAGCTCTCCCTGGCCGACCAGCGCAAGGTTGTGCTGATCGATCAGTACCTCGCCACCAGCCGCGAAATGCTCGCGCAGGTCCGCCTCGACGAGGCCCTGCGTGAAGCCGATGCGGCTCTGGCGCTCGACCCCGACCATGGCGCCGCCCGCAAGCTGCGTCTGGAAATTCTCGCCCTCAAGGGCGAGGCCGTGGGCACGGACCAGAGCATCGCGGACCAGATGTCCGATCTCTACAAGCTCAAGGTTCAGGAGCTGCGCGCCGAGGCCGAAGACGGCCTGCGTCAAGCCAAGCTCATGATCGCGCGCTCGGACTACTCCGGCGCCATCGCCGAGCTGGAGATCGTCAACAACCTGGTGCGCTTCGCCCCCTACTCCATCAACTGGGAAGGCGTCGACCAGGAAGCCAAGTCGCTGCTCGAGAGCACAAAGGCGACCCGCACCGCCGCCGAGAAGGCTCAAGCCGAGCGCCAGCAGCGCGAGGCCTTCGAGCGCCTCCAGGCCGAGGAAGCCGCGGTCGGCGAGCGCAAGAACTCGCAGATCGCCAACACTCTCGACCGCGCCATCACTGCGTTCGAGGAAGCTGACTACGAGACGGCGGAGAAGCTCGCCAAGGAGGTGCTCGCGCGCGATCCGCGCAATGAGCAGGCGATCGAGCTGCGCGACTCGGCGTTCCGCGCCGGCCGTACGCAGGTCAAGGAAGAGTACGTCCAGCGCAAGAAGGAACAGTTCCGCCGCTGGCAGGAATCGCTCCGCGAGATGCAGATCCCGTGGACCGAGCCGATCACGACGCCCGATGCCGAGTTCTGGAACGAGATCACCGCTCGCCGCGCCAAGCGTCCGGGCTACGACATCTCCTCCAAGATGAGCGAAGGCGAGATCGCGCTGCGCGAGCAACTGCGCACCACGACGATCCAAATGCCGAAGATCGCCGATGAGGAAAGCCTCACGAAGGTGATCGACATGATGAAGACGATCACCGGCCTGCCGCTGATCGTCGACCCGGCTGCGGAAGCGGCGGCCAATGGCGTCGTATTCAACTTCTCGCTCGAGCACAAGCTCAACATGGAGCAAGCGCTCAACCTGACGATCGGGATGATCCCCGAAGGCGTCACCTGGACCATCAAGCACGATGTCGTGCTGGTGACCACGCGCGAGAAGGCCCGCGGCGCTCCCAAGACCGTCAACCATGACGTTCAGGACCTGATTTTCGGTCTGACCGACTTCATGGGTCCGCGCATCAACGAGCTGCGCCTCGTGGATCGCATGACGGATGACGATGGCGGCGGCCCCTTCGGCGGCATCGGCGAGAAGCCCAAGCTGATCGAGCCGGCGGACCTCGCCACACTGATTCAGGAGAACGTGGCGGTCGGCACGTGGCAGGACGAAGGCATCAGCATTGATGCCCGCGAAGGCTACATCCTGATCACCCACACCGCTCTGGTGCAGGAAGAAGTCCGCAGCTTCCTCGAGGATCTGCGCCGCTTCAACTCCTCGCTGGTGACCATCGAGTCGAAGTTCCTCACCGTCAGCCAGAACTGGATCCAGGAGATCGGTGTCGACTTCCGGGGTCTTGACGGCATCGAGCTCGATGACGTGACCAACGGTCTGGAAGACATGGCTTCGCGCGGCCTCGACAATGGCGGCACGGGCCAGACCAACCAGGCAGGTCACCCCTCCGCCGGCATCTTCTACGATGACGGTCAGGACGGCTCGTACCTCGCCACGACCCAGAACTACTTCGGCAAGCAGCTCGGCAGCACGCTCACCAACGTGGGTGGCATGACCTTCCAGCTCGCCTACCTGTCGAAGCTGGATCTGTCGGCGATCCTGCGCGCGGTCGAGAAGTCCTCGAACATCGAACTGGTGAACGATCAGGTGCTCTCGGTGCACAACACCCAGCGCGGCTATGTCACGGTCATCAACCAGCGCGCGTTCATCCAGGACTTCGACGTCGAAGTGGCCCAGTTCCAGGCCGTCGCCGACCCGCAGGTCAACGTCCTCAACGAGGGCGTGGTCCTCGATGTGCGTCCGACGATCCACCAGGACCGCCGCTACCTGACGCTGGAAATCCAGCCTACGGTCGCCAAGGTCGTCGCGCTGCGCGACTTCAGCTCGACCCTGGGCGGCAACACCTCCCCCGTCGAGTTCCAGCTGCCGGAAGTTCAGGTTCAGAGCGTCTTCACCAGCGCGATCATCCCGGACGGCGGATCGATCATGCTGGGCGGCCTGTCGAACGTGCGCAACGTCGAGCGCCGCGCCGAAGTCCCCTGGTTCGCGAAGATCCCGATCGTGGGCTTCTTCTTCAAGCAGGAAGGCTACAGCGACGAGAACAAGTCGCTGATGATCCTGATCCGCGCGCGCATCACCGATGTCCGCGACGAGCTGAAGAAGATCGAAGCCCAGCGCTGATCCGCAGGGTCGAGAACGAAGGCGCGGGCTGCCGAAGGGCAGCCCGCGCTGCTTTTTGGGGGAACTGCTCCAGAGCTCTGGACTCGATCTTCTCCGAAAGAGCAGTTTTCACCGCGCGGCAGCGGATGGCGAGCGTCCTCCGAGGTGGAAGGAGACCGCATTCCATGCCCGCCTTTGCACCCAAGGACTGCCCGTATCCGGCCTGTGACCGCAGCCGTTCGTTCACTTGGCGCAGCCGCGGTCACTACAAGCGCAAGTGCGATGGCCGCACCGTCCCGCGCGTGCAGTGCCTGCGCTGCAACCGGCGGTTCTCATCACAAACCGACCGTGTCGATCGCGGTTTGCGCAGACCGGACCTCGTCATTCCGCTGTTCAAGCTCTTCGTCTCGAAGGTCACCATGCGCCAGATGGCCTCGCTCTTCAGCGTCAACCTCAAGACCATCGCACACCGCAAGAAGCTGATCGGTGGACAGTGCCTTGAGGTGCATGAGCACGTCATGAAGACGACGGGCGTAAGGCTCGGTCTCGATGCCCCCTATGTGTTCGACGAGCTCAAGACGTTTGAGACATCCAGAATCCGTCAGCCGCTGACGATGCCGGTGGTGGTGCATGGGAAGACCTGGTTTGTCATCCATGCAGAGGTGGGCACATTGCCGGCCCGGCGGCGCCAGAAGGATGCAGCGCCACGCGAGCATCAGTCCAATCAGGCCGTCTGGATCTGCCTTCAGAAGACTCTCGCGATCACCGACGAAAAGTGCACCCCGCACTTCGTATCGGATCGCAAGCACAGCTATCCCAAGCTGCTGCGCAAGGCATTCGCGCAGTACGCGCACCTGCGCATCAGTTCCAGACAGGCACGCAACATCCACAACCCGATGTTCCCCATCAACAATCTCTTCGGCCAGATGCGCGACAACATGTCATGCCTCGTGCGGCCGAACTGGGCTCACGCGAAGAAGCGGGAGATGCTGGTACAGCACCTTTGGATCTATGTCGCGTACCGCAATTACGTGCGCACGATCACCCGCAAGTGCCGGTCAGAGTCGAGCGCTTCCGCGCTCTGCATCATGCCGCGACCTCTCGAGCCTCAGGAGCTGCTGACCATCCGCGGTCGCATTCGCCTCGCGGCATGACCACGGATCTGGAGCAGTTCACCAAATGAGAAGCGCCGGCCCGCCGATTCACGCGGGGGCCGGCGCCTCGGGCAAACCCCGTGGGATCAACCGCCCAGACCGCTCAGGGAGCCACCGCGGCGCGGCAGATCCACGGGAGCACCCATCGCCGGCACGAAGTTCGGGTCGTTGGATAGGATCAGTTGATCCAGTCGCGTCCCGTCCTCACGAACCTGCAGTCGGAGCGCGTGCTGTCCTGCAGGCAGGTCGAACAGCAACGGATCCACGGAACCGTTGACGCGGTCCCAGGTCCAAGGCATGCCCGGCCGGCGATAGCAGGTCCAGTTCTGCCAGACCCCGTCATTGACCTGGATCCAGAACGAGTTCGAGCTGGCGGCGGGAGAAAGTTCCAGACCCCAGATCGCATAAGTGCCCGCGCTGGAGAGGTTCACCTGGAACACGGCTGTACCCGCACCCCCATCCGGACTCAGGATGTTGCCCGAGCCTTCCGGCGCCTCGATGAACAGGCCCCCTTGAGCATTGGCATCCGCTACGCTGATCAAGGGTGCGCTGAGCTGAGCGGACTCAGCCTCGATCACCTGCGTCACATGGTGACGTCCGCTGTCGATGGCTTGCACGGTGATGTCCGCAACGTTGAAGTCCTGATAGCCCAGATCCAGCGTGACCGCCTTCGAAGTCACGATCGTGATCGGCTTGTCACCATCGACAACCCAGTCCTCCACGGCCGTGACGGTGACATTCTTCGGCGTGCTCCAGTTCTCCGGGGTGAACTCGACGAAGGAGGGCGTCACATTCGCCTCGTTCGGCAGGTTGACGGAGAGCTGGATGCGCACCGGGTGCGTCGGCTTGCGGGAGAGCGCAATCTGCGCGGTTGCGCTGATCTGTCCCTGCTCCTGCACGCTGAGACCGGTTTCCGGCAGAGCAGCGATGTTCGTGCCCAGCAGTTGCTCGAAGGTCAGCAGTGCCGGACCACCTGCGGCTCCCACGGCGGGAACCTCGAGGAACTCATCGTCGGCAAGCCCGTCCCCGTTGGAGTCGGACACATTGGCCACATTGCCGACATGCCCGTGCGGCACGAAGACCCGCGGAGCATCGAACGGCGCGCTGCGCGTCCGCACTCGCTCATCGGTAAGCGCCTTCATGAACGCGACGAGCGCTGCCTTGCGCGCGGGGCTCATGCCTCCCGTGCCCGCAACCTCGGCATCGAGGTCGGCGAGGTTCTGCGTGAAGAAGTGCGCACCGCCGACATAGAAATCGACGACCTGCTCCAGCGTCGCGAAGCCGCCGTTGTGCATGTAAGGGCCGGTCAGCTCGACGTTGCGGACGGTCGGAGTCTTGAACGCGCCATTGACCGCAAGGCGTTCGCTCGCGCCCACCGGCGGCTGCAGCGACCCGCCGTCGACATTCCAACCCAGCTGTGCACGCTTGGAGAGTGCGAACGGACGCGCCGCATCCACACCACCGCCGGAGCCCAGATCCTCAAGGGTCTGGCGCACGCCGATGTTGTAGAAGCCGTTGTCGTAGACGGCAAGCGGCTGCACCGGTGCCATCGTGATGGTGCCCACGAAAGCCCCGCCCACATAGACCTTGTAGTCGCCAGCCGGCAGACCAGGGTACAGCCACCCCATGGAGACGCGGAAACGGATCGTTCCGTCTGGCCGCACGCGAATGCGCATCTCGGCTTCGAATTCGATGCCCGCAGGATTCGTGACGGACGAGCCCGCCGTCATCGGCAGCCGCTGATCGAGGGCCGGGCTGAACTGACCCGCCGCGAGGCTGAAGTTCGAGAAGGCCCATGCGACGGGTCCGCCGACGCCCGTAGGCTTGCGGATCTCGACGTATTTGCCGCGCGGATCAAAACCAATCGTGATTTCGGCCGGATCCGCCGGTTCCGGCACACCATCCTCATCGAAGGGTGCGACCGGAGGGTTCTTGATCAGCGTGATGTCCCCCGCCGCGAAGCTCGACTCGGTGGGCATGCGCTCGAGCAGCGCAGCAGGACCACCGCCGGCAGGCAGCAGCTCACTCAATGCGGCACCGGCGAACTCGGGACCCGCGTGGCAGGCAATGCACGCGCCACGGTTCATGAAGATGTCGAGACCTTCCTTCTCCTGAGCGGTGAGCAGATTTGAATTCGTGCCGCCTTCGCCGCCACCTTCCATGTAGCGGTCAAAGCGTGTGTCATCGGCGCGCAGCGTGGACTCATAGGCCAGCACCGACAGACCGAAGAACAACGAGAAGTTCTTCTCCATCTGCGTGAAGCCACCGAAGTCCCCAGCACCCGACCACAGCTTGGTGTCGAAGGCCTGCTGGATCAGGTCCGCGTAGGTGGTCGTCGCCGGCAGAATGCCGGCTTGCGGATAGGCCGACAGCGTTCCGAGCACGCTGTCCGTAGGATCCACCACCTGACCGAAGGTGCCATCCGTGCCCTGCAGTGTCAGGGCCTTGGCGCCGCGCAGCGGCCGGGAAGCCAGCAGCTTCCTGCCGATGTCATCGAAGGAACGCCCCGCGTGCGAGATTTCCACGCTCGATCCCGGAGGACCGTCCGCCTGACTTGCCAGCGCGGCATTGTTGAACAGGACGAACTCCTCGGCCACGCTGCCATCGCCCTGCTTGACCAGAATCCGCGCGTTGGGATCGAGCTCGCCCAGCGGGTTGCGGCCATTGAAGTAGTGGCTCGCACGCCCGTCCCAGAAGATGCGGTGCAGGAACACGGCGCCGATCGTCGTGGGACTGTTGCGGCCCGGCACCTGACGCAGCTGTGTGCCACCCACCCGGAACGTAGCATCGCCCGCCGGCGTTCCCTGATCGACATCCACGCCCGGAGAGACGGAGACGAAGTTCTGGTTGAACGCGCCGGAACTCGAGGCGATGTCGTTGAGATCGCTCAGCACGGGCGACTCGTTGTCATCGGGCACCTCGAGCTTGCGGAACGGGAAATCCGCCGCCTCCAGAATGGAGTTCGGTCCCCCGCTGCTGCCGTCCGGCTGACCGAACGCTCCATCAAATCCGGGAGCCAGCTGGTTCTTGAGACGGAAGTCACCACCCGCGTGGAAGTGACACGAAGCGCAGGCCATCACGCCATCGCTGCCCAATTGCATGTCATGGAACAGCAACTTGCCAAGGCGCACGGCAGCCTGAAAATCGGTCACGGCCCACGACAAGGGCTTGGTGCTGACGGCCGTGCCATCGGCGAGACGCGCAACGCCCGTACCGTCGGGAAGCCGTGTGGGAATCGTCTTCAGGGACGGCGGTACGGCAACGGGCGGCTCATCCAACTGGGCGTGAGCGGAGGCCGTGAGGAACGAGCTGACGAACAGTGAGGTCAGGGCGGCGACAGCGTGCCGACGCTTCCCAAGCGGGAGGTTCAGTTTCATGGTGAAGATTCGCAGGGGGGCCAGAGGATCGCCGTTCACAGCAGGAACTTGAGCGAACGGCGGCCGGCCCGGGATCAGGTCCGCAAATGCGCAAGCGCAAGCAGCCTGCAAGGGCGAGGCGGAGGCGAGGGTAGGCCTGCTGCAAGGGAATCGCCACAAACACTCATTCCAAAAAGCGCGACGGCCCGTTATTCCACGGATAAACGAGTCGTGAGATGCGCTTCTGGTTCAGGATGCACCCTCGGTTTGCCCTCGCCCGCACAGCAGATTGCGAAGCCCGGCGGGTTTGCCATCAAATGCAAACGATCACCCAATCCGCGGATTGGGTGATCGCAGCGTTTCCGTTTCCGGGCTTGGATGCCCGACTCTGAAGTCAGTCGCCCAGCACGCCTTGCGGCAGCAGGTCCCCGTTGGTCTGGGTACCACGGCGGTACGGGAGATCCGCGGCCTTGTACGGGCCCACGCGCTCGATCAGAACCGCGAGGAACGCCGGATCCTGAATCGTCTTCGCGGTCGAGGAGGCGGAGTTGCCGTCGATGCGCATCCAGCCCGTCTTGAGGAAGGGCAGCGTCTGGATTTCGTTGGGATTGTGGTTGGTGCTCAGCAGGAACTCGTTCAGGAACACCTGGCTGATCTGCAGCAGCTTGCGCTTCTGCCAGCAACGGAAGGTGTGCTGGGCCGAGAAGACCTCTTCATTGTCGTTGTACACGAGGAAGTCGAGGATCGCGTCGAACTGAGCGCCGCCGGTGAGGTTGATCAGCACCAGATCGCTCTCGTACTGACGGTTCTGACCGAAGAAGCGCGGAATCAGGATCTCGTCGGCGCTGGCCTCGTACTCCACGCCGTCGAGGTCGCGGATGCCGTCGTTGTCGGCATCGGTCTGCGCGCCCTGCGCAAGGGCCGAGCCGGCCTTGTAGGTCACTGGTGCCAGCGAATATTCGAACGCGCCGGGGCCGTCGATCACCAGCGTCTGCCCCATCAGGTGGTCGAACTTGATCGCCTTGCCGGTCGTCTTGTTGCGTGCGAAGGCGTAGCAGAAGCCCTGCTCCTGGTTCGGGTTGTGGACGAAGGTCAGCGTGCTGAAGGTGTCGTTGGGCGTCAGGCGCACCACGCGGTTGAACTCCAGGCACCCCAGAGGCTGGCCGGACATCCCCACCGCACCGCGGTAGACGAACTCCACATCGATCGTTCCGTCCTCCAGAGACCCGTCAAAAGCGTTGGTGATGCTGAAGAGCGTCGAGACACCCGCCCGGTTGTCGAACTCCGTGAAGACGAGCAGGGAGCCGCCGTCAGAGACGTTGGACTGAGCGAAGACCGGAGCGGTCAGAGACAGGGCAAGGATAGGAGCTAGCAGTTTCATAGGTGAGGAGGATTGCGCGGGGGGGACTGGACCCGCTCGGTAGATTGCAACCTCCCACCATATGTTTGCACAATCCTAGATCTTGAACTTTTTTCGGGCGCTTTCAGCACAAATCAGGGCTGGCGGGGACCTTCCTCTCGAGGGCTCCCGTACCTGGGCAGCGCGAGCAGCCACAGCCATAACCACTTGGTACATAGAAGCTTACATCCGCCAAGCATTCCTCCCCCGGACCAGCTTGCCGAACCGGAAGAGGCCGTGGAGTATGCTCCCGCCGTGCCCCAGCTCAAAGCGATCCTCTTCGACATCGACGATACGCTCTTTTCGACCACCGAATTCGCGCGCAAGGCCCGCTCCAACGCGGTGCACGCCATGGTCAAGGCCGGCCTCGACCTGCCGGAAGAAGTGGTCATGAAGGAGCTCGAAGAGGTGCTGGCGGAGTTCTCCTCCAACTACGAGCACCACTTCGACAAGCTCCTGATGCGCCTGCGGCCGCCTTCCTTGAGCCGCGTGAACCCGGCACTGATCGTCGCGGCCGGCGTGGTGGCCTACCACGACACCAAGTTCCGGGAGCTGTTCCCCTTCGACGATGTGATCCCCTTCTTCGCGGCGCTGCGCCGGGCCAACATGCGCCTGGGCGTGCTGACGCACGGCTGGACGGTCAAGCAGGCGGAGAAGCTCGTGCGTCTGGGGCTCGTCCCCTATCTGGAACCCACGGCCGTCTTCATCTCGGATCAGATCGGCATTTCCAAGCCCAACCCCAAGCTGTGGTCCGTGGCGCTCGCCGACATGCGCCTGATCCCGGCGGAGGTGATGTATGTCGGCGACAGCCCCGAGCATGACATCGCGCCGCCCCGCTCGCTGGGCATGGCCACCGTCTGGTCGGCGCGCGCGGCGCGCCGCACGCCGCAGACCACCGGCATCGAGCCGGATCATTCCGTGCAGGACTTCCGCGAGCTCGGCGAGATCCTGCGCTCGCGCTACGGAATCCGGCTCGAGTCGTTCTGAGCGACGACGAGTCGCCCGTCCTTGAGCTGCAGCACGCGATCGGCCACGGCGTGCACCAGTTCGCGGTCGTGGCTGACGAGCAGCTGCGCCACCGCTCCGGCCTGACGAAGCCGCAACAGCTGCTCCACCATGCGCACGCGCAGCGGCCCATCCAGAGCGGCGAGCGGCTCGTCGTAGATCAGCACGTCGGGCTTGGTCAGCAGCATGCGTGCCAGCGCCAGACGCGCGCGCTCGCCGCCGGAAAAGGCCGCCGGACGCCGCGCGAGATCCAGCTTGCCCTGCTGCTGCGCACCCAGCTCCAGCTCGGTACCCAGCTCCAGCTCGGTGCACAGGCGGCTGATTTCCATGGGTGCGGCACCGCTGTCGCCAAGCGACTGCTGGAGCGTGCGCCGCGGGTCAAAGCTCGCCAGCGGATCCTGGAAGTACAGCTGCACCGTTCGCGCGCGCGACCGGCTCGCCGGCAACTCGAGCGTGCCGGATTCCGCGGTGAGCAATCCGGCCAGCGTGCGGGCCAGCGTGGTCTTGCCCGCTCCAGAAGCCCCCACCACCGCGACGATCTCGCCGGCAAAGAGCTCCAGATCGAGCCCGTTGAGCACGCAAGGCAGGCCAGGCGCGCGACGCACGCACAGCTGGTGCGCGCGCAGGAGCCGCGCTCCCCGGGGCTGCGGCGCGCGTGCAGGATAGCTCCACTCGCGAGCGCGTTCGGGGACCAATCGTCCGGCCTCGAGGCGCAAGAGACGATCCGCATGCGGTGCGATGCGCTGCTCCTCGTGGGTCACGAAGATCAGGCTGACCCGGCGCTGCCGCACCTCTTCGATCAGCACGCGCATCCAGGCCTGTGCCAGCTCCGGATCGAGCATGCTGGTCGGCTCGTCGGCGAGGATCAGCTTCGGTTCGCGCACCAGGCACAGCGCGAGCAGCACGCGTTGGCGCTCTCCCCCCGAGAGCTGGTGCGGATGGCGCGCAAGAAAACGCTCCGGCCGCTCCAAACCGCAGCGCTCCATCCAGCGCAGACAGCGCGTGCGCGCATCGGCACCGGGCAGATCCTCGAGCTGCTCGCCGATCTGCTGCTCCACGGTCAGCAGCGGATGCAGGGCCGCCAGCGGATCCTGGGCAATCCAGCCGATGCCGCGGCCGCGCACGCGGCTCCAGAGCGCAGCATCGGAACGGGAGCTCTCGCGCACCGCCGGCAGGACCTCGCCTTCGAACTCGAGGCTGCCGGACTCCGCCGGCAGCAGGCCTGCGATCGCCGCCAGCAGCGTGCTCTTGCCTCAACCCGAAGCACCGAGCACGCCAACCACCTCGCCCGCGCCGAGCGCCAGATCAAGTCCGCGCAGCGTCGGCGCCGGCGCGAATGCGTGCCGCACGGTCAACTGCCGCAGACACAGCCGCGGCGATGCGGCAGATGCAGACGTGCTCACGCGCCCCCCCTTCCGCTCTCCAGCCGCGCGCGCAGAAGCTCCGTCAGCGCGTGCCAAGGCAGCAGCACCAGCGCCAGCACGGCACCGGTGCAGACGATCGACCAGCTGCGGCCCACCGCGGAAGCCACCAGCGCGCCGAGTGAGGGCACGGGCTCGGCGATGCCGACCCCGAGGAACGACACCGTGCTCTCGAGCAGGATCGCGCTGCCGGCGAGGAAGCCGACACCCACCAACGCCGAGTCGATGCTGTTGGGCAGCACATGCCGCAGCAGAATCTGCAGGCGCGAGAAGCCCAGGCCCTGCGCCGCCAGCACATAGTCCAGCTCGCGCACGCGCAGCGCCTGCGCACGCACCATGCGCGCCGGCGTTGCCCAGCCGAACAACACCAGCACCACCACCAGCCAGGCCATCGAGCCCGTGCTGCCGACCCGCGCGAAGCTCATCACCAGCAGCACCACCAGTAGTCCAGGAATGCAGGCCAGCACTTCCACGCAGGCGGAACAAAGCGCATCGACCCAGCCGCCCCACAGTCCCGCGGCGGCGCCCGCCAGCGCACCCACGGCGCTCGCCAGCAAGGCCGCCAGCAGGCCCACAAGCAGGCTGATGCGCGCTCCATGCAGCAGGCGCGCGGCGTAATCACGGCCCAGTGCGTCCGTGCCCAGCCAGTGGCGGCGCCAGCTGCCTTCCGGTGCTTCGCCGGGCAGCACGCGCACCGGCGCAGCCTGGGCCTGCAGCTCGCCCAGACTCAGGAGCGCCGCTGCGTTGCCGTGCTCCGCTGCGTTGCCGTGCTC
>SYGM01000072.1 GCA_005799545.1 Planctomycetia bacterium | reverse complement strand
GCGCCACCAGCGCCACCAGCGACTTGTCCCCGGCCAGAATCGTCGGCGTCGCAAAGGTCAGACGCGGGTACTCCAAGCCTCCGAACGGGAACGCCGGCGGCAGCACGATCAGGTCGTAGCGCCCCCAGCGATACGGGCCGAACAACCGCTCGGCTTCGACGATCATCCGCTCGGTGTCCTCGAGTTCCGCACGCGCGGACTTCACGAGCGCAGGGTCCGCCCAGATGCCGCAGCGCTCGGAAATCGGCTCGAAGGCCAGATCGCCGCACGCGAGCGCGATCAGATACGAAGGAATGGCCTGCGGCATGCGGAAGCGGTAAGCACCCTGCTCATCGCGACCGAGGGATTCCGCGCTCATCACCGGAACCAGACCCTGCGGAGCGCGGATCCGGGCATCGTAGGTCATGCGCACGCCCGGTGAGTCCTGCAGCGGGATCCAGGTGCGCGTGAGGATGGACTGACCTTGAGTGAAGAGGAAAGGCTGCCTGCGACCGTGTGTCTGCTCGGGTTGCAGCCACTGCAGGGCCTGACAGTCGGCCGTGGTCGCATAGTCGATCGCCACCGATTGATCCTCCGGCCTCAGGCTGACCTCCAGCGTGCCGCCGAGCACCGGATCCTCCCCTGTCAGGGTATGGGCAAGGGGCGTCCCGTCCACGCCGCGAACGGCAGTGATGGTCAGCGCCTGCGCATCCACGCGGAGCGGGGCGTGCGCATCCCTGCGCTCGAGATCCAGCCGAACACTGCCACGCACGATGCGGGCGGCGAAGTCCAACTCAAGATCGAGGCTGGCATGCGTGACGCGCACCGCGTCCGGCTGGGCATGGCTGTGAATGTCCACGGGAACTCCGGGAGAGTGGCAGGCAGGGAGCAGGCTCGTCAGCAGAGCCAGACAGGCAAGGGTCCGCTTCAAGATCGCTTCAGATTTGCCGCCGGACCCTCCATTGGCAACGGCGATTTCAGGTTTAGAATCGAAGGAGAGAGATCCTGCGGTTGATGGCCCCCCCGTTGCCCTGGAAAAGAGCTGCCCTGCTCGTTGCGGCGTTTGCTGTTGCGGGTGAAATTGCGTTGCGGGCGTGCCGCTTCCGATACCCGGCCGGGTGGGAACGCAACATGCAGCCGCCCTCCGGTCCTTACGAGTCGCAGAGCGAGCGCATGTGGATCCTCAAGCCAGGCGCTGCGATTCCGTGGGCTCCGAGGGAATCCGTCAATGAGCGTGCAATGCGCGGGCCGATGGTCGCCGAAGCGCGGGATCCCTCCCGGTTGCGCATTGCCGTGCTTGGCTCGGGAGCCGCGTTCGGGACCGGCATGCCGTGGCAGGCCACGTGGGCCGCGCAATTCGCTCAGACGCTCGAACAGCGTGGGCAGCCGACCGAGTGCCTCGTGGCGGCCTGCGAAGGCGCCACCGTGCGCATGTCGATGGAACGCTGGCGGCGCGATCTCTCCGTGCTGCAGCCGGATGTCGTCTTCCTGTGCCATGGCGGCACGGATGAGCTGACCGCCGCCGTTCAGGGCATCAGCGACGATCAGCGACTCTCCGATCCGCAGCGCTTTCAGGCACAGCCGGGTCGCTTCGACGACGTGCGCAGCTCCGCGCGTCTGCTGCAGTACGCGGACTGGCTGCTCGACATCCAGAACGGTTCCTACTGGTCATGGCGTCGTCAAGTCCTCGATGAAGAGCGCCTCCGTGCCGCACAGCAGACCTTCGACGTCAAGGGTGTGCGGCGCGTGCTGTGGAGCGAGTTCTTCGAGCAGACGCGCGCGCTGGGACAGGAGATCAAGGCTTCCGGCACCAAGTTGATCCTGTTTCCGATCCCGGGCGAGGCCCTGCTGCGCGGCCGCTCGCCCGTGGCTCAGGGCTACCTGACGGTGATCGAAAAGCTCGCGCCGGAAGCAAAGTTCACGGCGTTTTCGCCCAAGAAGGCCTTTCAGGACAGCGGCAAACCGGTGGATGAGCTCTACCGCGATGGTCAGTTGAGCGCCGAGGGCCACCGCATCCTCGCCGAGTTCCTCGACACGACACTCGGCGCCCGCGCCGGGGAGCTGCGCCGATGAGCCGACCGCTGCAGTCACAGACTCTGCACGCCGCGCTGCTGCTGATGATCTCGCTGCTCGCGTTCCTGTGGGAGCCGGTCAGCCGCTACTCCGAGGTGCACTACTCGACTGCCGATCTGCTGCAGAGTTTCTCGCTGCTCAAGGTGGATCCCGGCCATGCGCCCTACAACGCCGCGCTTTCGGATCCGCCGACCGAGATGCAGCCATGGGCCATGTTCGCGCGCGATGAATTCGCGGCCGGACGCTTCCCCTGGTGGAATCCGCTCAGCGGCACCGGCGCGCCGCATTTCGCGAACTATCAGTCCGCGGTGCTCTCGCCGTTCTCGCTGCCTTTTTATCTCTTCTCGTTCAAGCTGGCGCTGATCCTCAGCGCGGCACTGAAACTGTTCGCGCTCGGATTCCTGACCTACCTTTTCCTGCGGGAGATCCGGCTCGAATTCGTGCCAGCGGTGTTTGGCGCACTGGCCTTCATGTACAGCGGCCACAACGTGCTGTTGCTGGCCTACCCCCACCCCGGTGCGCTGGTGGTGCTCCCCGGCGGCTGCCTGTTCGTCGAGCGCGCCCTGCGGGCCGCCCTGAAAGGCCAGCGCTGGCGCGGCGAGTTGGTGGGCCTCGC
Source organism: Planctomycetia bacterium (assembly GCA_005799545.1). Taxonomy (GTDB): domain Bacteria; phylum Planctomycetota; class UBA1135; order UBA1135; genus SYGM01. Next base: position 9,586 of record SYGM01000072.1, on the reverse strand, counting down.
GATCGTGATGGTGGTCGGCATCTTCGCCGGCAATCCCGAGCCGTTTTACTTCGCGGCACTGCTGGTGGGCGCGTACGCAGCGGCACGACTCGCGGGCAGTTGGTACGACCACCGCCGTGATCCCGGGGCGACCCGCGCACTGCGGCAGCTGGCAATCGGGCTGAGCCTGGCCTGCGTGATTGCCGCGGGCATCGGCGCTCTCCAGATCCTGCCCTTCCTCGAATACCTCCACAACAGCCGCGTCTACGAGCAGCGCAGCTCCGTGCAGACTCCGCTGGATCCGCGCTTCTGGCCGTTGTCGATGTTTCCGGACATTCTCGGAACGCCGCGAGGACCGTATCTGCTGGGATACGAGATCCCGCCGCCCAATTACGAGCTGATCCTCACGGCGCACATCGGCGCGCTCGCGACCTTCCTCGCGGTGCTCGCCGTTTCGCTGCTCGGCCGCGGTTTCCATGCGCGCTTCTTCTGGATCTTCGGAGTGCTCTGGCTGGGCTACGCCTACAACCTCTTCGGCGTCTCAAAGTTCTTCGCGCTGATCCCCACGCTCGACATGGCTCCCATGAACCGCAGTCAGGGCGACTGGCTGTTCTGCGTGGCCGTGCTCGCTGCGATCATGCTCGACTGGATCGTCCGCGAATCGCGTGAGCGCCGCTGGATCCCGGCTCTGACACTGCTTCTGTGCGCCGCCGCCTTCGCTTCCGCGAACCTGATCGGGGCCGATCGACTGATCGCGGAGTTCTCCCGTATCTCCAGCCCCAACCACGACAAGTTCGCGCCCTTCGTTCCGACGCACATTGCCAGAGCGGGCTGGTGGTTCGCCCTTGGATGCGCGTTGGCGGCCGCACTGCTGGTGCTGCGGCATGCCCGACTGCGCAGCCTGCTCTCGCTGGGCTTTCTGCCGCTGGTGTTCCTGCCCACCGGCTGGCGCTGGCACGATTACAACCCCGTGTGCGAAGACAACATGTTCTTCGCTGTCACGCCGGAGCTCGCCAAGCTCAAGGCAAGAGTCGGCGAAGAGCGCGTGGCGATCCTGGGAGAGGATGCGCTGCCTCCGATGACCAACCTGGTCTGGCGTCTCAATATCCTGCCCAACTACGATGCGCTCTGGGTGCGCGATCTGGACACGCTGCACCGGGTCGTGTTCGGCGACACGCACAACTGGCGCCCGCTGATGAAGGGCAGCGAGCGGGCGCTCAAGCTCTTCGGAACGCAGTGGGTGCTCGCGAAGTGGAACTGGATCGGGTTTGACTCCGGCCTGGCACGATTGCCGCGCAATGCAGAGCAGGGACTCCTCCGCCATGAGATCGTCCATGGCCGCCCGCTGAGCCAGAGCTTCACCTGCCATGAGGCGGGCCTGCAGTCGGTCATGGTGTACCTCTCGGCCTATCCCGATGCGCCTGACCAGCCTTTCCGCTTCCGCATCGTGGATGAAACGGACGGCCGCATCCGCCACGAAGAGCTGCTGAGCACGGCGCAGATTCGCGCTTCGATCTATTCACGCAGGCAGCAGTCTTTCCCGCTCGACCCCAAGGCCTCGCCGCCGGGTCGTCCCGTCGTGATCCGCTTCGCGCGGCTCGAGGAGTCTGGCGGCCGGCGCTACCGCATCGAGATCGAGCCCGCCGAGAACAATGGCGGCACGCGTGTCTTCGGTTGGGGGCACTCGCTGCTCGCCTACAGCGAGGGCGAAGCCCGCCTGGGTTCCGACAAACTGCCCGGCGAGCTGATCTTCGACTTCACGTTCAATGACGATCGCTTCGAACTCATGGAGCAGATCGGCGACTACGGGCTGTATCGCTATCGCAACGCCTCTTCCATGTTCACGGTTGTGGGCGGTGCGGTCGAGGCCGAGTCGGACAGCGAGTGCATTGCCCTGCTGCGCGCCCCCACGTTCGATCCCAAGCGGCTGCTGGTGCGCTGCAACTACAGCACGCGCGGCGACATCGACGCCGAGCGCACGCACCTCGATCACCGCAAGGCGGCCCGACTCGTCAAGATCGCCTCTTCGGTCAAGGTCTACATGGTGCTCAACGATGGCAAGTCCATCGTCTGGATCGAAGACGAGGCCACCTTCCTCGCCAACAAGTTCGACTGGAAGAGCATCGAGACCATTCCCGAAGAGGAGTTCGCGCGCTACACGATCCTCAAGGATGATCCCGAGAAGGTCGCGCAGCTGGGCATGGTGGTCGTCGCTCCTGAAGAGGCGGGCGCGGCGGCTCCTCTGGTGCTCGAGAGCTCGCCCACGCGGTACCGTCTGCGCATCGAACGCACGCAAGCCGGCTGGCTTTCGATCAGTCAAGCCCGCTACCCCGGCTGGGTGGCCCGCATCGACGGCAAGGAAGTTCCGCTCGAGCGAGCCAACTACGGTTTCAGTGCGGTGGCGCTCCCCAAGGGCAACTACGAGCTGGAATTCGCCTACGAATCTCGCACCATCCGGCTGGCGATCGGCCTCAGCCTCGGTTCCCTGATTGCCGGCCTGCTGCTCTGTCTCTTGTGGCGCCGCTCCTGATCGTATTCACCGGCGCCGGCATCAGCGCTGAAAGCGGACTGCAGACCTTCCGCGGCGCGGATGGACTCTGGGAAGGGCACCGGATCGAGGATGTCGCCACCCCGCAGGCCTGGCAGCGCACTCGCACGCTCGTGCAGGAGTTCTACAACCAGCGGCGCCAGTCCGTGCTGGCGGCCCAACCCAATGCCGCCCACCGCGCACTCGTCGAGCTCGAATCGCATTTCGATACCTGGATCATCACGCAGAACATCGACGACCTGCATGAGCGCGCAGGCTCGTCGCGCGTGCTGCACTTGCATGGAGAGATCCGCAAGTCGCAGAGCAGCCTCGACCCCGCGCTTGTCTACGACATCGACGGCTGGGAGTTGCGCGAGGGCATGCTCTGCGAGCGCGGCTCGCAGCTGCGCCCGAACGTGGTCTGGTTCGGAGAGGCCGTGCCGATGATCGGCCCGGCCGTCGCGCTGGCCGAGCGCGCCACGCATTTCGCCGTGATCGGGACTTCGCTGCAGGTCTACCCTGCAGCGAGCCTGCTGGAGCATGTACCCGGCGATTCCCCCATCACGCTGATCGATCCCTCTGCGGACCGGATCGCCTGTCCGCGGCCCGTGCGGCGGATCGCGAAAACGGCGACGGCCGGCGTGCCGGAGTTCGTCGCGGAACTCTGCGGCGGCGCCGGCCGTTGAACTGACCTGGGGACTAGTACCACTGAGCGACCTCGCGGAGGAGCCGTGGTCCCCAGTCCTGAACCAGCGCGTTCTTGCGTGCATCGATCAGCAGCGTCGGCACGCTCGTGCACAAGCGCACGGGCGCGCCGCTGTGACAGAATCCCCGGCAGGCCGAACATGGAGTAGAATCCGGTGGTGATTCCCGCCGACTCGCCAAATGTCACGCAACAGACCGTACAGCTAGTAGGCAGGGAGGCCGAGCTGGCGACGCTGCTGTTGCTGCTGAGGCCGGGCGGCCCGCAGATCGCGCATGTGCATGGTGTGCCAGGTATCGGGAAATCAAGCCTGCTGCGTGAACTCGCCGTACGGGCCTTCCGGAACGGCCTGGAGGTGCGGGTGCTCGATTGCCGCGCGATCGAGCCCACAGAGCAGGGGATGATGTGCGCTCTCGCGGCGGCGGGCATGAATCTCCGCGCACCGGGGGGCCTGCATGGGGCCGTGTGTCTCGACAACTACGACTCGTTCCTGCTGCTGGACGCCTGGATTCGTGACCAGTTAGCGCCGCGGAATCCCTCTCTTCGGCTCGTACTGTGTTCACGTCGGCCGCCAAATGCTGCCTGGGTTGCGGCGGAAGGCCTGCATGTCAGTCTTCGGCTGCGTGAACTTGATTCCTCGGCAGCTCGGCTGGTACTTGAGCAAGCTGACATTTCCGGACCGGTAGCGGGGCGAATCCTCGATTTCGCGCGTGGTCACCCGCTTGCTCTGCGACTGGCAGGGGCAGCGGCCCAGCAGCATCACGGCGAGTTCCCAGACGACTTGGCATTGCACGAGACCGTCAACCAGCTGTCCCACTACTTCCTCGAGGGATCGGATGCATCACTGCGCGTCGCGCTGGAGGCGATGGCCTCGGTGCGTCGACTCACGATTCCTCTGCTCGCCGCGATGTGCGGCGAGACGGATGCTGGGTTGCTCTACGAGCGCTTGGCGCAATCACCGGTTGTGGAGGCGCGCAAGGACGGACTTGTGCTGCACCCTGCCGTTCAAGAAGCCATCACGCATCGACTGAAGGCCTCCGACCCGGCGCGCTTCACCGCCTTCAGGCGAGCGGCTTGGCGCGAGTTGGAACGCAGTGCAGGCGAGATTGCAGTCTCTGACCTGTGGCGCTACACGGCGGATGTGATCCACTTGGTCGACAATCCGATCATTCGCGAAGCCTTCTTCCCGAGCGCGCAACACAAGCTTGTTGTGGAGCGCGCTCGCCCGGCGGATCTGGAGACCGTGCTTCAGATCGCACAGAAACACGACGGTTCTGCGGGACGGGTCATGGCAGCGCACTGGTGGAGTGCGCTGCCAACTGCGTTTCACGTCGTGCGTGACGCGGAGCGGTTCGTAGTGGGGTTCTACATCATGTTTGATCCGGCGACGACATCGCCCGACGCGCTGTCCTCGGATCCCATGACAAACGCTTGGGCGACACACTTGTCGGCCCAAGGCCCGATCAAGCCGCGGGAGGCCTTGTTCCTGCGTCGCTGGCTCGGATCTGAGTCCGGCGAAGCGCCCTCGCCCGTGCAGGCCGCCTGCTGGCTGGATGTCAAGCGCTCGTACCTCGAGTTGCGCCCTTCGCTGCAACGCGTTTACCTTGCCGTGAGGGATCTGATGCCTTACGTATCCGCGGCGCAGGAGCTGGGCTTCAAGGTGGCCTGCGCCGATGCGGAATTGCAGCAGGCGACTGCACTGCTCGAATTCGGTCCGGGATCCGTGGATGCTTGGTTGCGCCGCATGGTGAGGCGCGAGTTGCGGCTCCATGATGAAATAGAGCTGGACGAAGCCACGCGCGAGCTGGTCATGGACGGAGCACGCACATCTCTGACACAGCTCGAGTTCGGCGTGATGAGGACGCTCATGCAAGCCCGCGGCGCGATCGTGAGCCGCGAGAAGCTGCTGAATGCGGCCTGGGGTCAGAAGCAAAACACCGTCGAAAGCAATGTCGTAGACGTCGTGTTGCTGGCCTTGCGCAAAAAGCTCGGTGCCCGAAACGGTGCACTGGCCACCGTGCGCGGCAGGGGCTACCGCTTCATCTCCTGAAGTTGGCTGGCCCGCGATCTCATCTAGAGCTCATGCAACCCACCCGCATCGCGACTACTGTCCGTTTTCATCCCTCTACCCCACCCATCAGGACAGCGATTGCACATGACAAACAGCCTCTATGACCGCCTCGGTGGTGCGCCCAAGGTCGCCGCCATCGCCCGCGATATCGTCAAGGCCCACTTGGCAAACCCTCTGATCAGAACGCGTTTCGAGATCGTCGACACCGCGAAGCTAGAGATCAACGTGCGCACATTCATCGGCATGGGCACCGGAGGTCCGGAGATCTATGAGGGCCGTGACATGCCGACGGCGCACAAGGGAATGAACCTCAACGAACGCGAGCTCGTCGCGGCTATCGATGACGTGCTGAAGGTGCTCGAGAAGCACGGAGTGGGTGAGGGTGAACGCCGCGAGATGCTGGCGATCCTTTACTCGCTCAAGGACGAAGTCATGTTCAAGTGACTGGCAGCCGCTGCCGCGGCATGAAAGCACGCCCCCGTCATGCACCGCGTGTGCACGGCAGGGGCGCGCTATTTGGTATAGGCACGACGCAATAGGCTGCGATCAGAAGTGGTTCCAGAGGTACTGGTTGGTGACCTCGTGGTGGAATTGCACTTCACAGGCCTTGACCATTGTGCCCAGCGCCTTGGGGCAGCGCTCGGCCTGCGCGAGCTTGAGCTCGGCGAACTTGTCGTGCACCCGCTCGCCGAACAGCTGACGCATCCACTCGCTCTGCTTGTAGAGGCGAATGCTGTCGAAGATGTTGTCCGGCAGGAAGCGTGTGCGCGTGCGCTTGGCCTCGTCCTTGGGGTCGGCATCCGGACCGTCGAAGCCGGTGCGGAACAGCGTGTAGAGCGTCATGTAGATGTTCGTGTCCGGTCCGACCGAGCGGACTTCGATGCGTGCGCTCTTCTCGTTGCCGAGCGGAATGCGGATCATCGAGCCGCGGTCGACCGGCGACACCTTGATCTGGTTGGGCGCCTCGAAGTGCGGGTCGAGGCGGCGGTAGGCGTTGACGCTGGGGTTGAGGATCAGACACATGTCCGAGCCCGAGTTCAGGATGCGGTCGATGAACTGCCAAGCCAGCTTCGAGACGCCGTCCTGCCCCTTCTTGTCGTGGAACAGGTTGGTCTTGCCCTTGCCCACCGAAATGTTGGTGTGCGCGCCCGAGCCGTTGATGCCGACCACGGGCTTGGGCAGGAATGAGGCCGTCATGTCCATGCGCGCGGCGATCTGGCGGCAGAGCAGCTTGTAGAGCTGGAACTGGTCGGCGGCGATCAGCGCCTCCGAGTACGAGAAGTTCATCTCGAACTGGCTCGGGGCCACTTCGGGGTGGTCCTTCTCGTTGGTGAAGCCCATCGCGCGCTGAGCTTCGGCAGCGGCGTCGATGAACTGGCGCAGCGGATCGCTCGGCAGCGAGTGGTAGTAGCCACCCGTGGAGACATAGTCGAAGCGTCCGAGCTCGTGGAAGTGGCGCTCGGCATCGCGACCCTTGAACAGGAAGCCTTCGATCTCGTTGGCGGCGTAGCAGATCGAGCCATCCTTCTCGTAGCGCTGCGCGAGGTACTGCTTGAGGCGGCCGCGCAGGTCGCCCTCGTAGGCCTTGCCATCGCGGCCGAGCACTTCGCCGAAGACCAGCACCTTGCCCGGGCCGAAGACATCCGAAGGCAGCCAGTAGAAGGCCGCCCAGTCGATGCCCAGGCGCAGATCGCTCTCGGCCTGAACGGAGAAGCCGCGGATCGAACTGCCGTCGAAGGTCAGGTTGTCGTAGCTCTTCAGCAGGAACTTCTTGTCGTAGTCCAGCATGTGCAGCCGACCCTCGAGGTCGGTGAAGCACACGGTGACGGCCTTGATGTCCTTCTCGCTCTCGAGGTACTTGATGCGCTCCTTCTTGAGCTTCTCGGGATCGACGCGGTCGAGGCGCTGGGCCTTGGCCTCGAGGTTGAGCGCCTCCATCTTGTCGTAGGGGATCTCGAGGAAGGTGCGCAGGTGATTGTGCTGGGTCATGGCGTGCGGGGCTCGGGGGAGTGGGGAGCCACAACAATATCCATGCTTAGACTAAAAGCCCAGATGTTTAAGCTTATAGACTCGACTTTTAGTCTAAGGAACTGGTTTCTGTGGACTTACAGCGTCCAGGTGATGCGGATGCCATTGCTGCCGCTGGAGGTCGCGGGCACACAGTACGAGCCGGGATTGCGGAACAGCACCTGGTAGTGCCGCACCGTGCCCGCCGAGGGCACCAGCCCCTTCAGCGAAACGGATGCCTCTCCCGGCTGCGGGTAGGTCGCGATCCCGCCGGACGGAATGCGCGTGCCCAGACGCACCAGACTGCCCCCCACGCACAGCAGGCCATCGCCGAATACCGTTCCCAGACCGCCGTTGGCCTGCTGCGTGCCCTGCACGAAGACCGCCGAGGTATTCGGCAGACGGCTGCCCTTCAGCAGCAGCGTGTCCGATGTGAGGCTCGCGGTTCCGCTGGCCTGCAGGCGTGCACCGAGTTCCGAAGCGGAGTGCGCGCAGCCGGAGTAGCTGATGCCGGAGTTGTTGCAAGGACAGCCCGTGCCGCTGCCATCCCCGTCGCAGAAGCTGATGCCGGTGCTCGGGGTCGGGCCCAACTGACCATCGGTGATCCACGACTGCAGCAGGCTGATCTCCTCAGCTGTGGCGCAGGCCGGATTGCCGGCATCGACGGTCGGATCACCCGTGCAACCACCGACCAGCGGCATGGTCCCGTCCAGAATCCGGATCAGCGACGCGTAACCCTTGGTCTGACCGGGGCTGTAATAGGACGGCAACTGCGAGTCGGAGTAGGCCAGGTTGATGTTGCTGTCGCCGATCGCAAGGCCCCCATACCCGCCCAGCGTGTGACAGGAGTAGCAGCGCGTCACGAATACCGGATGGACATCGCTGAAAGTGGTCTGGGCGCGGACGGAGAGAGCGGACAGGAACAGAAACAGCAGGACATGGGCGGCTTTCATCATGAGTGGCTCCGATTGCGTCTCCTGAGCGTACGGGTACTCCATCGAAAGGCGGGCCTTGGCGTGACCCGACTTTTCCCCTGCCTGTCAGGCTCGGGATGGCGCGGAGAGCCGTCCCATTTCCGGGAAAGCCCCCCGGGGTGCTCGAAGGCGATCCGTGCCCCGGTCCCCCCTGCCGATCTCGTATAATGAGCGGCCGTTTTTTCTCACGCGCCCCTACCCTGCATGCGCCCCTCCGAACCCTCGCCCAACCCCGTCAATCTGGCCTTCGTCGAGGAGCTGTTCGCCCAATACCAGAGCGACCCGGCGAGCGTCTCCCCGGAGTGGCAGCGTTACTTCGCCGCCCTGCCGGCAGGTGAGGCCCGACTGGGCCCCAGCTTCGAGCCGGCCAGCATCTTCAACCCGCCCTCTGACGGCGTGGCGGGCTCCCCCGCGGATGCCCCGATGCAGGAGCGCATCGACATGCTCGTGCGCTCCTACCGCGTGCGGGGTCACATGATCGCGAAGATCGACCCGCTGGGTCTGGCCCGGGCGGACTTCCCCGAGCTCGATCCGGCCTTCTACGGCTTCGGACCAGGCGACATGGAGCGCCCCTTCTCGGCGCGCGCCTTCGGCGGACAGGCCACGATGACGCTGCGCGAGATCGTGCAGAAGCTGAAGAACACCTACTGCCGCTCGATCGGCGTGCAGTTCATGCACATCGACAACCTGGAGAAGAAGAACTGGCTCCAGGAGCGCATGGAGCTGTCGGAGAACCGCATCGTGCTGTCCAAGCGCGAGCAGATCCGCATCCTGCGCCGGCTGACCGATGCCGTGATGTTCGAGGAGTTCGTGCAGAAGAAATTCCTCGGATCGAAGAGCTTCTCGCTCGAAGGCTCGGAGAGCCTCATTCCGCTGCTGGATCTGGCGCTTGAGCGCGCGGCCGAGCAGGGCGTCGACGACGTGGTCTTCGGCATGGCCCACCGCGGCCGCCTGAACGTGCTCACCAACATTCTCGGCAAGGCCCCGGGCCGCATCTTCAAGGAGTTCGCGGACCAGGAGCCCGAGAAGTACCGCGGCCGCGGGGACGTGAAGTATCACCTCGGCCACACGAGCGTCTTCGAGACCTCCAGCGGCGCGAAGGTCAACCTGTCGCTGTGCTTCAACCCCAGCCACCTCGAGTTCGTCAACCCGGTGGCCCTCGGGCGGGTGCGCGCGCGCGGTGACCGCTCGGGCGATGCCGCGCGCCGCAAGTCGCTCTCGATCCTGATCCACGGCGATGCTTCGTTTGCCGGTCAGGGCGTCGTCTTCGAGTCGCTCAACCTGTCGGAGCTGAAGGGCTACACGACCGGCGGAGCGCTGCATGT